>CANQWZ010000029.1 GCA_947627685.1 uncultured Bacilli bacterium | reverse complement strand
GTTCAAATTGAATTCCCATTCTTTTAGGATGATTCTTTGAATATACGCTCCTTATTTTTATTTGTTTTTGGAACATTTTATGCCAATTGCATCATCGTTATCAAAACCACTAAATGCTTCTATATTTCTTAATTCTCTAGGTAAGAAGATAGTAATATCTTCATTGTTATACCCTACTTGAAGTTCATTTTCATTAATGATAATAGGGCGCTTTAATACACTAGGATATTCAATAATAAACTCAACTAACTCTTTAACACTCATATTATCAGGATCCAATCTTTTTTCTTTGAATATTTTTGATCTAGTTGAAATGATATCTTCAAAACCATTTTCACTATTTGCTAACATCTTAAAAATATCATCTTGGCTTAATTTAATACTAAATATATTTTTTTCGGAATATGGAATTTTATATTGATCAAACCATTTTTTTGCTTTACGACATGATGCACAACTTGGAGTAGTGTATATTTGTATCACGATTGTCACCTCAGGTATGATTATACCATATTTTTATCTTTTTTTCAATAGTTTTTTTTAAGTTTTTACGATATTTTTATAGGAAAAATGAAATAATTAGTGCTACTAATAAAAATATTATTCCGACTACCATATATGGAACAAACGTCCATTTTTTAGTTTTTCTCAATTCTCTTTTTTTGGTTTGATAATCATATAAATCTTCATATTTTCTGTTTGCGCCTCTACGCATACTAGAAAAGCCATAACCAAATGTATCAAAACCACCAAGAAAAGTTACTAAACTTAAACAACCAATAAGAAAAGTAACGGCCCCCGCAATACTAAAAGCATCTAGGTAATAAAATAAGATTTTAAAACCTCTAGTAAATAAATATATTAAGGTTATACTAGTAGCAATAGCTAAAGCAATTAAATATCTAAAGGGGGAATGAAAAAAGATTTTTTTTAATGTTAGCATATTAATCCTTTAATTGTTTTTTATATTCTTCAAGTTCTTGTTTGTTACAATAAACCATATGACCTGGTTTTAATTCTCTAAGCTCAGGCTTATCAGTTGTATAATCATGCATAGCAGGATTATAAATGGTTCTAATGCGTGTTTTTTCAGTTCGCGGATTAGGTTTAGGAATAGCTGATAATAAAGCTTTTGTATATGGATGAGTAGGGTTTTTAAATAATTCATCACTATCTGCCATTTCAACTACTTTACCATAATACATAACAACTATACGGTCACAAAAATATTTTACTACCGATAAATCATGAGCAATAAAAATTATTGAAAGACCTAATTCTTGTTTTAATTCATTAAGTAGGTTAATAATTTGCGCTCTAATTGAAACATCAAGTGCACTGATTGGTTCATCACATATTAATAATTTAGGATTCATAATAAGTGATCTAGCAATACCAATTCTTTGACGTTGCCCGCCTGAGAATTCATGAGGATATCTAGTAGCATGTTCACCAACCAATCCTACTTTTTCTAACATTTCAACAACTTTTTGATGATTTTCAGTTTTGTTTTTAAATTTTTGAATTTGTAAACCTTCTTGAATAATATCTTCTACGGTCATTCTTGGATCTAAAGAATCTATTGGATCTTGGAAAATCATTTGAATTTCATTTAAAAGTTTTCTACTTATATGAGCATTATCAAATTTGATTTGTTTAATTTTTTCTTTTTGTTCATAAACGATTTGTGAAGCATTATTTTTGATGTTTTTAATTTCATCGTTATAGTTGCTATTGATTGACTCTAAAGCACTAGCATAACTAGGATCATTTTTATCTAAAGAAGCAATATCTTTACTTCTTTGTTCTTTTAAACTTTTACACTTTTCTTTACAACGAATCTTAGTCCACTTAATTTCTTTTCTGTTCCATCTAGAGCCGGCTGATATTCTTACGCCTCTATAATATATTGAACCGGAAGTAATATCATACAATCTAATAATCGAACGACCTGTTGTTGTTTTGCCACAACCTGATTCACCAACAATACCTAAACATTCACCTTCATAAAGATCAAAAGAAATATTGGATACGGCTTTTAATTTAGCTCTTTTAGGACCATGGCCATAAAAGAAAAACTGTTTTAAATGTCTTACTGATAGTAATATTTTTTGATCTCTTAATTCTGGTTTTTGTTTTACCCGTGGATTGATACCATACTTTTTGTTAAAAGCATTACCATCTAAATCGATATTGCTACCAATTTGATCTTCAAAATCATCTTCCATAAGTGGATCATTTTCATTTTTAATCATATTATCTTGTAATTCGTTTTCAAAATTATCATTATTCATGATCATTTTCCCCCTTAAGAGAAAGTCTTATTCTTTCGGAAACAATTTTTGGCATTTCTACTTTTGGGGCTCTACTATCAAGTAGCCATGTAGCTGCGTAGTGAGTATCCGTGATTTTAAAGAATGGTGGTTCCATCATAAAGTCTATTTTCATTGCATATTTACTTCTTTCAGCAAAAGCATCACCTTTAGGTGGATATATCATATTAGGTGGTGTTCCAGGAATAGCATCTAGTTTTTCTTTGCTATCAACATCAGGAATGCTTGATAGTAAAGCCCATGTATATGGATGACGTGGATCAAAGAAAACCTCTTCAGCTGTGCCATATTCTACAATTTTACCTGCATACATTACAGCAATCCGATCAGCCATGTTAGCAACAACACCTAAATCGTGCGTAATAAAGATACACGATAAGTGTCTTTCTTCTTTAATACGATTTATTAATTCTAAAATTTGGGCTTGAATTGTTACATCAAGAGCAGTAGTTGGTTCATCACATATTAAAATTTCAGGATTAGCCGTTAAAGCAATGGCTATTACTATTCTTTGACGCATACCACCTGAAAATTCAAAAGGAAATTGTTTGAATCTTCTTTCAGGTTCAGGAATTCCAACTTCTTTCATAATAGCAATAGCACGACGTTTAGCCTCTGCTTTAGTTATTTTTAACTTATTAGTTGTTTCAAGTTTAATTTGAGCCATTTCTTTTTTTATAGCTTGTTTTTCTTTGCCATTTGCTAGTTTTAATTTAGCTTTTAATGGCGCAATGTCATTATTTTTTTTAGCAATGATATCCCTTTTATAAGCTTTAACCTTAAGTTTAGCCTCTTTTTTAGTAATATCTAATTGTTCTTTTAAAGGTTTTATCTTTTCTTGACATTCTTTTTTAAGTTCCAAAATAACTTGATTTAATTCTTGCTTTTTAGCTTTTATTTCTACTAATAATTTATCTTTTGCTTCTTTTGATAAAGTTTTGTCTTTAGCTTTACTTGCAAAAAGATCAAATTGTTTTTTAGCATTGTTAATTTCAATGTTTCTTTTAGCAATAACATTTTTATAGGCAATTAAATCTTTAGAAATTAAGTCTTCATACATTAATTTTAATTTATCCGAGTTAATAAGCATAGCCTCAGTAATTTGTTTGCCTATTTTTACAATCGGATTTAACGATGATAATGGATCTTGGAAAATCATGCCAATTTTATGACCACGTATTTTGTAAAACTCTTCTTCTGAAACTTCTAATAAATTTTCACCATCATAAATAATTGAGCCATTTTCAATGATTGCATTTTTCGCAAGAATACCCATTATCGCTTTGGAAGTAACTGATTTACCAGAGCCTGATTCACCAACAATACAAAGGGTCTCACCTTTATTTAATTCAAAGGAAACATCACGTACAGCTCTAACTAGACCATTATCAGTTTTAAAACTAATTACTAAATTATTTACACTTAAAACTTTTTCATTCATTCTAGTCACTTCCTTTCAATGATGGATTTAAGGCATCTCTTAAACCATTACCAAATAAATTAAATGATATCATTATCAAAGAAATAATACTAGCAGGGAAAAGAATTAAATTAGGATAAGCCTCCAAATATTTTTGGTTATCTGATAGCATTACACCAAATGATTGTGAACCTTGTAATCCTAAATTTAAATAAGCAAGCGTTGCTTCTGAGAAGATAACGCTAGGTATCATTAAAACACTTGAGGTAATAATCGTTCCAAGTGAATTTGGTAAAATATGCTTGAAAATTAATCTAATATCAGATGAACCAAGGGTTCTTGAAGCAAGTACATATTCACGTCCTTTGAAACGATAGAATTGCGTTCTTGTTCTTCCCGCAATACCCATCCAGCCTGTCAAACATAAAGCAAGGAAGAAAGTAAAGAAATTATTACCTAAATGAAGAATACATAAGGTCATAACAACAATCCAAGGAACACCTGATAAAATATCACAGAAACGTTCCATGAATAAGTCAACATTACCACCAAAGTAACCAGAAATCGCACCCCAACAAAGACCAAATGCAAAACAGAAAGCTGCTGTACAAATACCAAGTATTAATGAGGTTCTAAGGCCTTTAAAAGCTTTTTTGAAAATATCATGTCCTGCCGCATCAGTTCCTAATAAGAATTTTGGCATTTTTTGATATCCTAAATTAAAATACTTATATCCTGTAGCATAAACCGTTAACAATTTACCTGTAGGTCCGAATTCTTGTCTTACAATACTTTGAATTGGACACTTTTCTTCATCTAAAATTTCAAAAGATGATGGACCAACTTTTTCATCATATTTACACCAACCTTTATCAATCCACTCTTTTAAGGTAGTAGCTGTAATATCTAAGTATTGATTTTCATCTGTTAGCCCATATGCGGCCTCATATGTATCATAAGTAAAATCGCATTTATATATTTTTGATTTATAAATATTCTTATTACCAGTAGATACCCAATATCCTACAGGGACATATGTTCTACCATTTTCATCTATAGCAAGTTTTTGTAAAACCATTTTAGTAGCATCACTAAATGATATTTTAGTAGTTAATTCCTCATAATTTTCAACGCTTTCTAAAGCGGTAAATAAACAACTTTCAACAAGTAAATAGGAATTATAATTTTTTATAGGTTTTAATTCAAAAACTAAAGAAGCTAATACTTCATCAAGTCCTGCTGATTGTAAAGCATTACTAATATTTAAATTTAGTTCTTGATAATCAGTTGACCAATCTTTTAAAATTATTTTTTGTTCAACATTATTAGTATCATTATATACTAAATAAATGGCATATTCGCCTAGTTTACTATTTAGTACATCTTCTTCATTAATTAATGCTATTTTTACTTGATAATTACCTGAGGCTGTAAATTTAGTTGCATAAGATTTTAATGTTGCTATTTTTATGCTTTCTTGCTCGTTATTACTCATACCATTGTTGTTAGTAAAACGAAGATAACCGCCTATACCAAATTCATTAGCATTATTTACTAACTCAGGTTCAGGATAAATTACTAAATTGCTAATAGCACTTCTTATGAATTTTAAATCTTGTCGGTCAGAGGGTGTAGCTGGCATTTTATTTACGGTATCATATGTAACATTAGTATATTTTCTAGTACCATCCCAAAAACCTGTTCCCGCATTAAATAACTTAGGTTCTAAGAAAATTTCAGCTTCATGCGGAACACTAATATTACTTCTAGAAATAACGGGTACAAATATAGCAAGTAGTACTAAAATACCTAAAATAACAGCTCCTACAACTGATGATTTATTTTTAACAAAACGTTTAAGGGCATCTTTTAGAAAAGTAACTTGTTTAGTTTCAAGTTTCTTATCACTAAGTTTAACATTTTCTTGGACTAAAGTAAAATCATCTTGAGTAATATCTTCCATAGAGGTTACATTTTTAAATTCTTGATTCATATCATTTTTATCAAAAGCCATAAAATGTTCCTCCTTTATTAATATTTTTCATCATTTTTTAGCCCCCATTCTGATTCTTGGATCAATGAAGCCATAAGAAATATCTAAAATAACACCTGCTATTAAGCTAATTGTTGTAAAAATTGCCATATCGACAAATAAGATATTATAATCTTTACTACTTAAGGATTCAATGAATAAACTACCAATACCAGGAATTCGGTACAATCCTTCTAAAATCATTGAGCCACCTAAAATACCAATAAATTCAGCTAAAATAGATGGTACAATTGGAACCATGGCATTTCTTAAAGCGTGTCTTAAAATAGCTTGTTTTTTGGTTAGACCTTTAGTTCTAGCAAGTAATAAATAATCACTTTCGATAACATCACAAAGTTCAGCTCTTGTGAAACGACAATATCCACATATTGAACCAAAGGATAAACAGAATACTGGTAAAATATAGGCTAATATTTTATCCGATATTGGGTTAGTCGGATTCGGCCAGAAGGTAGGAATCCAGTGCAATTTATATCCAAAAATTAAAATTAAAAAGGTGATAAGTACAAAACTTGGAATAGAAATACAAATCATAACCACTGTCGAAATGATATGATCAGTAAGTTTATTTTTCTTTAAGGCTGCCCATATGCCTAATAGTATTCCTATTGGCACCGAAAATAATACGGAAATGATATTTATTTTAATAGAATATGGGAGTCTTTCGCCAATGATAACAACCGCATCTACATTTGGTTCTACTTTGGTTGATCGTCCCCAGTCCCACCTAGTAATAATGTTTTTTAGCCATTTAACATATTGCTTCATAACGGGAACTTTATAATAGTATCTTCTTTGACCATTACCTAAATCAAATTGATCAACGGGATCACCAAGTTCTGGACGTGGTGTTTTAGAAAAGGTCATGTATCCTAGATATACTTCACGATCATAAACTGCTATTCTAGTGTTTTGTTGTCCACCGGGCTTTTCAAATGGTAGAAGTTTTATTAATATAAATGTTAAAGATAGAATAATAAACGTTGTAATTAAGGCAAGTCCTATTCTCTTTAAAACATATTTAAACATAATATTTCTCCTTGTAATCTTTTCAAAAGAAAAACAATTAGACTTTTTAAGAGCCTAATTGTTTTTTAGTCTAAACTAATGATTAAGCTTTTTTATTCTACATATACCGAGAATATGCTTGTAGAATCATATTCACCTACTTTGATTGTATAATATATGTCAAAGCCTAAACCATCTGCATATTTTGCTCCTAAATCAGCTGGGCAATCAATTGTAATTGTTACTACACCATCTTTTACTTCAACTTGTGCGTGTTCCATAATAGTTTCTTCTTCATATGCAGCTGCACCATTTTTCACAAAATTATGGAAAATTACAACATCACTAACTGTAAATGTAGTTATATCTTTTAAAGCTAATGTTACAGTAACAACACCTTCACCAGAATTATCAGCATTTGCTTGATAACTAAAGTCATAGTCAAATGGACTAGAACTTGTGCTATTATCATCTAAGACAGCAAATGAGTTAGCCGCATTGTATAAACCATCATATGACCAACGTTTTCCATCATAAACTAATAATGCAGAATCAACATCGTTAGTATCTACAGCCCAGTTTAGAGTAAAGCCAGCACTTAAAACAACATCACTTGATAACATTTGCATGAATGATAGTGGGTTCATTGGGTCACCAGAAATTGCACCGAAAGCAATATCAAATTGACCTTGTTGCATCTTATCATAGCATTCCTCAGCTGTTGCGCCAGCGTAGAATTTAATATCTAATTGATAATTGCCATGAGATACAGATTCATCATTGAAAGCTGTTTCCCAATAATTTTCTAAAGCGTTATGGAATTGTTCTTGATAAGCTGGGATAAACCATGCACATTCTAATTCGATAACTCTTGGTTTTTCTTTAGTACCTGGAGTATAGATACCTTGTGCTTCTAATTCCGTTAAAGCAATTCTGAAATATTCACGAGCAAGTTCAAGGCTATATCCATAGTCATCAGTACCAGAAGGTAATAAACCTTTAATAGCATCTTTATGAGGTGTTGTAGTGTTATATGCTACACCTTCTTCAGGATCTGACATATAAGCAGATGAGAAGTAATTGATTGAAGGAACAAAGCCTCTTGCGCTTGCATATTGGAATCTATCAATAGCAAAACTTAAACCTTTAACGAAATAAGTATTTGATAAAATAGGTTCAACTTGCCAATAATTGTCTTTATCAGTTGTTGTAACAGTACCATTTACACCAAAGAATTTTTCCCAAGTTTCTTGATCAAGAGCATTAACATTTAATTTAAATACACTATCACCAGTAGTAATTCTAGTACGTGGGTCACTACTATATTCAGCAAGTTTAGATTGTGGAATACTAGCAGAATCAATATGACCATCTAAGAATTCTTTAAAGCCAGCTTCAGGGTCAGTATTGGCAGCAGTTAAAATATTGATATGAACACCTTCAATTTGATATTTAGTAGATGCAAAAACATAATTAGGGTTCTTTTTATAAACTACTTGTTGACCGCTATCCCATCTTTCTAGTGTATATGCACCAAGTGATAAAACGTTATCAACAGGAGTTTGAGTTTTATCAGCATTGAAACCAATGTAATTTTCAACACCAACTTCATCTAAGAATTCTTGTGGAATTGGCATATATAAACTACTACTAATGTAATATCTTGCATAATATGCACTATATGGTTGAGTATATTCGAATTCAAAATATTCTTTACCAGCTTCTTCATATGCCTTTACACCAACTGTACTAAAGTCAGCTGCTTTTCCACCTTTAACAGTAGTATAGTATTCTTTAGCACCTTTAATTGCACCAGTTGTAGAGTTTGCAAATTCAGAGCCACGGAAGAAACCATTAGTTGCATCTAATAATAATTTAAATGGTGTTAAATAATCTTCTAAAGCAACATCTCTATTGTTATATTTTTGACGAAGGGTAGAAAGAGTGTTATATTTTAAACCATCTTTACCAGTTCTTACTTCAAAACGCCATTTAGCTGCTTGACCACTATATTCACCAGGTTCAGTCCAAGCGCCATCAACATATGCACTTAATTGTGTTTTAGCAAGTTCAGGTGTCCATGTATAACCATCTTTAGTATCATTCATAAAGTTAGTATAATATGATGCAGCAAAATAACCATAGAAGTCACCAACTCTAGAATCATTAGCATTTAAGTAGTTAGCAGTACCTGGATCAGTTGAATCATATGTATGATAATATCTTTTCCAATTAGCATTTGTTTCAAAAGCTAAATCAGCATTAATTGAACCTTCTGGAAGTGTACCAAAACCATAATTTGTAATGTAATTTTCAGTACCTAAGGTAATACGATCATTATACATTACATATCCACCATTTTCAAATAATGATATACCAGTAAGACCAAGGTCAACACCATATTGTTCTAGAATACCTAGAATTTTAGTTTTCTCGTCTACTGATTCATTAGTATATGATTGTAACCCTGTTGCAATAGGAATGCAATTTGCTACAGCTGCTTTAGCGTTATCAAATGAAGTCATAACAGCTAAAACACTGCTTGCAGCATCTATATCAGCTAATCCTTCTTCTTTAGCAGTATTAACATTATCCTTAACAGTTGCATCACTTAATTGTGGTGTAACTTTTGCAACAAGAGATTCTAATTCATATTTAACATAATCCTTATAATCTTCCAATTCAATATATGGTCCTGTAGTAGTTTTTGATGGTGAGCAGTTTTTACAACTTGCTACAGCCACAACCGCACAAGCTATACCTAATACGACCATAAATCTTTTAAATAAATTTCGCATTTTTTTCCTCCTTTAATCTATTTAAAATACCATAGTATATTAATAATTAAAAACATCCAAACAAGATATAAATAAAAATTATACACTTGTTAATATTATATAATAATTAATAACAAAAGTCAATAAAAATTAAGAAAAAGCGCATTGAAAACGCTTACTTGTTAGTTTTTTCAAAAAATAGTTTATAGATATATTTGTCATTTTATGGCATTTTACTTTAATTTTTTAATTTTTTTATAAATTTTTTGATTATTTTTTATTAAACTTTTTGACTTTTTTATAATAAATATATATAATATTTGTGTATTATTTAAAGGAAATGATAAAATGGAAAAAAATAATATAAATAATGAATATAAAAATAAAGTATCAAAAAAAATATCTGCTTTAACCCCAATTCTTGCTTTGCTAACCTTTTTAATCCTTGGTTTTACAAAAGGTTTGTGGCATCCAGGTTGGGTTGCATTCCTTGCAATACCCCTAGTGGAATTAGTATTAAGCCTTTTTAAAAGAAAAGGTAAAGCTAAATTTGTAACCCTTTCGGTTATCATTAGTATTATTGGCTATTTACTTTTAGGTTTTTGTTTAAATGCTTGGCATCCGGGATGGTTAATATTTTTCTTGATTCCTATTGTTAGTATAATTGTCGATTAATTTAATAAAACAGATGATTTGGCATAGTAATATTTTTAGTTTTAAATAGTGAGCAATAGATAGTGGAAATATTGTTAAAACAAAATATGAATGGACCATTGATGTAAAAAGAGGAAATGCTTTTTCGTATGACCTTGCGTTAAGGGTCTAAAAGATAAAAAACTAAAGTTTTTTTAACTAACGTTTTTTAAGTAAAGGTGGTACCACGGCAACTTCGTCCTTTTGGATGAGGTTTTATTTTTTAAAAGAAAGGACTATTTAATATTTATGAGTAAAAATTTTGTAACAGGTATTCAACCATCTGGTAGATTAACACTTGGTAACTATCTAGGAGCTATAAGAAATTTTGTAAAGCTTCAAGAAGAAAAAGACTACGATGAATTTTTTGTCTTTATTGCGGACTTACACGCTATTACGGTTAGTTATAATCCTAGTGATTTAAGACAAAATATTAAAAAACTAGCAGCTCTTTATCTTGCTTGTGGCCTTGACCCAAGTAAAGTTACCCTTTTTGTGCAATCAGAGGTTCATGAACACGCTGAAATAGGTTATCTTTTACAAACAATTTCTTATATTGGTGAACTTGAAAGGATGACACAATATAAAGATAAAAAAGTAAAACAAGTTGAAGGAGTATCTAGTGCTTTACTAACTTATCCTGTTTTAATGGCAGGTGATATTCTTTTATATAATGCTTACGCTGTGCCAGTAGGTCTTGATCAAAAACAACATTTAGAACTTGCAAGAACAATTAGTGAACGTTTTAATAATAAATTTGGTGATTTATTTAATATTCCTATACCATTAATTCAAAAGACGGGTGCTAAGATTATGTCTTTGCAAGATCCTACTAAAAAAATGTCCAAGTCTGATCCTTTAGAAAAGGCATCAATTTATTTAGATGATTCTGAAGATGTCATTCGCAAAAAAATAGCTAGTGCTGTTACCGATAGTGATGGCATTATCAAATATGATGAAAAGAATAAGCCTGGTATTTCTAATTTATTGGCAATCATGGCTTGTTGCAGCGGAAAGAGTATTCAAACTTTAGAAAATGAATTTAAAGGTGCAGGATATGGAGAATTTAAAAAAGCTGTCGCAAATAGTGTTGTTGAAGTAATTATTCCTATTCAAAAAAAATATGAAGAACTATTAAAGAATCAAGACTATTTAAATAAAGTATTAGATGATGGTGCTATCAAGGCAAGCTATTTTGCTAAAAAACAATTATCTAAGATGAAAAGAAAAATGGGGCTTGAACGTAAAAAATAGGTATAATACAAAAAAGTGAAATTCTATTTATGGATTTTTATTGTCCATCTTTAGAATTTCACTTTTTATTTTAGTCAACTATTTTGCCAGGATTTAAGATATGATTTGGATCAAAAACATCTTTTATTCCTTGCATTAGTTTAATTTGTGTTTCGCCAAGAAGATTTTCCATGTAAGGTTTTTTAGCATATCCTATGCCGTGTTCACCTGATACAAGGCCACCAACTTCTTTAGCTTTATCATACATTTCTTTAAAAATGTCTTGAAGTTTCTTTTCAAAAATTTCATCACTATATTCATCTTTACAAATATAAATATGTAAGTTTCCATCGCCAGCATGACCAAAAGATGGAATTCTAATGGCATATTTTTTAGCAAGTTCATATGTAAATTTAATATAGTTTGCAATTTCACTACGTGGTACAACTACATCACATTCATCCATTCTAGTAGTTGATGCTTTAATAGCTTCTAAGAAAGCACCACGTGCCTTCCATACTGCCTCTTTACGTTCTTCAGTATCAACAATGAAAACATCAATGGCATTTAATTTATCTAGGCAAACGTCTGCAGCAAGTTGATAGTTAGAAGCAAGTTCTGCTTTATTTTTACCCTCAAAAGTTAAAAGAATATAGGAATCACTTTTGGTATCAGGGAATTTTTTGCCTAAAAATTCTTCAGCGAACAAAATAGTATTTCTTTCAAAGAATTCTATCGCTGTTGGATTAACTTTAGCTTTAATAATTTCTGGTACAGCATCGAGGCCTTCTTGTACTGTCTTAAAAGGAACTAGCAAGCTAATACTTTCAACTGGTTTAGGATCTAATTTAAGAATAGCTTTAGTGATGATACCAAGCGTACCTTCACTACCAATCATTAATTGTTTTAGAGGATATCCTGTTGAATCTTTTACGACTTTTCTACCAAACCACTCTACATCACCATTTGGTAAAACAACTTCGATAGCTCTAACCCAGTCACGCGTAACACCATATTTAACAGCACGCATGCCGCCAGCATTAGTAGAAATGTTACCACCTATGGTAGCACTTTTTTCACCTGGATCGGGGGCATAAAAGTATCCTTTTGGTTCTACATAGTCATATATTTCCATAAGAAGGACACCAGGTTCAACCGTTAGGGTTAAATTAGCTTCATCTAATTCTAAGATTTTATTCATTTTAGCAGTATTAATAATAATACCACCATATATTGGTACACATGCTCCTACAAGACCTGTGCCACTTCCTCTTACAACAACAGGTATTAAATGTTGGTTAGCATATTTCATGATGCTAGATACTTCAGAAGTTTTTTTGACATATAGCATGATTTCGGGTTTACCACTTACTGTTCCTAGTTCATCTTTACCGAAATCTTCTAATATTTCATCACCTACTAAACATTCTCCATCTTCGACCAAGGTTTTTAAATATTTAATATCTTTTAAAGTAACTTTATTATATTTTACTTTTTTCATAATTTTCACCTATTCTACTTTTCGTTCTTTTTTGATACTAGCAATAAGTTCAGGAACAACTTTATAAATATCACCAACAATGCCATAATGGGATACATCAAAGATGGTAGCAGAAGGATTACTATTAACCGATACTACTAAATTACTACCTGACATTCCGGCTGTAAACTGTACAGCGCCACTAATACCAAGGGTTATAATTAATTTTGGTGCTACTGTTCTACCGCTTAAACCGATTTGGAATTTAGCATCTTTCCAACCTGCTTCAACAAGTGGTCTTGTTACCGCAACCACACCACCTAAAAGGCTTGCTAATTCTTCAGCCATTTGTAAATCCTCTTTAGTTTTAAAAGCTCTACCACAAGCAACGATAACATCAGCTTCGGAAATATCAGTTACTTTTTCTTTTTCACAAACTTCAATAGTCGTAATACCACTGGCTTTGTCAAGTTTACTAGTATCCATGTAAATGCACTCACCCTTTGGTTCTACTTTTGAAGGCATTTTGAAAATTTTATAACGAACCGTTGACATTTGAGGACGATGATTAGGACATACTATTTGTGCCATAACGTTACCACCAAAAGCTGGTCTAACTTGGATTAAATCAGTATTTTCTTTCATGCCAAGCATCGTACAGTCAGCTGTAAGTCCGGTTCTAAAATGAGCTGCAATCCTTGGTGCAAAGCTTCTACCAAGTGATGTACCACCATATAAAACAACGGCTGGTTTTACTTCATTAATAAAGTCTTCAACACATCTTGCATAGCGTTCCATATTAAATGTTTCATATGCATCATCTTCATAAATATATACTTTATCAACGCCATATGCTAAAAGTTCTTCTTTATATTTATTGCATTTTATCTTATTGCCAATTAAAATGGCATATACAGGATGTTTTACAACACTAGCAAGTTCATGAGCTTTACCAATAAGTTCAAAAACAACAGGATGAATACCATCTAAATCGGTTTCTACAAAAACACTAACGCCACGCCATTTACTTTTGTCAATTTTAGGAGTTGTATCTTG
Organism: uncultured Bacilli bacterium; assembly: GCA_947627685.1. Taxonomy (GTDB): domain Bacteria; phylum Bacillota_I; class Bacilli_A; order ML615J-28; family CAG-313; genus CAG-313. The sequence goes on along the minus strand of CANQWZ010000029.1, from coordinate 8 downwards.
TTCTAATA
>CANQWZ010000028.1 GCA_947627685.1 uncultured Bacilli bacterium | reverse complement strand
GCTGAAGGTGCCGAAAAGAGCTCTGATTCTTTACCGGTAATAATACTACCATCTTGAAGTTCAATCGCAATCATTGGCGTATTTTTAGCTTTTTCTAATTTTAAAGCAACTTGAACCGATTTTCTAATTGAAGGATCAATCGCAATTTGGGACATAATTAATTCAATTTTTTCGACCACTTGTTCACTGCATTTGCCCATGCGAACATTACATTTGGCTTGATAATAACGTCTAACGATTTCTTGTTTGCAAGCTCTTGCTACTTCTTCTTCATCAGTAATGCAAAAGCCTGCCATATTAACACCCATATCAGTTGGTGATTTATAAGGACACTTGCCATAAATTTTTTTTAGGAGTGCCTCAACTACTGGAAAAACTTCTACATCTCTATTATAATTGATTGCTATTTTATTATAGGCATTTAAATGAAAAGGATCAATCATATTAACATCAAATAAATCAGCTGTTGCGGCCTCATATGCTAAATTTACAGGATGTTTAAGCGTTAAATTCCAAACAGGGAAAGTTTCATACTTGGCATACCCCGCATTAATACCTCTTATAGACTCATGGTAAAGTTGGGAAAGGCAAGTAGCCATTTTACCACTACCAGGTCCTGGCGCTGTTACGACAATTAAAGAACGCGTCGTTTTGATATAATCGTTTTTACCAAAACCATTTTTACTAACAATAGTATCAGTATCCATAGGGTATCCAGGAATTGGGTAGTGATAAAAAACCGGTATACCTAAATATTTTAGTTTTCGCGCAAACCGTTGTACTAAAGGTTCATTATTATATTTAGTTACTACAACTGATCCAACATATAAATCCATCTTTTGAAATGATTTAATCATTCTAAAAGTTTCATCTTCATAAGAGATACCATAATCACCTCTTATTTTACCCATTTGGATATCAGATGCCGATATGGCAATTACGATTTCCACTTTTTCTCTAATACCAAAAAGCATTTGAACTTTAGAATCAATTTTAAAGCCTGGTAAAACCCTTGAAGCATGATAATCATCAAAGATTTTGCCACCAAATTCCAAATATAATTTATTATTAAAATTGGCAATTTTTTCGGAAATTTTTTCGGCTTGTAGTTGTAAATATTTATCGTTATCAAATGCTATTTTCATGTGTAACCTCTTTAGTAATTGTTTTTTTATTTTTAGCCTTTTTTACTAAATCAATAATACCAATTGGCATGTAATATAATAAAAATAAAGGTATTGCAATTATGGCCATTGGTAACATATAAATTAATTCCACAGGAATTAATTTATAAAAAGTTTCTAACACGGCTGTACCCTTTCCTGTTCTGGTGTAGAAGAAATTAGCTATTTCAGTACCACCATTTAGATGATTGAACCAACTAAATAACAAATTAACACCTTCCATAATACATAGTAAAGCTAATAAGAAAACAGTAGCCTTAATAGTATCAATTAAGTGTGGTTTATAAAAGCCTAAAACGACAAATAAAATAGGGATAATAAAAATTAAACCATGTTTTAACCAATAAACTAAAACATTATATCTTAAAAAGTTAACATTTTCTCCTAAGCAATCCCCTGGAGCTGTTACTACCATTGCTAGTAATGCCCCTATGCTACCCATAAAATACATATAAGAAAATAAGGTATCTCTAATAAGTGGTTTTACTTTATTACGAAGGCTAAAGAATAATGGGTATAAGATAACATTTATTGAGCACATGTGTAAAGGTAGTCTTGCCCAAAAGTTTAATCTTTGATGATTATAATCAGTAATTAAATCAGCTATAAAAGTTCCCCATGTCGCTACGAAAATAATTCCCATTAAGACATATAAATAGATAGCTTTACTAATCGTTTGCTTTTTTCTAAAAATAAAAAATGATACTACTGCTAATAGGGGAAAAAACAAAACAGTTAAAATGTGAACTAAACCATATTTTGGCATAGGAATAAATAAATTAGCAAGCATTTTTTAACCTCCTCTTATTTTTTAAATAAAATGGTAATCCCATTAGGTAAAATAAAACTACTATAGGAATAATTAATGGTAATTGATATAAATATGGTAGTGGTATAATTTGATGCAAAGTTTTTAAAACCGGTAAATTATTATCGGAAATAGTATACATATAATTGGCATTTTTAAAACTAGCAAAATTTCTTAAAATAGCGCTACTAATAAAACAGAAAAAATGAATACCTAATGTCATTAAGACAACAAATGGTATTACTTTAATATCTGGTTTAAACCAATGCCAACTAATCATCGCTACCGGAATCATAACTAGTTGCGTATGAATAAAATAATAATCAAAAAACATATAGTGAAATAAATTGTTACCATTTGTAATCATATGAATATCAGGAAAAATCAAAAGAGGAATCATTCCGCCTATTAAGCTTACAAAATATAAGTAATTATTTAATAATTTACGATTAATAATAATGGCTAAAAAGGTTACAAAAATATTCAAATTACAAAGTTCAAATGGTAGTAGCGATGTTTTAGAACCATCTTGATAAATTCTTGATCCATCCCATCCTAAAAACATGCGCAAACTAAAAATTATTATACATGCTATATTAATACCAAGTAAGACACTTTTTTGCGTTTTAAAAGAAGCTTTTCTAAGTAAGAAAACGATTAAAAAGATATATACAGCTGCAAATATTAATAATAAAACATGTTGATAACTGAAACGATTAGGTACTTCATATATTTTATAATTATTAAAAAAGGTAAAAATATTTAGCATTACGATATATTCAACTTTCATTTTTTATATTGTAGCATATTTAAACTAAAGAAGCAAAAAAAAAGAAAAGAAAAAATCATTCTTTTCTAGAAATTATTTTTTTCTTTTCTTTTGCAACTTATACACAATATTGGTAACCAAAGTTCTAGGGGATAGTCTAGTCATAAAAATGGCCAAACGATTTTTAAAGCCATAAAGAGCTACAACTTTATTTTTCATCATTTTTTTAAAGCCATATATTGCTACTTTTTCAGGACTTACAGGTTTCATATTTTTTAAAATATTACTTTGATTAGCACTTGCAACATCAAAGAAATTAGTTTTGGTAGTTCCAGGGCAAAGAGCCGTAACACTAATATGATAAGGTTTTAATTCTTTACTTAAAGCTTCACTAAAAGATAAAACAAAAGCTTTTGTTGCATAATATGTAGCCATTAAGGGACCAGGAATAAAAGAAGCAATGGAGGCAACATTCATAATTTTACCTCCCCTTTCTTTCATATCATTACCAAATAAATGACATAATTCTACTAAGGTTGTGATATTTAGTTGGATCATATCTTGTGCTTTTTTTAAAGAGCTATCTAAAAAATAACCATAATCACCAAAGCCAGCATTATTAATTAAAATGTTAGTAACTAGATTTTGTTTTTTTACCTCATTATAAAGTTTACTACCCGCATCACTTTTGGCTAAATCAAGTGCTATTACAACTACTTTGATGTGATAATTTTTTTCAAAAGTTGCTTTTAATTCTTCTAGAGAATCAATACTTCTTGATACTAAGATAAGATTATGTTGCTTTGATGCACATGTTTTAGCAAGTTCTAAACCAATACCTCTACTTGCACCGGTAATTAAAGTATATTTATCCATCATTTTAGGCAGGGTCAGCTTTCTTATAATTTGGGACGCAAACTTTTTTTATCTTCTTTTCTTCTTTTTCCCAGTAGTTATAAGTATCTTTACGTTTAAAACTAGCAAATACTATATCATTTTCTTTAGTAAAGCCTAAAAATTCATATCCTGCTACCACCATTTTATCATCAATTGAGGTTGGATGTTTTAATATAACACCTGGTATATGATCAAGAGCATATTTTACTCTAAAAGACTGCCAGTGATAAACCGTTTCACTATTTAAGTAAAATAATTTACATGTATCAACTAAAGCTGCCCATGAAGAATTAAAAAATTCATCAGCGTGATTATATGGATCAAAACAAGTACAACCTTCATCATTACGCCACCACGCAAAGAAGGTTATTAAAAAATTGATAAAATCTTGATATTTATTATTTTTATAACAATAGCCAATAAAAGTTTGATCGCTTTGCGATTCAATGGTCGCATTTGTTTTAGCATCTAAATAATATTTATGAAAAGCAAATCCCATAGCATAACAACTATCTTGTCCGCCTGCGAACCATGAAGCATAATCATAAAAAGCTTGTTTGTTGTTAATATGATGTTCTTCTAAATCTTTAATACCACCATGAGTTAAAATAAAATCATAAAAGTCACCAAAGAAAGCTTCAAATAAGGCTTTTTTGCTATCATAAAAATCACCACCTATTTGATGATCTTTAATTTCATACTTGAAATCTTCGATTTCATAGTCAATACTGATACTACTACTAGTATGTTCATGCATATGCTTTTTTATAACATTCGTATGATAATCATTTTTTTGATATAAATCTAAGTCATTCTGATCCTTAAAATAAGTTTCTAAAATAAGATCATAAGATCTACTAGAATGTAAAAAATCAATACCCACTTTTATATCAATTAAATAATCAATTTTATTTTTCATTGTTAAAAGTAAAGCCTTGGTATCTTCTAGTAATTTAGGATCATTATTTATAAATTTAAAACAAACTATATGTTTAACCATCTTCACACTCTCCTATTCTTTGCTATCTTTTATTATACACAAATATTAATTTTTTTCTAAAAAAAAACTTTAAAATTAAGTCTAAATCCTTACTTTAAAGTTTTTTTAATAAATCTTTGAATTTTTCAACCATTTTATCAATTGTATTATCTATTTTATGAGCAACTTTATTTACAATATTTTCAGGTGGTACTAATAAATGATTTTGATAACTATTATCAGGGTTTGTAATTTGTTGTTCAAATTGTTCTTTTTCCATTTCAAATAATTGATTTTGATTAAAAGTATCATCACCCAATTTAATACCCATGATAAAAATGATTATAATGATTAAAATAAATAAAATATTTTTCATGATCAATCCTTAAGCATAATTAATAATGGGAATTATCGAAGTTGGGTTTTCAATATCATAAAAAAATAAATAAAAAATAATATAATGATAAATAATTTTTACATTTTTAATAAAAGGTTTTTCCACTTTAACACTAGCATCTATGGTTTGTAAAAAACATTCTTGATCAAGATCTTCGTTAATCGTTCTTAAGTTTTCAAAGCCTAATAAAACATTATTAAAGAAAGAAAAAATTACTAAAATGGTTACTATCAAAACTTTAAAATTAATATTAATCACCCATTATTAGTTTATTCACTTTTACCATTATATAGACCTTCATGCATGGCTAAATTAATACCATTAGCAATAATTTTAGATAAATCTTCTACTTCGGCATCTATTTCTTTAGGGGTAACCATTAAGTTATAACCTTGGGGAGTAAGGATTTCTTCAACAAGGGTTTTTTGTTCTTCATAAGAAAGATTACCAAAAGATCCTAAAAAGGCTTGTTTTTGCTCGCTTGGGATATCAATATTTTGATTTAAATCTTCACGTACTAAGGTTTTAGTAAGTTTATTAGCATAGGAAGTTTTATTTTCTTTTTCTAAATGTAAATATTTTAGAACCATTTGAATCGCTTCAACTGTTATAGTTGTAGCATCTACTACCGTTGGAACACCAATCGCAATAACCGGTTTACCTAAAGTATTAATTGATAATTCTTTGCGTTTATTACCAACTCCAGAACCCGGTTTAATACCAGTATTAGTAATTTGAATGGTTTTGTTAATTCTTTTAATGGATGAAGTGGCAAGAGCATCAACAACAATAACATAATCGATATCTATTTTTTTAGTTACTGCCTCAATAATATCATAAGTTTCAATGCCCGTTGTACCCATCACACCAGGTGACATCGCTGATACACATGAAAAACCTTCTGATAAAGCATCCATTAAATATAAATGTCTTGTAACAATGGTGTTATCAATAACATATGGGCCAATCGCATCGGGGGTAACATTACTATTACCAAGACCAAGAATAAAAGCTTTTTTATCAGTTAATTGCATTTTGGTTAACATTTCTTTTAAGTTATCTGCTAAAACTTTTTCCACTGTTTCTAAAGTTTTAGTATCATGAATATTGCAATTACTCAAATCAATTGTATAATATAAACCTGGTTTTTTATCAAGTATCGCAGCTGATGATTGTCCTATGCTATTTTTCGTTATGGTAATATTATCAACATGATATTCTTCATTTAAAAAATCGGGAAAATTTTCATTTAGATGCTTTTCGTATTCATCTTTAGCAAGATCCGTTCTTGCGAAAACAATTTTTTCATTTGTTTTAACTTTATTCATAAAATCACCTCAAAATATTATTGGTAATTTTTTTTAAAAATATGCTTACCATCAAAAATTATTTTGCCACTTTACTTTATAATTTTTTAACTTTTTGTTATAATTGTTATTGTTAGGAAGGAACTTGTGTTATGCAAAATGATGATTTAATCTATCTATTTACAGGAACTTCAGAGATATTTATTAAAAACCGTATTAATAGAATTATTCAAAGTTTTAAAAAACTTGAATCAATTACTATTAAATATGATATGGATGTTAATTCATTATCACAAGTAATTGAAGATGCTCTTACTATTCCCTTATTAGAAGATATTAAAATTATTATTGTTAAGAATCCTAAATTTTTAACTAAGAATAGTAATGCTACCAAAGAAGAAATTAAGGCCTTTATTAAATATTTAAAAAATCCCCTTGATTCCACCATTCTTATCATTGATGCTACCAATTGTGTCATTTATGGAGCTAGTGAAATATATAAAACCTTACGTAATGTCGCAAGAATTATCGACTATCCTGAGGCTGAAGAAATAGAAATTAAGGGTTGGATTGTTAGAAGTTTTAATAGTAACAATATTGATATCAAAGATGATGCTTTAAATCTTTTAATGGATTATATTGGTGATGATCAACCAAGATTGTCACAAGAAATTGAAAAATTAACATCATACGTTGGAAAAGGTAATACCATCTATCAAAAAGATATTAAACTTCTTGTCCCTAAAGATGTTAATAATGAAATTTATAGTTTAATTAAAGCTATTATTAATCATAATTTAAATATGGTATATAGCATTTATAATAGTTTATCACACAATATTAAAGATTCATCAACCATTATTAATCTAATTGCTAATAAATTTAAAGAGTTAATTTCTACTTATAAATTATTAAAATTTGGTTATACTCAAAACGATATTGCTAAATTTTATGAAGTATCTAATGGCAAAGCCTATTATTTAGTTCAAGAAGCTAAAGCTTTCAAACTTAGTGATTTAGAATATTATATTGATAAATTAGCTGAACTTGACTATCAAATTAAAAGTGGTAAAATTGATAAAACCATTGGTTTAGAACTAATTCTTTTGAAAATACCTACATCATAATCTAGTTATATTTTATAACTAGATTTTTTTTATAAATAAAAAACTGAAAGAAATTTTTCAGTAAAAAGAAATCTTTCAGTTTATAAATTCAAATTTGCAATTTAAGCCATTTGATTTAAAGCTTTTGCTAAACGAGATTTTTGATGTGCAGCATAATTTTTATGATGAATACCCTTTGATACTGATTTATCAATTTTTTTACAAGCAAAATTAAAAGCTGTTTGGGCTTTTTCTTTATCACCTGCTACAACAGCTGCTTCAAATGCTTTAATCGCTGTTTTAAGTGAAGATGTAAAAGAATTATTTAGTAGTCTTCTCTTATTGTTAGTAATAACTCGTTTTTTCTGTTGCTTAATGTTTGCCATTAGTTTCACCTCCGAGAATAATTCGATAGTAATTATAACATATTTTTTAAAAAAGGTAAAGTAAAATAGTCTTTTTATTTTTATCTATCCTTGTAGTAAATTTTATTTTTTCTAATTATTATTGTTTTATGAGCAACGTTTTATTTGAATTTTATATAAAATTATCACGTTAATAAAAAATAAATTAAAAAACTAGAAGCTATTATGTGCTGAACCCAAATTGTTTAAACCTTTTTGTCTAACAATTTGGGTTCACTTCATTAATTAAACTTTCTATATTTTTATAATTATTAAATTTACATTCTAATTTTAATAAATTATTCTAAATTCTTCAAATGCTTAAATTTACAAGTGTTAATTATTTATTAGAACATAAATTATTAAACCATCAATTTTATTAAATTATTTCGATTATGATTTCTACTCTATAATATGAGTTATACTTATATATTCCATTTATAATAACAGTGCCATTATTTTTCGCAGTAATAGTTCCATAAGAAGATACAGTAGCAATATTTTCATTATCTGATATCCATATGAAATCTTGTATACTGGTTGATGGGCTATCATCACCTAAACATATTAATCTTGTTTTGCCAATATGTATTGTTACTTTAGGATTATTAGACACTTCTATAATCGTCCCAGTACCTGATGTAACTTCCGTACCGCTTGCCGTTCCCCCCGTTCTAACATCCATACCATATTTTAAATAAATGTAATTTGTTTTTACATATGGAATTACATCTATTTCAATCGTCCCTACTATTGTTCTATCTACTTTATAAGTGGCCGTTATTATTACTCTACCAGGATTGATTGCTGTTATTGTACCATATTGACTTACTATTGCTATATTTTCATTTGAAGAACTCCACTCATAATTTAATCTCGAAATCTTATCAGGAGCATTTATTCCTAAATAACAAATTCTTGTAAATCCAACTGTAATTATAGTGCCGCCATAGCTGCCTTTATTTATAGTTACTTCACTTCCAACCGAAACATTTTGGTTAGCATCGGTAACTATTTCAAATTCTTTACTAATATATTTTTTAAAATTAATTATTAGTGCTCCATCGCTGGTTCCATTTAAATAGCCAAAATAAATTTTATCATTATTTTCAACCGATATATTAAATTCTCTATCACGATTATTTTTAGAAAAGAATGATGACTCTATCACTATTAACGAATTATTAACCTCTTTTAATACATAGAAAGGAATATTCTTTTCACAATTGCCTACATAATTTAACTTAAAAGTATATTCCCCAAAAATTTTAACATTCCAAAAATAAAATTTATCACCAAATTCTATTGAGTCTTCAATATAATAACTAGTATTCTGCTCCGTCTCAATTGGATTAAATGAATTAACACTTAATGATAAAGCATCTATAGTATAATTATTAAAATTAATTTCAATATCATAAGTCTTGCTTTTATCGGCATAAAAAACTAATATATTTGCATTTTGAGTACTTTTTGCCATATTATTATATCCATTTAATACAAATTTTTCAATTACTTCATCATCATACATTATTTTAATTGTACCATCTAGATAGTTTATATTATATTGTGAAATAGCATCAAGTTTAATATAATAAAATCCACTATTATAAGAATAAAAAGAAAATGTTTCTTTACCATTATGCATATGTGATAACACATCTTTAGGAGTATTTAATGTTATACTTAAATTACGTGTAATATGTGCATAATAACTTAAATTGATTTTTGTAGATGTTACTGCATCATCTGTAGAAATAACTTCTAAATAGTATTTTCCTCGAGATAACATTGGGGTAATCATCACATCTTTATTATTGATAGGTGTAAGTATAACAGATGTAATTTCAAGTTTTTTACAATCATATAACTTTAAGTTTGAACCAAAAATTGAAGATGTTATAAAATTATAATATCCACTACATTGAACTGTTATTTCAATAAATACTGATTTTTGATACTCTAAATTAATTATTAAAGGATCTTTTTCATTATTACTTTCACAATTAACTTTGATATAATATGTAAGATATAAATATGCATCTGCACCATTATAACCAACAATACCATCTTCGCCATTTTTCCCAATCTTACCTGCTGTACCACCGGAGCCACCTAATCCTCCCAACCCTCCTTTTCCAGCAATTCCATTACTTCCAGAAATACCAATAGAAGGGTTAGAATTAACAGCAGCTGAACCGATTCCAGAGTTACCTCCATCACCGCCATCACCGCCATTGCCACCATTGCCAGGATTACCAACACCTGTTGTTAGATTTGAAGAAATATCAGAGGCTCCATTACCTCCTTTTCCACCATTGCCGCCATTGCCACCATTGCCGCCATTGCCTCCAACAAATGTGGCATTACAATTATAATAATCAAATGATGAAATAGTATATATAGCAAATGCTCCATTGCCGCCATATTCACCATTTTCTCCTCTAGTACCATCAGTGCCATCTCCACCTGTTCCGGGTTTAAAAATACTACCATCAGGATAATCTTCACTATCTTTACCATTTATACCATTATTACCATTATTACCATTATATCCATTGCCGCCATATACACTAATTTCACCACCATTAATAATCAATTTATAAGCCTTTATTCCATAACAACCATTACGATCATTATCATTGCTACTATATATACCATTACCACCTACTAAACTATTTTCTCCTTGGCAATTTAGATAAAGTGTATATTCACCAGTCCCAGCATCTATTGCGTTACATAAATCTGGTGCAACAAATTTAACATTATTTAAATTAATTATTAAACTTAAATTTCTATTATTTACAACTATATTAGCCTTGAAAATTTTACTATTGTTACAAATAAATGTTACTTGTAACACATCTTCTTCTATAATAAATTGTACATTGCTTTCTGTACTAAGTTTATCTATATATACTTTTACGCATTTATCACTTATTACATATCGCTTTTCACTATCATTAGCGTTTATTTCCGTGCATATCCAATTAGCAACAATTGTTACATCATTATATGTTCCAGGCACAATACCATCAACTTTTACACCATTAATTGTCCAGCAATCAAATAAATAACCATATTTAATTGGTTTTTCTAAAATAATTATATCATCTGAATAAAACGTTTGAGGATTATTAACAGAATTAGTTCCTCCATTTAAATCATATTCTATAAAATATTTATTTTTATCAAATACTGCGTATAATACTGCATCACTATCTTTATCCCACGGGATTATTGCTTTTCCATAAGCATCAGCGTATTTTTTATATGATTTATTAGGCCCATCATACCATCCTAAAAATAAATATCCGTTTTTTTGAGGTATAGGAAATTCTGCCATTTCACCATATGCTATATTTTTTGAATCAATCTCATTATTTAATTCGTTATAATTAAAATATAATTTATATTGAGATTTTTCATACATTGCTACTAATTCAATATTTTCTTGCCATATATCAAAAATATCACCATTTTTATAAGTTTTACCAGTTAAATTACTATACCAACCTATAAAATCATAACCAACTTTATCAAGAACAGGAAAATTTTCAATAATTGAATAATATTTTAAAGATGTACTTTTATATAAATTTATTCCATCTAAAAGTTTAACGCTAATCCATTTGGATGAAATGTTGTTAATGTAATTGGTATATAAAGGATTATTTTTATATTTTTCTTCACTCAATCCAGGAACAAAAATTTTAAAATTATCATTTTTATTAAAACTATTTGGATAAACAATAGGTTCGTTTGTATTTAAAATATAGACAAGAATCAAATTAGGACAATTGATAAATGCGTAATTGGAAATTGTTTTAATATTAGAATTAGGATTAAAATATATCGAATATAATTTATTAGATTCAAAAGCATATTCACCAATGTATGTTATATTATTAGGAATTTCATACTTTGTTTCATCTTCAACATTGTATTTTAATATCGTTGACCCTAATATTATTAAATCTTTATGTTCAATCCATTCGGTTTGAAAAAACGCTTGAATGCTAGCCTCATGAACATTATCACCACCATTAATATTAGTTAAATTATTGCAATTTAAAAAAGCAAAATTACCTATTTTATTAACATTATTTAAATTTATTCCTGTAATATTAGTGTTATTATAAAACGCATAACTATCAATTGTTTCTACGGTTTGTGGAACGTCAAATAAACCACTTGCGAATGATAATAACAAATTAGTTTTTGATTTATTATATAAAGTATCATTTGAAACACAAAAATTTTTATTATTATCACAAATATAAATTCCTGATATGTTTGTTAATGAAAATACATTTTTACCAAAATCAACCAAACTATCCGGCAGCGTAACTATACCATTTAAGTTTGTACAATTTGCAAATGCATAATCTCCTATAGTTTCTACACTCATCGGAATAGCTATATTAGTTATATTACTACATTTTAAAAAAGCATTATTTCCAATTGATTTTAAGGACGAATTCTCAGAAAAAGTAATAGATTCCAAATTTATACAATTTGCAAATGCAAATTCTCTAATTATTTCAATTGTATTAGGAATAATTACGGAAGTGATTTTAGAATTATTAAATACATTATTTGCAAATGCGCTATTAGATATTTCCGTTACTTTTATTCCATTAATATAACTAGGTATATTAAGTATATTACTAGTTTCATTTCCTACATAGGCATTTATACTAATTGTATTATCTGATTTAATAAGGTACTCATAATCAGTATTTAATTTAAATCCTAAAGAAATATCAGATAGAATATATGTACCTAATTCTTTATCATGAGTCTCCAAATTATGAACTACTGAAGGAAAATCATGATCTGATACTGTGTTAAAATTAGTATTATCAATAGTAAAAGCTTTAGTTATGGTAGTAAAACCCTTATATTTATGACCATCTAATGGCACTAGACCCTCATAACCTAATTGAGATCCGAGGTCAACTAAACAATCATTATACCAAGAAATGGAAGGAGGATTATGATCAAAGTTAATTTCATTTAATACTACTTGAATTAAGTCATCTATACCAGAATCATCTATATTTAGTTTTGTCATAAGTTCCGAGGCTGTCCCACTAACGATTTTAAAAATTGAAGTATTGGCTGTACTCTTGGGATTTAAATATTGTGATAAAAGAAAACTATCTAGTGATATAAAAAAAGTAGTTATGAGTAGTTTGGCCGTATTTTTATTAATTTTTGGCATTTCATCAAAAAAATAAGCTAGACTATCTTCAGTAATCAATCCTTTATTAAGCGCCGATAATGTACTATAACCGCCTAATGCCATTACATTAATATTTGAATATAGTTTTTCATAATTATCATTCCATCTTGACATATATTTTCCATATATTTCTTCATTTACAATATCGTTTTCTGCATTCTTATCCGAAAAAATAGAATTAAAAAAATGAAAATCAAGAGAAGCAGTTGTAGAACCTGTATAAGGTGTACCTAAGCTATAAATTGAAGCTACTAAATCTGGATGATCTAAAGCATATTGCATATTTGTTATACCACCTCTAGAATGACCTATCAAATTAAGCTTCGGTAAAATCCCATTATTTAACTGAGCCATATCATATAAAACCCTACTGATAGCATAGTTAAATTCTTCATATACACATTCATTTTTCCCTCTGGCATCTTTATTATCTGCTTCAAAAACTATTATTGAATGTTTAGAAATATCAGTTATTTTTTCAATTTCATTTTCAGAATATTTTTCACTACTTTTTCCGTTTATACCATCATATACTTGTTTAGTAATGTCATGAATTTCAAGTTTTTTATTATTTTCAGCAAAATATTTAAGCCAATAAATATTTGAATCTACTAATTTTGCTAACCTTGTTATCAATGAATCATTTGAATATGCAAAAGAATTATCATCATTATTAGACCAATGTTGAGCTGTTCCACCTAATCCATGTGTAAAAATAGTTATCATTGGTTTATTAGCACTGACTTTTACATTATTTTTACTCGTCATAAAATAATGTGATTCATATTCTTTATGACTAGAATTATAATTATATGTATTTGTTAAATTATATAAATTTTCATCATTTATCGAAAAATCATTATTTTCCGAAGCATAAATTGATGAATTAATACTTAAGATAATTATCACTATTGTTAATAATGCAGTTATTAAGTTTAAAATTTTTTTCATTTTATTTCCCCTCCATTGAATTTATATTGACTTATGCTTTTACCCATTTAGCATAAATTCTTGTTTCACTAAATATATAGTTTCCTTCATTATCATATTCTTTTTTTG
>CANQWZ010000027.1 GCA_947627685.1 uncultured Bacilli bacterium | reverse complement strand
AGAAATATATCTTAAAAATATTAACCATCAAGTTTATTATCAAACTTTTAAAAAGCCACATAAAAAATATCCCATTGATGTCTTTATTCCTATTGTTCATGGATATGGTGTAGAAGATGGTACTATTAGTGCCTATTTAGATATGTATCAAGCTATCTATACATGTAGTGATGTAATAGCATCAGCTATTATTCAAGATAAATGCGCAACTAAAGCATTACTTGATAAATATCATTTACCAACGATTAAATATCATATTTTAAATGAAAAAGCATCATTTAATATTGATGAGTTAAACCTAAAGTTACCACTAATTGTTAAACCGGCATATTTAGGTTCAAGTATAGGTATTAATATTGCTAAAGACGTAACAGCGTTATATGAATATATAACAGATGCATTTATGTATACTAGTGAAGTTTTACTTGAAGAAGCATTAACCGATTTTCGCGAATTTAATTGTGCCGTCTTTTTAGATCATGACAAACTAGTTTTATCTTGTATTGAAGAGGTAACCCATACGAAAGATATTTTATCTTTTGTAGATAAATATGAAAATGATTTAAATAAATTATCTAATGCTTCAAATAGAATTATTCCTGCTCTTATTGATAGTAGTATTGAAGAACAAATAAAAGCGTTAACTAAAAAAATATATATATTATTTAATCTTTCAGGCGTTATAAGAGTTGATTATTTATATGATAATAAAACGCAAAAATTATATATTAATGAAATTAATAATATCCCAGGATCTCTTGCTTTTTACTTATATGAACCTCTCGAAATCTCTTTTACTAACCTCTTAGATCGCTTAATTTGCAATGCTTTAATTGCTCACAGTAACAAAGCCAAAAAAATAACTTCTTTTAAATCTAACATTTTAACAAAAAAATCATCAAAACTAATGAATAAATAATATATTTATGATATAATAAAAATGATGCTGACGTAGCACAACAGGTAGTGCACCTCCATGGTAAGGAGGAGGTTGCTGGTTCAAGTCCGGCCGTCAGCACCATTTTTATTTTTTAGAAAGTTTTAGCAATTGTTTAGATATATTTCATTTACAAACAAACATAATTATAGTATAATTAAAAAAAGGTGATTTTATGGATAGCAAACTAAACCAAGTAAAACAAAACATGATAGAAACTATTGGTGATGCTAAAGTTCTACTTGCTTGTTCAACAGGCATAGATTCTATGGTTTTATTAAACTTATTAATGGATATAATTCCGCTTGAAAAAATAGTTATCGCTCATGTTAATCATCAAAAAAGAATAGCATCAAATACCGAAGAAGCATTTATAATTAATTATGCTAAAACACAAGGATTAAAATGTTATACAACAAAACTTCCTCATTATGAGGGTAGTAATTTTCAAAATTGGGCTAGAAATAAAAGATATGAATTTTTTTTAAATGTTGCAACGCTTGAAAAGATAAAATTAATTTTACTTGCCCATCATGCAAATGATAATATCGAAACAATTTTAGAACGCTTAATTCGTAGCTCATCTTTAGAAGGGTATGCGGGGATAAGAAAAGAAGTAAGTTATCATAATGTTAATTTATATAGACCCTTGTTAGATGTTAGTAAAGATGATATTATAACTTTTGCGAAAGAAAGAAATATTACTTATTTCGATGATGAAAGTAATTTTTCTAACGATTATTTAAGAAATCGTATTCGTCACAATATTGTCCCTTTTTTAGAAAAAGAAAATCCATCTTTAGTAAAAGCTATTAATAATTTTAGTAATACCCTTTTTGGTGCTAATGATTTTATTGAAAATTATGAAACAAATTTTATAAAAAGAGAAGTTTTGGTTTATAATAATAATAAGTTTGCAGCTAAAATTAATTTACAATCATATAAGCAAGAAACTCCTTTTATCAAGATGCAAGTTCTTTTTCGTCTTTTAAAACCCTTTAGGTTATCTAAAGAATGCATTTTAGATTTAATAAAACAAATTGATAGTCCTAAAAATAAAATAGTAAAAAAAGTTAATCAAAAGCTTTTGATGATAAAAGAATATGATTATGTTATTTTTACTGATAATCTAAAAGCAGAAGATTATTATCTAAAAATTACAAGTGATGGCCTATATGATTTACCAAATAATGCTAAATTAGAGGTAAAGAAAAATATTTGTAATTTTATTACATCAAATGGTAAAATATGCTATAATATAAATAGATTACCAATTGTTTTAAGAACAAGAAAAAATGGTGATAAAATCAGAACTAAATGTGGTAGTGTTAGTATTAGTGATTTTTTAACTAATAAGAAAATCCCTTATTTACAAAGACTTTCTACATTAGTGTTATGTGATAGTGATGATATGCCAGTAGCAATACTTGGCTATAAAATAAAATAGTAAAGGAGAAAAAAATGGCAAATTATAATCAAGATAAAAAAAGACGTTTTGGCATTGGTGATATAATTGTCTTTGCCATTATCGTCATCATAATTGTCTTCATATTCGCAGGAACATGTAGCAGTAATAGTGCAAAAACGATTAAAAAACGTGATGAATTTTATGGTTATTTTTTCAAAGATCCCGCATATGGTGCCGAAATTTATAATGATGAAGATATATCATTTAGTGATAGTATTACTATTGATAAATTAATTACAAGTGATGCTAAGCAAAAAGTAGTAGGTGTTGAATATTTAGGGGCAACAGGTGATGGCAATAACTTTTATAATATTTATCTAACTGTATCAAATGGTAATAGTAATACAAACTGCATGGGTAGAAATAATACCAAAACGTATTATTTTAAAGGTGAAAAGCGTGATATTGATATGCTTATCGCTATTCAAAACGTTATTATGATTGCTAATAGACAGCATATTAATTATCCTACTTTGTTTCCTGATACATATGCAGAATTTGAAGTAGCACCACGTGCTAATAAAAGTTTTGATATTTTAGGATTATTATCAATATTATTACCTATTATTTTAGTAGTAATCTTTATTATTGTTTTAGTAAGAAGTAGCAAAAATAGTAACAATCAAGCTTTTGACTTTGGTAAGAGTAGAGCAAGAATGGCTAGAAAGTCAAATGTAACTTTCAAAGACGTAGCTGGACTTGATGAAGAAAAAGAAGAAATGATTGAACTTGTTGATTTCTTAAAAAGTCCTAAGAAATATTTTGATATGGGAGCAAGAATTCCTAAAGGTGTATTACTTGTAGGTGGTCCTGGTACTGGTAAAACATTAATGGCAAGAGCTGTAGCAGGCGAGGCTGGAGTTCCGTTTTATACTATTTCTGGTTCTGATTTTGTTGAGATGTTTGTTGGTGTTGGTGCAAGTAGAGTTAGAGATATGTTTAAGACAGCCAAACAAAATGCCCCATGTATCTTATTTATTGATGAAATAGATGCGGTAGGTCGTCAAAGAGGAACAGGTCTTGGTGGTGGTCATGATGAAAGAGAACAAACATTAAACCAATTACTTGTTGAAATGGATGGCTTTACTCCTAATTCAGGTGTTATAGTAATGGCAGCAACTAATAGAGCCGATATTCTTGATCCAGCTTTACTTAGACCTGGACGTTTTGATAGACAAATTACTATTAGCAATCCGGATTTAAAATCACGTGAGGCTATTTTAAAAGTTCATGCTCGTAATAAACGTTTATCACCAAGAGTTAATTTAACAGATGTCGCAAGAAGAACACCAAGTTTTAGCGGTGCTGATCTTGAAAACTTGTTAAATGAGGCCGCACTACTTGCTGCACGTGAAAACTGTCGTGAAATTAAAATATATCATATAGATGAAGCTATTGATAGAGTAATGATGGGTCCTGCTAAACGCAGCCGAAAATATACTGATACCGAAAAAGCTTTAGTTGCTTATCATGAAGCAGGCCATGCTGTTATTGGTTTAAAATTAAAACATGCAGCAGTTGTTCAAAAAATAACCATCGTACCACGTGGTCATGCGGGCGGATATAACTTAATGATCCCTGAAGAAGAAACCTTCTGTGATACTAAACAAACATTAACCGCCGAAATTACAAGTTTTCTTGCAGGACGTATTGCGGAAGTATTGGTATTTAATCAAATGACTACCGGTGCCCATAATGATTTTGAGCGTGCAACTAAAATTGCTAGAGCTATGGTTACTGAATATGGTATGAGTTCTCTTGGGCCAGTTCAATATGAATCCGTTTCACATGATGTTTTCTTAGGCCGTGACTATATGAGTGATAAAAACTTCTCTGATAAAGTTGCTCATGAAATTGATCTTGAAGTACGTAAAATCATTGATGAATGTTATAAAACCGGTGAAGAAATTCTTAAAGAAAACAGACCATTACTTGATTTAATCGCAAAACATTTAGTTGAAGTTGAAACACTTACTAAAGAAGATATTGATGAATTAGTAAATACTGGTAAACTTAATTGGTGGGAAAAGAAAAAAGCTAAAATGGCTGAAGATAGTAAACTTCCAAGTGAGGAACCAGTTCAAAAAGTAGCAGTAGATAAAACAGTAGAGGCATCTAGTACAGATGATACATCAGTTCAAGAGGACTCGCAAGATGCTACTACTACTCCTCAAAACGAACAAGAAAATAAAGATGATGAGGAAAAGTCATAGTGCGTTTAGATAAGTACTTAAAAGTATCACGACTAATCAAAAGAAGAACTTTAGCCAAAGAAGCAAGTTCGGCTCAAAGAGTACTTGTCAATGGTCAAAGTGCTAAGCCATCTAAAGAAATTAAAATAGGTGATCATATTAGTATCATTTATGGTAAAAAAATTATTGAAGTGGTAGTTATATCTTTAATCGATTCAACCAAAAAAAGTGATGCTTCTTTGATGTATGAATTAGTTGGTGAAAAAAATTTAGACTAAACAAAAAGCTTTGTATACCTTTTATACAAAGCTTTTTTATATAGTATTATTCTACTAAAAAAATAACATATTAAAATACTAGTTTTTTTTAGAAAAAAATGTTATAATAAAGTAGTTTAAGAGGTATTTATATATGAATGTTATTCTTGCTTCTAATTCTCCTAGAAGAACAGAAATATTAAATCTAGCTAATATTAAACATTTGGTTGTACCATCTAATTATGTTGAAAAAATTGATTTTACCAAGTCTTGCCATCAAATTGTCAAATCTTTAGCCTATGGCAAAGCCAAAGATGTTGCGAAAAGATATCCAAACGACATTGTTATTGGTGCTGATACGATAGTTGTTTGTGATGAATGCCTTTTTGGTAAACCTAAAGATCAAATAGATGCTATTAAAATGTTACAAAAATTAAGTGGTAAAACCCATAAAGTTATGACTGGTGTTAGTATTATTTTTCCCACTAAAAAAACAACTTTTGTTAGTTATACTTATGTTACTTTTAATAATATTAGTTTAGATGAAATAAAGACCTATTTAAATGAAGAAAACGTATATGACAAAGCAGGTTCATATGCTATACAAGGGGCATTTTGTAAATATATATCCAAAATTAATGGGGATTATTATAATGTAATGGGCCTTCCTATTGCTAAAATATATCAAAAATTAAAGGAGTACGAAAATGAAATACAACAAACAATTATTTGATCATATTCAAGTAGAATATAACAAATTGCTATCGCTTGGGGAATTTATTTATGATAATCTCATCGAAAAAAACGAAGAACTTTCACGCTATGAAGTAATGCTAAATTTTGATTTATATACACAAGGTATTTTAGCTAAAATAATTTTAGATACTAATCCTAAAAATCCAGCTCTATTTAATATGCTAAGAAAATTACACAAATATGGTGATTTTTATCAAGGTGTAGGTCTTGATGATTGGTTTAGCGATAAGACTAAAACCTTAAATAATATTAAAAAGAAAATAAAACAAGTTACTTCTACAACACCAGTAATCATTCAAATAATAACTAATATTGATGCTAAAACCAAAAAAACCGAATTTTCATATCAATTACTTGAAGCCTTTATTAGTATGGTAATGCTTTTAACACCTGATAAAGAAACGTATGAGGAAGTAGAAAAAGATATTATCAATAAATATTTTGCTGATATATATGAAAGTATCCAAAAGAAGTTAAAAAAAGTTTAAAAAAAGAAGGCAAAAAAATCTTCTTTTTTCTTTTTTAATATATTTAGAATAAATTAGTATTAGTATTAATTTATAAGTTAATATTATAAAAGTGTAAACGCTTGTAAAAAATCTTTTTAAGTGTTATAATATAATTATCAAAAAGAAAAAAGAGAGGAAATAAAATGGTTAAATCTAAAAACAAATTATTTTTAGTGTTAATGGCTATTGGCCTTGTTTTAACACTTAGTTCATGTCTTCCAAACGGATATGCAAAATTGAAATTAGAAGCATCTTACACCCTAGCTGTAGGTGAACAAATTGATGCAGAACCTGTTGTTATGACTAATGATAATGCGCAACATGAACTTGTTTATGAATCAACTGATGAAAAGGTTGTTGTTTATCAAGATGGTAAATTAACAGGTCTTAGTGAAGGCAGTACAACAATTAAAGCATATCTTAAAGACAATCCTAATGTATATGCTACATCTAGTGTAACTGTTACTGAAGCTAAAGAATTTGAAATTACGTTTGATAAATTATCACAAATGGTTGTTGGTGATAAAGTACAAATTAAGTATACTTCAGCAGAAGATGATATTGATGTTACTTATCGTTCATTAGATGAGTTAGTAGCAACAGTTGATGAAGCAGGTATGGTTGTTGCAAAAGGGGTTGGTAAAACTCAAATTGTTGCAACTGTAACATCTAAAATTGTATCATCAAGACAAGCAGAATATAAAATTGATGTTGAAGTTGTTGAAAAAGTATACACTATTACATATGAATTAAATGGTGGTACTAATAATGCTAAAAACCCTAATACATTTGTAAAATCAGATCTTCCTTTAGTTTTAGAAGCACCAACCAAAGATGATTATGAATTTGCGGGCTGGTATTTGAATAAGGATTTCAATGGTAATGAAGTTAAAGAAATTTCTTCAAATACTGTAACTGATATCAAGTTATATGCTAAATGGACACCTAAAGAGTACACTATCACTTATGAAATAGATAAAGATGTTGTTAATGATGTTAATCCTACTAAATATGATGTTACTAAATTACCAATCACTTTAGAAGCTCCAACAAGAAAAGGTTATAAATTTACTGGTTGGTATCTAAATGGAGAGTTAGTAGAAGTATTAGATAAGATTTCTGGCAATATTACTTTAACAGCTGAATGGGAAAAAATGGATAATACCTTAATTGTTGATAAAAATGATGATACTAAATATCAAAGTTTAGAAGATGCTTTAGCTGACGCAAGTGAAGGCGCAACAATTCTAATTGCAGCTGGTACTTATGAAGGTAATGTTACGGTATCGGTTAATAATATTTTGATTCAAGGCGCTAATGCTTCTAAAAATCCTAATGTTGATACAAGAGAAGATGAAACTATCTTTACTGGTGATTTAATTGTTGCTGCAGAAAATGTTACACTTGATGGCATTTGCTTTACTGGAAAAGGCCATGTTGTTGGTAGTAGTACAAAAGGATTTAAAGCTTTAACTATTAAAAACGTTTATTTCAATGGTTTAACTTTGAATGAAAACAATAGTTCAATTAATGGTGCAGTCTATTTAGTTCCAAGCAGTGCTCAAGTTACTTTTGAAGATTTAGTAATTGAAAATGTTAAATTTGATGGATCACAACTTAGTGCAACTCACAGACCAATGTTTATTTATGGCGGCAATATGGTTAATTTAACAATCAAAAATAGTAGTTTTGTTGGTAATAGTAAAAATGCTAATGATTTCAATAGAACAGATACTACATCAAGTTTTACTATTAAAGGTAATGTTGATATTATTAGTAACCATTTAGAAAATTTTGCTCAATATTTAATCTGGTTTGCTAAATATGGTGAAGGTAATTATAATATTTTAAATAATACTTTCAAAAATTCAGGTTCATATGATTATAATGCAGGTGTATCATTTGCTACTTATATAGGTTCTACTAGTGGAAAAGTTAATATTAATGTTAAATATAATACAATGGATGGTGGATACCGCGTTCTTAGAATAGATAAGGTTAATGCCTACTTAGTTGCAGCTCCAAATATTTATACTGCTGTTGCAAGTTATAATATTTTTATTAATAGTAAAGCTAGTCACTATATTCAAAATGAATATACAACTTTCACAGTAGATGCATCTTGGAACTATTTTGAAGGTGCTGCTCCTGATCCTGCAAAACTTGTGGGTGTTGCGGCAGTAGGAGATAAGTATTATACTGATATAAACGCTGTTCCTAAATATCAAGAAGAATAAAAAAACTAAAAGGGTGTGCCATTACACACTCTTTTACTTTTGTCCAATATATAATTTAATTAATTCGTAAGTATTTTTTAGACCATTAATATGGGTTCTTTCCATACCATGAGATGCATGAATACCAGCACCAATAAGAGCACATTTTACATCATTACCGCCTTTTAAGGCAGCAGATCCATCAGAAGAATAAAAAGGGTAAACATCTATGGCATAAGATAGATTATGTTTTTTCGCAAGGTCTATTAATTTTGAGGTCATGTTATAATCATAAGGTCCAGATGAGTCTTTAGCACAAATAGATACCATTTCTTCAGTACAATTTAAGCCATTACCAATACAGCCCATATCAACTACAAGTATTTCATTTACATCAGGTAAACTAGCTGCTCCATGTCCTACTTCTTCATAAGTAGTAAAGGCAAATAATAAATTATTAGGTAGTTGCAAATTATAGGTTTTTATTTCCTTTAATAATTCTAACAATAAAAAAGCACTAGCTAAATCATCCAAAAATCTAGTCTTAATAAAACCCGTTTTAGTATAAGTAAATTTAGGATCAATGGTAATAAAATCGCCATTATTAATACCTAATTTTAAAACATCAGCTTTAGTATATACCACTTCATCAATACGAATATACATGTTATCGCAATTTCTTTCTTTTGTTCTTGCATCTACATATACATGAGCACTAGGTGAAGTTGATAAAATAGTTCCCGTATAAACTTTACCATCCCTAGTATGTATTTTGCAATATTCTCCATCATAGGTATTTAAAATAGGCCCTCCAATTTGGGTAAACATAATTTTACCATCATTATCAATTTGTCTAACCATCAAACCTAAAGTATCAACATGGGCACTTAGGGCTATTGTATAATCATTATCACCTGATACTTTAACATATAAATTACCTTTTTGATTAGTAAAAGGCATATATCCTAAACTAACTAAATAATCATTTATAAATTTAATTATATTAGTAGTATAACCACTTGGGCTACCAAAAGAAGTTAATTTTTCTAATAATTTTATATCCATTTTAAGCTTTTTTCTCCTTTGCTATATCATATAAGGCATTTAAATCATTCTTGGTAAAATAATATTTATTGCCACAAAAATGGCAAATAGCCTCTTGGGTTTTATTCTCATCAATCATTTCTTTAATTTCATCAGTGCCAAGAGAAATAATGCCTTTTGCAAAACGTTCTTTTGAACAATTACAACTAAATTTAACTTTTATTTCATCTAATATTTCGATATCATCACCGATATTATAAATAATATCTTTGGCAGTATAACCACTTGATAACATTTCGGAAACTGATGGTATTATTTTTAACTTTTCTTCAATTTTAGTTATTACCTCATCTGGGGTATCTGGCATAACTTGGATAATGAATCCGCCACTAGCAAGAGCTGTGTTTTTGGGATCTACAAGTACACCTAAACCAACAGCAGATGGCACTTGTTCACTTACTTGAAAGTAGTAAGCAAAGTCTTCAGCTATTTCGCCACTAATAATAGGTGTTGAACCAATAAAAGGTTCTTTTAATTTTAGATCTTTAATGACACTAATAAAACCTGTTTTACCAACGGTTTCTTTTGCGTTCAAACGGAAATCATTATATTCAAAATGACAATGCGGATTATCACAATAACCTCTAATATTACCATGTGCATCACTATCAACAATTATTTTACCAATAGGACCATCACCTTCAACTTTTAAGGTAATAGTTTCTTCACGTTTTAACATTGCTCCCATCATTGCTCCCATACTTAAAACGCGCCCCATAGCATCTAGTGCACTAGGGTAATAAGATAATCTTTTACCGATTGCATTTAAAGTATTAGTAGTACTAGTAGCATATATTCTAACCGTTTTATTGTAAGCCAATGCTTTTATAACCACATCATTCATAAAATCACCTCTATTATTAGTATAACACATAATTGTTAAAATTAATGATTTATTACATAAAAATAATTAGTTTTAATTTGTAATATTTGACAAAATGATATATAATAATTATAATAATAAATAATAGCAATGAGGTATATTTATGAACATTTATGAAGATTATACTAGTTACCTAGGTGAACATCAAGAATTAATCGAAAAAATGATAAGCACAAATAGTGCTGTTTATTATGCGCTTTCTGATGTAATAAAAGTTACTGATTATATATATAGATTACAAGCCCAAAATACTAAAATTGATGAAGACTTACAAGAAATATTCGAAATAGGCTTTGGCTATTTAGCTAATGTTTTAGGTGATCTAAAAACATATTATGTAGAGTATTTTGATCAAAATATGGATACTTTTAATTATTATTCCGAATTAATGCTATATTCTATATATATTGAGGATTTTAAAGAGCATCTTCGTGTTCAAGAGTTAATAAACGATGATAGTCAAAAAGTTCTAAATGATTTGATGTATAAAATAGATGGCATTTTAGCAAACAAAAAGCCTTATAGTGAAGTTGATATTAATGAGATTGAAGCTACTATTGATGATTTGAAAATAGATGGTGATAGTTATAAACCGGTTTATAATGTTTTTAGATTAATAACTGAGGAATTAGAAATAGAATAAAAAATTAGGTATCAAAAGAATACCTAATTTTTTTATATTAATCTACTTTATTAGGATCAAAAACAATACCAACATCGTTTTGATCATACATTTTGCCTTTTGTGTAACAATAACTATTTAAATCTTCAAAATCATGGAAACTAACTTTAACAGATTCGTTTAACGTAAGTTCTTTTGCACATTTAAGAAAATCATAAACCTTATTTCTAGGTAAAGCCTCTCCCTTACCATGGCCCAAAAGAATATAATCAAAGTCTAGTTTAATGATACGTTCTAACATCTTTATATATGTTTTAACTGAACAAGATTCTTCTAAAAAGAGCCAAACAAATGGACATGTTGCATCAGCTACAGCTAGCATTTTATCGTTTTCAATCAAAAGACCAATACTACCTTTAGTGTGGCCTTCCATCTTAACTGCGTGGCATTTGATAGTGCCAAGATCAAAACAGGTATTATCTTCTAGTATTTTAAGATGTCCTGCGCCTTTATTTATAAAACTTGCCTCATCAAAATCATCAGTAATTAAATTTGCTTTTTTAGCATTATTTAAAACTCTTTTTCGCCATGCAGGACTGTTATGTAATATACATAATGGTTCGTCTAATTTACTTATATATACACAATCAAATAGATAATTACCACCTGTATGATCCATATGACCATGACTTGCAACGACAATTAAAGGCTTATCGGTAATAGTAGATATATAGGCTTTAATATCATAAATACCATAACCTGTATCAAGTAAAAGAGCTAATTTATCGCCAATTATTAAAGTCATTAAAACGCCCATGGCATCTTTAATTTGATATATATGGTCATTAATTTTAAAACTCTTAAAGTAATCCATAAAAAGTACTTCCTTAATTATTGTTTATTACGCATATGTGGAAATAATAATACATCTCTAATAGTATCAGTTCCTGTAAGTAGCATTACAAGACGATCAATACCAATACCAATTCCGCCAGTAGGTGGCATACCATATTCTAAAGCTTCAATAAAGTCATTATCCATATCATTTGCTTCATCATTACCGAGTTCACGTTCTTTTAATTGCATAGCGAAACGTTCTTTTTGATCAATAGGATCATTTAATTCAGTATATGCATTAGCATATTCTTTACCATTAATAAAGAGTTCAAAACGATCAGTAAAGCGCGGATTATCTTTATTCTTTTTAGTTAAAGGGCTAATTTCAATAGGGTGACCATATAAAATAGTAGGTTGAATTAAGGTCTTTTCAACATATTCTTCAAAGAACAAATTAATGATATGACCAACTGTTTGTTGATGTTTAGGTACTTCAATATGATGCTCTTTGGCAAGTCTTAAAGCCTCATCTAAAGAAGTGATGTTAAAAAAATCAATACCGGTTTGTTCTTTAATAGCATCTACCATATGAATTCTTTTGAAAGGGGCTTTTAAAGAAATATCTTTTCCACAATAAGTAATTTCAGTAGTACCATAGATTTTTTCAGCAAGCGTGCTTATTAATTCTTCAACAAGCTTCATCATATCTGATAAATCCCCATAAGCAAGATAAGCCTCAACAGTAGTAAATTCAGGATTATGGGTTGCATCCATACCTTCATTTCTAAATAAACGTCCGATTTCATAAACGGCTTCCATACCACCTACAATTAAGCGTTTAAGATAAAGTTCGGTAGCAATTCTTAAATAAAAATTCATATCTAGCGCATTATGATGAGTAATAAAAGGACGTGCTGCAGCACCACCAAGAATAGGATTTAAAACCGGTGTTTCTACCTCAACAAAGCCTCTTGAATCTAAATACTCTTGAATACCACGAATAATTTTAGGTCTTGTGAAAGCAATCTTTCTTGCTTCATCATTCATGATTAAATCAAGGTATCTTTTTCTTCTTGCTTCTTCCTTATCTTGAAGGCCATGAAACTTTTCAGGTAAAGGTTTTAAAGCCTTAGTTAAATGGGTATAAGTAAAAGCTCTAACGCTTAATTCACCAGTTTGGGTTTTCATCACTTCACCACTAATACCAACAATATCACCAATATCGGAAACTTTGTAAAGTTCGTATTGTTCTTCACCTAACACGTCAAATCTTAAGAAAATTTGTAGTTGTCCATAACGATCTTGAATATGCATAAAACCAATTTTGCCTTGACGACGTTTAGTCATAATCCGTCCTGCTAAAGAAACATTAACATGTAATGCTTCTAATTCTTCTTTCGTTTTATCAAAATATTGTTCTTTGATCGATTTAGTACTAGCATTACGTTCAAATTTACTACCAAAAGGATCAATCCCTTTATTTATTAAATCTTGCATTTTATTACGCCGAACAATTTCTTGTTCAGTTAGATTAGTATCTTCCATAGCGGCCTCCTAATTTTTTATACTTTTTCATTATAACATATTTTCTAAAAAATAAGTATTGATTTACTAATAAATTCATCTTTAATTGCATATATATTAACATATAGGAGGAAAATAAAATATGAATAGTGAACCAATAAGCCAAGTAACTGGTCAAAATGTTATTTTAAAAGATCGTAAAAGATTAGAAATTTCAGGCATCAAAAAAATAGAAAGCTTAAATAGTGAAGAATTTTTAATCGATACTAAACTTGGAATGCTTTTTGTTAAAGGTAAAGAATTAGAAATGCAACAATTAGATACTGACAATGGTAATCTTTGGATAAGTGGTACTGTTAATGTTATTCAGTATATTGAACAAACCAAAAAGGAAAAAAATAATTTTTTTAGTAAAGTATTTAAATAATGTACACCATTAAAGAAGAAATATATATCATTTTCTACTTATTGGCATTTGGTATATATTTATTTTCAACCTTAGATATTATTACCATAATTAATATGAAACTAACTAAAAAAATAACTAAAATTATTTTACAAATTATTTTTTGGTTAGTCCAAATATATATAACTTTCCTTTTTAGTTTTCGTTTAATGGATGGTTATGTACCAATTTATTTTATCTTTTTTATTATATTAGGCTATTTAATATACGAAAAAATATTAAAAAAATATTTTAATAAAATAATAAAGATCCTTTTAAGGGTATTAAAAAAAATATTATTACTAATAATAAAAATACTAAAGCCCCTTTTATATTCCAAAGTCGTATTTAAAACATTAGGTAGGGCTTTAAAACGTGAAAAAAAGATTATCAAAAGTAAACTATTTACTAAAAAAAGCAAAGTCAAAGATGAAAAAATTTAGCATAATAGTTTACAAAGATGAAAAAATGTAGTATAATACTTTAGCAATACTAGTTAAGACTAGTTGCGAAAGTATGGGAGGGTAGCGAAGTGGCTAAACGCGGCGGACTGTAAATCCGCT
>CANQWZ010000026.1 GCA_947627685.1 uncultured Bacilli bacterium | reverse complement strand
ATAAAAGATTTTAATAAATCAATATTTTGTAAAATTCAAAAGATAACTATTTTGAATATATCATAAGATAATCAGAAATAAATTGAAAAAAAATTATATGTTTTGATTTTTTGTAACAAATACTATATAATAGTATTGATCATTGGGTTGGTGTACCGGTGGATGATGGTCTTTGGACTTCACCGGAGCCAACTCTTTTTTATAGACTAAAAAATATGATGAAATAATAAGTTTTATGCATTTATATTCTAAAGTCTACTTTAAAGTATACTAAAAAAGTAACTAAAAAGTAGACTTTAAAGGAACTTTGTGGTATACTTAAGCTAGAAAGGCAGGATTTATATGAATATTAATCTAAAAGAGAACGAAGAAATTGAATTTAAAGAGTCATTAGCACAATTAGATAAAGGTCTTAAATCTTTATCATCAATGCTTAATAAAAATAATCATGGTGCTATTTATTTTGGTATTAAAGATAATGGTGACATTTGTGGTGTTTTTTTAGGAGATAATACCCTTAAAGATATTAGACAACGCGTTAAAGAATTAATAAAACCTCAAATTATGATTCATTTAGAAACTAAAAAGTATGGTGATAAAGACGTTGTTATTTTATCATCTGAAGGTAGTAACATTCCTTATTCTTGTGATGGTAGATATTTTATTAGAAATGTATCATCAGATGATCAAATCGAACCACAACTATTAAGGAAAATGTTTGAAGCAGGCGATCCTGATTTACTTGCAAATTATAAATCTTATAATCAAGATTTAACATTTCATCAATTTATTGAATATAACAAAATCAAAGGCCTTCATATTACTAATGAAAATAGTTTTTTAAAAAGTAAAGTCTTCTTTACTAAAGAAGGCGCATATAATTTAATGGCTTTTATTCTTTCAGATCAAAGTAATGTTTCCATAAAAGTTGTTAAGTTTAATGGCACTGATAAATCATCTTTTTCAGAAAGAACCGAATATGGTAATCAATGTTTACTAAATTCAATCAATGATGTTTTAACGTATGTTAAAAGTTTAAACATTACTAAAATTGATGTCGTTTCATCAACATCAAGAAAAGATATTCCTTTATTTGATTATGAATCTTTTAGAGAGGCTTGGATTAATGCTTGTTTGCATAATCGTTGGGTAGAAATGATTCCACCTTCCGTTTTTATTTATGATGATCGAATTGAAGTATTATCTTATGGTGATCTGCCCTATAATTTGTCAAAAGAAAGTTTTTATAGTGGAACAAGTGTTCCTGTAAATAGAGCCCTTAAAGATATTTTTATGAGTGTAGGATTATCAGAACAAAGCGGTCATGGTGTACCAATTATTGTTTCACATTATGGAAAAGATGCCTTTTCTTTCGAAAGTAGTACCATTAAAGTAACATTACCATTTGCTTATGAACCTGATTATGTTTTAGGTAGAAAAGTAAGAGAAAATGTTGTTAATAATTTAAATGAAAATCAAAGAAAAGTTCTTAATTATATATTAGAAAATCCATATGCAAGTCAACAAGAAATTGCTAATAAATTAAATATTAGTTTATCTAACATAAAAAAGATAACAATAAAATTACAAGAAATAAATCTTTTAGAAAGAAAAGCTGGCAAAAAAAGTGGTTATTGGCAAGCAAAACTATATTTATAAAAATTAAAGTCTACTAAAAAAGTAACTAAAAAGTAGACTTTAAAGGAACTTAAAGGTAACTTAAAAAAGTAATAAAGGTTAATAAAGTAATATTGTTTGACAATTGATAATAATTATTATAAAATAAAAACATTAATATATCTAATTTAAAATGGATATAATTAATTTTTAAAACATATATTTAATTGGAGGAAATTATGGCGGATAAAACACAATCTCAACATGAAGATGAGATTCAAAAAAAATTAAAAGAAAACCCAATGTTTGATACATTGTGTAGTTATTTAATGAATGGCGTTCCAGGTGGAAAAATAGTTTATGTTAGTCTTACTGATGATGTTTCTATTTTTACAGGAACAATGAGATATGGTAAAGCACGTTTATTTTTTGATATTTATGTTGAAAATAATGGTGCAATTAATACCATAGTATTTGATCTTAGAGAAATATATGATCGTATTGTCGCAAAAGCTGATAACCAAGATCACAAAGAGGGTTCTGATTGTGAACAATATGTTTATCAGGTATTAAAAAAAGCTGGTTTTGATAATCATTATGTTTGTTTATTTGAATCATATAATGATTTGCTATCACAAGACAAAGATGAATACAGCACCTTTGGTATTAGTCTAATTAATTATGAAGATGATAACTTCAATAAATTTACACCTTGGGCTAGCGTTTTGTATAAAGTTTTAGAAGCAATAGATGCTGTAAACGGATATAGTGGATCTCAAAAGCTTAATAAACTTAAAAAAGATGATGTTGATAGAGCCGCATGCAAAATGCCACCAATTTTTTTAGCAGTCATGATTGGTGGATACGTTTTAATGATAGGTGCGATTTTATTAATAGCCCTAAATAAAGCTTGGCCAGGAGCGGTAAACTGGATTTTAGGAATAATTCTAATTATTGCTGGACTTATTTGTGGACCTAATTTTACTTGGTTTGCTATTAGGAACAAAAAAGAATATAATACTAATTCAGGTGATTTATTAAATAATTTTCATAAACCAGTTAAAAAAATATTTCTTACCATAAAGGATTAAATATGAAAAACAAAAAAATATTTCTTTTCATTGTTCCCTTTTTACTTTTACTTAGTTCTTGTAGTAAACTAGATTCCGATTCTAGTTTAGGTAAAGTAATAGGAACAATAGTGCTATGGATTTTATTAATAGCTTTAATTGATACTATTTTAGATATGATTATCAATTTTTTAGCTCTTCGCTTACCTTATATTTATTTTCCTATTTGTTTAGCCTTTTCACTCGTTTTATTCTTTAATCCAACTGCTCGTTTGTTTGGTCGTGATTGGGGCTTTATGATAGGACATGCTATCTTATTATTTTTGATGATTCCACGCCCTGATGATTTTATTAAGCACTATACTAGGATAACTTATCAATATGATATTACTTTAGGTGATTTTTTCGAAACTTCTAGAAAAGATATCAAACATACAGTATCAGGTGCATGTGTTAAACTTGCTATTGTTGGTATTTTATTATGTATCTTTTATTTAGTACCATTTTTATTTTTTGATAAAAACGAAGAAATGTATGGTAAATGGCTTGTATTTGCGCCATTAATTGTGG
Organism: uncultured Bacilli bacterium; assembly: GCA_947627685.1. Lineage (GTDB taxonomy): Bacteria > Bacillota_I > Bacilli_A > ML615J-28 > CAG-313 > CAG-313. The sequence continues at coordinate 11,381 of CANQWZ010000026.1, read as the reverse complement.
AAGCAGGATTTTCAGGCATTTATAGTCTACTTGGTATTTATCGTTTAATTAGATATCACAGATAAGAAAGGATTTACTTATGGAAGCCTTTGAAACATTTCTTTTCTCACCTTGGGGTATGGCTATTGTTGCTTTTATCTTTGTGCTTATTTTTAAATTTATCTATGCTTTTACTTCATCAGTTGGAATCATTCGTCAAATCTTTATGATTGCTGGAATTGCTATTTTTTGCTATTTTGGTTTTGCTAATGCCAAAGTAGATCCTGATTTAGACATGCGTCCTTTTATTGGTACTGATTGGTGGAAAACAGCCGGTATCATTTGGCTTGGAGCAACCGTTTACTTTATGTACTTGTTTGCGGACTTTTCGTGGGAAAAACATTATTATGATGAATATAAATATAGTTTTGTCCAACACTTTCTAGGATCGCCAGAAATTCAAGTTGTTAAAGAAGTTCGTGAAGAAACACATCCTTTAAGATGGGTAGCCTTTTCAGCCTTTTTAGGTCTTGGCGTTATGTGTGCTTCGGAATTGTTTGGCAACATAATAAAAAATAATTTTTTCTATAATGGATATCTAGGATGTGGAATTTTTGGCCTTGTTTTCCTACTCATTTATGTACTAAGAATCGTTGTTAAAATTGTAAAAGCTGTGAAAAATCGTTAATAAAATGACATTACTTTATATTTGATAAAGTAATGTCATTTTTTACTTTATTAAAAACAAAGTAATGGCGTTTTTAATTAGTTTATTTGGCTAAATAGTTATATAATATATGTGAGGTAAACGATATGATTATAAATACAGGACAAAGAACAGACATTCCCGCTTTTTATGCTAAATGGTTTATGAATAGAATTAGAGAAGGATATGTTATGGTAAGAAATCCCTACTATCCTAAACTTGTTACAAGATTTAATTTAACACCTGATGTTGTAGATGTAATTGGCTTTTGTACAAAAAATCCTAGACCAATGTTTAAATATTTGGATGAGTTAAAAGCATATGGACAATTTTGGTATATAACTATAACTGGATTTGATAGCGATTTAGAACCTAATGTAGCAAGCATAAAACAAGTAATAGAAGACTTTAAATATTTATCTAGCAAGGTTGGCAAAAATGCTATCGGTTTTAGATATACCCCAATCATTATAAATGATAAATATACATTAGATTATCACATCGAAACTTTTGCGAGCATTACCGAAAAATTAGAAGGCTATACCACGCTTGCGGTATTCGGTTTTTTAGATTTGTATGATAAATTAAAGAAAAATAAGCCCTTTTTAAAAGATTGTGATGATAGTGATAAAATTAAAATAGCTATAGCCTTTAAACAAATAGCTACGCTTCATAATATGGAATTGCGACTATGTTCAAAAGAAAAATGGTTAAAAACGTATGGTATTGATGTTGATGGTTGTATGAGACTATCCGATTACGAAAAAGCCATTGGTAAAAAACTTCTAGTAAAGCAAAAAATGCAAGCTAGAAAAGGCTATTGTGCTTGCTATTTATCCAATGATATTGGTAGTTATAATTCATGCTTACATCTATGTGAATATTGCTACGCTAATGCTAATAAAAGTTTAGTTATGAAAAATTATCAAAACCATTTTGATGATTCCCCACTATTAATAGGTACTCTAGAAAAAGATGATGAAATTAGAGTGGCTAAACAAGAGTCATACCTATACTAATTAAAAAAATTTATCAAAAAGGATTGCAAAAAAAATATATTAGTGCTAAAATATAGTAAATAAAAATTATAGGAGATGAAAGAATGAGAAAAAGAACTATTATATTAGTATGCTTTATTTGCTTACTAGTTTTTATGGCAGGTTGCAACAAAAATTGTAAACGCGATAAAAACAAAAATGATGATGAAATAGCATCAGTAGAATCAGTCTATGGTATGGGGTTTGTTACTACTGCTAAATTGCTAGATTTTTCTAGTGAAAAAACAGCTACAACTAAAGTTTCTAAAACCCAACTTGCATCAGAAAGCAATGATAAATATGATTTACCATATTATGGCCTAACTGTAGAACAAGTTATGTTAACAGCTGAAGAATTTAATCGCTATTTCAATATGATAGATGATTTCTTAGATAAATCATCCATTAAAACAACTGTTGAAGAAAATACCGAAACAGATCCTTTATTTTCAGAATATAAATATAAATTAACAATTAACAGTAAAAATGAAAAAGGCGAAAATATTACGCACACGATGTATTATTCTGAAACGGTAGCATCTTCTACTCAAGATAATGAAAAAACATCTAAAATATATAATGTTACAGGTGTTGTAGCATTAACTGCGACAGCTGATCAACCAAATTATTATTATATGAATGGTAGAAGAACCGAAGAAACAGAACAAGAGGGTAAAGATGTAGAAACCGAAAATAAACTTTGGTTAAAAGCTTCTCTTGAAAAAGATGATAATAATCTTGGTAACTATGTAATAATGGAATATGAAGTAGAAACAGAACAAGAAAATAGCATGCAAGAACAAGAAACATCATATGAATATAGTATATATCAAAATGGTATATTATCAGAAAAGACAAAGGTTAGTTTCGAAAAAGAAAACAATGAATTTGAATACGAATTTGAATTTGAAACTTTAAGTTTGATTAACTATTATAAAATTGAAAAAGTAACTAAAAATAACGAAACATGGATTGAAGTTAAATACAATCTTAACAATTTAATGGGTAAATTTGTTATTGTTGAAACTAACGATGGTAAGTATTGTTATAAGTTTACAAACGACTCCACTGATGATCGCATTTTTGATAAATATGATTAATATATGTTGATGCAAGATACAAAAAATGCTTTAAATAATTTTTGCATATTAAATTATAATCAAATTACTATCAATAATCTTAAAAAACGTTATATAGCACTTGATGTTGAAACAACAGGATTAGATCCATTAAAGGATAGAATTATTGAAATAGGAGCTGTTTTATTTGAAAATGGTCAAGTTATCAAAACCTTTAATAGTTTGGTAAATCCCCATGTCATAATTCCTTTAGAAGTATCAAATATCAATCATATAACTAATCAAATGTTAAAGTCTGCACCTGAAGAAAAAGAAGTATATGCAAATTTTATAGCTTTTTTAAGTGATGCAACCATTGGTAAAACGATAATTTGTGCTCACAATGCAAGGTTTGATTTAGGCTTTCTCAAAGAGACGTTTAGGCGTTTAGGCTATTTTGCGAATATATATTATGTTGATACTTTATCTTTAGCAAGGCAAACCCTACCTAATCTTCCTAATCATAAATTAAATACTGTTGCAAGCTATCTAGATATTAACAATGAAAAAAGTCATCGTGCATATTCTGATGCTTTAGTATGTGGCAAAATATTATGGAAATTAATAAATAAGTTATAAAAAAGGCAAAGTAACTTTTGCCTTTTTATGCTTTTTTAAGTAAATATGATAAAACTTCACCAATTGGCTTGTGAATAACCAAAGTGGCAACATCATCATATGGGGTACTTGATTTGTTAATCAAAATGAGATTTTGACCTTTAAAATATTTAATAAAACCTGCGGCAGGATATACCGATAAAGAAGTACCACCTACAATTAAAGTATCGGCTTTACTAATATAATCAATAGCTTTTTTGATATCTTCTTCATTTAAAGCCTCGCCATATAAAACAACATCTGGTTTTATATAACTACCACATTTTGGGCAAATTCCCTCATTTTTCAAAAAAGCATCTAGATTATAAAAACTATGACATTTAATACAATAATTTCTTTTAATGCTACCATGTAGTTCAATAACCTTTTTGCTACCAGCATCTTGATGTAATCCATCGATATTTTGGGTAATAATAGCTTTTAGTTTGCCACACTCTTCAAGTTTACTTAAGGCATAATGAGCATTATTAGGTTTAGCATCTTTATATATCATTTCTTTGAAATAAAAGTCATAAAAGGCTTTTTTATTAAAATCATAAAAATCACGTGATAACATTACTTCAGCAGGGTAGGGGTAATTATTTTTTTTATAAATACCATTATCACTTCTAAAATCAGGAATATTACTTTCGGTAGAAACTCCTGCTCCGCCGAAAAAAACAATATTATTTGCTTTTTCGATTATCTTTTTTAATACTTCTATTTTATCCATATTAATATACCTCAAAAACCATTATAACATAATTAATACTTATTTTGTTTGTAAATAATTAACTTTTATGATAAAATGATTAATATTAATAGTAGTATCACTTAGTAGAGGTAAGAATATGCAACAACTTACTAATAAATTATTAAATAAGGTTTTAATTAATAAAGATCAAGGATATGCCTTTTATTTTAAAGATCAATTCGTTGAACTAAAAAAGACTAATGGTTTAGCTAAAGTAACAGATAAATCATCTTTTATTGATTTTGATACAAATTTCAGGCTTGCTTCTGTTACTAAACAATTTATAGCATATGGCATTATGAAGCTTGTTTTAGAAAATAAATTATCTTTAACAACTAACATTAAAGATCTTTTTGATGATCTTCCAGCTTATTTTTCATCTATAACGATTACGCATTTATTAAATCATACCTCTGGTATTCTTGATTATGAGAATATGCCTCATCATGATGATGATCCCCAAATTCATGATAAAGATATTTTAGCTTTTTTAAAAACAACAACCAATACTTATTTTACACCAGGTGCTAAATATCAATATAGTAACACCGCTTATATTTTATTAGGCCTAATCATTGAAAAAGTAACTAATATGCCTATTGATGTTTATTTGCAAAAAAATATTTTTGATAAGGCAGCTATGGAAAACACAAAAGTTAATTATGAAGGCCTTACCCAAATTAAAAAAAGGGCGTATGGTCATTTATTAATAGATAATAAATTAATACTAAAGGATCAATATTGGTGTAGTGCTACAATTGGTGATGGTGGTATTTATGCTAATGTTAATGATTTAATCAAATGGATAAACTTTTTGTTTGATAATTATGATAAATTAAATGATACCATGTTTAAAACTACCTATTTAAAAGATAACACTGATATTAAATATGGTTATGGTATTAGAGTTATTAATTATCATAATCATAAAATTTTATATCATTGTGGTGATACTATTGGAACAAATACTTTTATTATGTTTTCCAAAACCTTAGATTTAAAAATTATTTTTTTAACTAATTTAGGTAATATTGATACAGATGTAATTAAAGATAATGTTTTAGAATATTTAAAAGAACTAGAGGATAAAACTAATGTCTAAATTCAAAAAACTTATAAATTTTCTAAAACATCCTCATGGCTTTTGTCTTGTTTTAATTTATTTATTTGCGATAGTAGCCATAGGTTTATCTATTATGTGTATTTTTGTTGATATTGGTTATTTTGCTTATGTAATATATGCACTTGCTTTAATTAGTTTATTTTATATTATATATATCACCATCATTTTAGGTAAAAAGATAAAAGCCAAAGTTATTCAAATGGCTAAAAAACATGAATTTACTGATCAAATATTAAATGATTTTGGTTTTCGTTCTTTAGTTTTTACTGGCGTTTCTTTTGTGATTAATTTAATATATGTCATTTTTGAAGGAACATTAAGTATCGTTTATGTATCAATTTGGTATGGAGCTTTAACTTTATATTATATTATTTTAAGCATTACAAGAGCTACCATTATGTTAAGACATAAAATTAGTAAAAAACATAATGATTCTTATCAATATGAAAAAACAAGAATTAAAACATATCTAAATTGTGGTATTTTATTAATAATACTTACCATATCTTTATCAATAGCTGTTGTCCAAATGATTTATTCTAATGGAAGTTTTTCCCATCCGGGATGGACAATATATGCTTTTGCGGGATACGCCTTTTATAAATTTATTATTAGTATTATTAATTTAATTAAAGCTAAAAGACGTAATGATTATATTTTAAAGTCCCTTAAAAATTTAGGTTTCGCTGAGGCTTTAGTTGCCATTTTGAATTTACAGGCCTCAATGTTTTTGGCTTTTGGTGGTGATGTTGATAGTAGACTTTTCAATATGATAACAGGAAGCACGGTTATTGGTTTAATTATTATCCTTAGTATATATATGATTATTAATGCTAGTATTGCCCTAAAAAGGTTAGATAAAGCTAAAAATAGTGATTAAAAAATATAGGAGTATTTATTATGAATATATTTGAACAAAATTATGAAAACAATAAAAAACAACTAGAACCATTAGCTGCTAGAATTAGGCCTAATACTTTAGATGAAGTAATTGGTCAAGAACATATCATCGGTAAAGATAAATTATTATATAGAGCTATCAAAGCTGATAAACTTGGTTCTATTATTTTATATGGTCCGCCTGGAACCGGTAAAACGACGCTTGCTCATGTTATAGCATGTACAACCTCAGCGGTTTTTAAACAAGTTAATGCAACGATTGCGGGAAAACAGGATTTAGAAAAAGTAGTGAAAAATGCTATTGAAGATTTTGGTATGTATCACAAAAGAACTATCCTTTTTATCGATGAAATTCATCGTTTTAATAAAAGTCAACAAGATTATTTACTACCTTTTGTTGAAGATGGGACAATTATTTTAATAGGTGCGACAACTGAAAATCCATATTTTGAGGTAAATGGAGCGCTACTTTCAAGATCAAGAATATTTGAATTAAAACCACTTAGTAAAAACAATATTGCAACTTTAATCGAACGTTCAATTAGGGTTTTAAATAAAGATGAAAAAAGTGATATTACAATAACAGATGAGGCTAAAGCCTTTTTAGCAGATTTTTCTGATGGTGATGCTAGAGTTGCCATTAATGCTATTGAACTTGCTTACTTAACAACGGATAAAAAAGAAGATGGAAGTATTGTCATTGATTTAAAAGTGGCTGAAGAATGTATTCAAAAAAGAGCTATTAAATATGATAAAACAGGTGATAATCACTATGATACTATTTCGGCTTTTATCATTTCCATGTGTGGATCTAATCCTGATGCGGCCCTATATTATTTAGCAAGAATGCTTGAGGCAGGAGAAGATATTAAATTTATTGCTAGAAGAATTATGATTGCGGCCTCAGAAGAAGTAGGCAATGCTGATCCTAGAGCCATTGAAGTTGCTACATCTTGTGCACTAGCTGTAGAAAGAGTAGGTATGCCCGAAGCTAGAATTATTCTTGCGCAAGCCGCAACTTATGTTGCTTGTGCACCTAAATCTAATGCCGCATATCTTGGTATAGAAAAAGCCATTGATATCGTTAAAAAAACCGGTAATTTACCAATACCAATGCATTTAAGAGATCAAAGTTATAAAAATGCCAGTAAACTTGGAAGAGGTGTAGGATATAAATATCCTCACAACTATCCTAATCATTATGTTGAACAACAATATTTACCTGATGAATTAGTTAATACTAAAATTTATGAACTAACTGATATTGGATATGAAGCAAGACTTAAAGAATACTTTTATCGTATAGGTAAATATAAAAAATAGTTATATAAAATTTATCATATAACTTTCTTGCAAAGATTAAAAAAATGTAGTATAATGAATAAAAAAAAGAAGCAAGGAGAAGAGGTATGAAATTTTATTATTGTAAACACTGTAAAAACATTATTATGTTCATTAATGAAAAATGTCATGGTTTAACTTGTTGTGGTGAACAAATGCAAGAATTAGTAGCAGGTAGCACTGATGCTGCAACCGAAAAACACGTACCTGTTGTTGAACTAGATGGTAAAAAGGTAGTAGTAACAGTAGGTAGCACTATCCACCCAATGCAAGATAATCATTTCATTGAATGGATTATTTTAGAAACAACTAAAGGTGTATATAAGAAAAATTTAAAACCTTTAGATGAGCCTGTAGCAACATTTGTTTTAGAAGATGGCGAAGAAATTTTACATGCATATGAATATTGCAATTTGCATGGATTATGGGAGAAGTAAAATGTTAGATATAAAAGTAAGTGGTGGAGAAATCTCTGAAGAAGAAAAAAATGCCTATATTCAAAGAGGTATTGAAAAATATGGTGAAAAGAATTTAAAAGGTATTGACATTGAACTTGATGGTGAATATGTTAATCTTCATTATCATATTAACAATGTTCCTTTCCAAAGAATTAGAAGAATTACTGGTTATTTAGTTGGTACTTTAGATCGTTTTAATGATGCTAAAAAAGATGAAGTAGATAACAGAGTAAAACATAGTATGGTAAAATAATGAACTGTAATATAAATATAAAACTAGTATAAATCCCTAGTTTTATATTTATTTTTTTTGAAAAAATGATTACTATATTTGAAATACTTTATAAAATTATGATAAAATGTATATATCTAACAAAGGAAAACCGATATGAAAAGAAAAGAAAAACACTGGGTTAAGTTCAGACATAAATTTTTCATGGCTATTTTAAGAACTGTAATGCGCCCTGTTGCGTACTTAAAATTCCATTATCGTTATAAAAAATTTAAAGAACAAAAAGAACCCTACTTAATATTTTATAATCATCAAACCGTTTGGGATCAATTTTTAGTTGGCTTGATATGTAATAATTCTACATATTTTGTCATGAGTGATGATTTAGCAAGTATTAAATTTGCGACACCTATTATGAATTTTTTAATTCATCCCATTCCCTATGCTAAATCCTCAACTGATTTTACTATTTTAAGAACTTGCAAGAAAGTAGTAAGTGAGGGGGGATCTATTGCAATATCAGCTGAAGGTAATAGGACATATAGTGGTCAAACCGAATATATTAAAGCTTCTACAATTAAAATGATTAAATTTTTAAAAATACCAGTAGCCATTTTACATATTGAAGGTGGATATGGTGTTTTCCCAAGATGGGCAGATAAAGCTCGCAAAGCTAAATTCTATGGTTATGTTTATAAAACTTATCACTATGAAGACTATAAAGACTTATCAAATGAAGAGTTATATAAACTAATTTGTGGTGACTTATATGTTGATGAATCAACGCCAAGTGGTCCTTATAAATCTAAACATAGCGCTGAATACTTAGAAAGAGTTATTTATAATTGTCCTAAATGTGGTTTTACAAGTTTTCATTCTCATAAAATGCTTCTAACTTGTGATACTTGTAATATGACATTAAAATATAATGAATATAAACAATTTGAAGGTATTAATGAAAAGGCCCCTTTTCAAAATGTTAAAGAGTGGTATATATATCAACAAGAAGAACTATTTAAAATGAATATTTTAAATTATGATCATGATCACCTTTTCTTTTCTGATCAAGTTAAATATATCAAAGTATATCCAAGAAAGAAAAAAGAAATCATTGCTAAAAAATGCACACTTAACATGTATAATAATCGCATTGAAATATTTTATAATAATACCCACAACACTTATTTATTTGATGATATATCTTCAAGTGGCGTATTTGGTCGTAATAAACTTGCTTTTTATATCGATAAATATATTATTCAGTTTAAAGGTGATTGCCATTTCAATGCTATGAAATATGTTAATTTACACTATAAATATCGGCTTGAAAAAGGAGATGAAACAAATGATAAATTTTTGGGACTCTAATATTTGGTCTTTATTAATTATTATTGGCGTATTATTTGCTAGCATGATTATTGCGCATGCGTTAAAAAAGAATATTCCCTTTTTACAAAAATCTTTAGTACCTGCTTCGGTTTTAGGTGGTATTCTTATTCTTATTTTTACAAGCATTTATAAATTAATAACTAAACAAGCTTTTTTTGATTTAGCCTCTTTATCAGTTGTTGATAGTCAAAATAATGTTGTTTTAACTGGTAATAGTATTTTAGAAACCATTACATATCATTGCCTTGCTTTAGGCTTTATTTGTATGGCCCTTAGAAGTGGCAAAAAAGAAAATAGCAAAAAAAGAACAAATGAAATTTTTAATACAGGTATTACTACGGTTTCAACATATTTAATCCAAGCAATTATTGGTTTAGTAGTTACTATTATCGCTGTTAACTTTATTGATAAATTAAATCCTGCTGGTGGTATTTTACTTGCTTTAGGATATGGACAAGGAACAGGGCAAGCTTTAAACTATGGTAAAATTTATCAAAATAGTTATGGCTTTGATGGAGGTGCTAATTTTGGTTTAGCACTTGCGGCACTAGGCTTTTTATCAGCCAGTATTGGTGGGGTTATATATCTTAATATTCTTAAAAGAAAAGGTAAAATTAAAGTTGTAAGTGTAGATGAAACTGAAGAGCTAAGTGTTGAAAAGATTCAAAATAAAAATGAAATTCCCCTAAATAATTCCATAGATAAATTAACTATTCAAATTGCTATTGTTACTATTATATATCTTATTTCTTATGGTCTTATGCAAATATTAGGTAAATTACTTGAAGGTACTAATTTAAAAGAAACCATTTTCGGTTTTAATTTCTTAATTGGCACCCTTGTTGCTATTGCTTTTAAAGGCGTTTTAAAATTATTAAAAAAGGCCAAAATTGTTAAAAAAGAATATATCAATGACTTCATGATGAATCGTATTGGTGGCGTTGCTTTTGATGTCATGATTGTTGCGGGGATCGCCGCAATCGATTTAGCAGTGTTAAAGGATTACTGGCACATTTTAATTATTATGGGTATTTTGGGTGCGGTTATAACTTTTGCTTATATTAGATTTGTTTCTAAAGTTTTGTTTAAAGATTATCGATATGAACAATTCTTTGCTATGTATGGTATGCTTACTGGTACTGCTAGTACCGGAATCATTTTACTTAGAGAAATTGACCCTAATTTTGAAACACCTGCTTCTAATAATTTAGTATATCAAAATTTACCAGCTATTATCTTTGGCTTCCCTATTATGTTACTTGCTTCATTTGCCCCGAAAGGTCTTAAAGAGTCTATAATAGTTTTAGCTATTGCTACTGTTTTGTTAATAATTTTAATATTTATTTTATTTAGAAAGCAAATATTTAAGAAAAAAGCCTCACAAGACACCAGTTCATCATCTTAAGAAGGTATATTATTAGGTGAATTTATGAAAGAAGTAAAAATAGAAAAGTGTCCTTTTTGTGGTGGTACAGAATTACTAGAGACAAGACTTGCTTCTTATCGCGGTGTATATATAACCCCGGTAGAAAATGGCGGTTTACGTCGTACGCTTCTTTTCGCAACCATTTGTCGTGATTGTGGAAGTGTAGTTAGAATATATTGCAAAGAAGTTGAAAAACTGTATCCTAAAAAAGAACGCCGTGACTAATAAAAAACACCTACTTTAAATGAAGTGAACCCAAAATGTTAGACAAAAAAGTTTAACAAGGAGGGTTCATTTTTTAATGAGTAAATATTCAAGTGA
>CANQWZ010000025.1 GCA_947627685.1 uncultured Bacilli bacterium | reverse complement strand
GTATTTTTTACGAATAAATCTTTTCTTATCATAGTCATTATTTTAGTTTTGTACCTGTTTTTGCTCGGATGCAGGGTAACGGTCGCCAATTATAGTAATGTTTGCCACGGCTGCTTCAAGTTCGCTCCATTCCTGTGCGCTAAAAGTGAAATCCAATGTTCTTAGGTTTTCTTCCAGATGCGATAACTTAGTCGTTCCGGGAATAGGAACAATATAGGTTGCTTTTTGCAGTAACCAACCCAAGGCTGCCTGTGCAGCTGTGATGCCTCTCGTTCTTCCGAACTTGTTCAGTTCTTCCACTATTTTTAAATTGGCTCGGATAGCCTCTGGCTGAAAACGAGGAAGGATTTTCCGGTTATCGCTTCCGAGAGTGAAGTCTGTGTATTCATTAATGCTTCCTGTCAGGAAACCTCGATTTATAGGGCTGTATGGCACAAAACCAATTCCTAATTCTTCGCATACTGGTAATATTTCTTTTTCAGGTTCACGCCACATCAAATGATATTCGCTCTGTATGGCTGTAACAGGCTGAACGGCGTGTGCTTTACGGATGGTTTCAGCACTTACTTCACAAAGCCCGAAACGTTTTACTTTTCCCTCTGCGATGAGGTCTTTCACTGTTCCCGCTACGTCTTCAATCGGTACGTTGGGGTCTAAACGGTGCTGGTACAGCAATTCTATGGTGTCAATATTCAGACGTTTCAACGATGCTTCCACCATTTCGCGAATGCGTTCTGGTCGGCTGTTTACTCCGGCGGGGGTTTCGTTTATTTTGTTTCCGGCGTAATTGAACCCGAATTTTGTCGTAATGGCAATCTTATTCTTAAACTGACTAAGGGCCTCACCCACAAGTTCCTCGTTGATAAAAGGGCCGTAAGTTTCTGCAGTATCAAAAAGCGTAACGCCACGTTCTACTGCCTGATGAGCAAGTTTTATCATAGCCTTTTTATCGGGAAACGGACCACGGTGGTAATTCATTCCCATTACGCCAAAACCCAATGCCGAAACCTCCATTGCGGCACTGCCTCGCCCTAAAGTACGGCTTTGCAAAATGAGTGGTATATCCTTTTCACTTTCGCTTACAGATGTCGTTTTCTTCTCCGTACAACTTTGAACCAATACGGTAGGAATGCCGGCAGCTGCTCCGAAAAGGGCGACATTCTTTAAGAAATTCCTACGGTTAGACGGGTTGCTGTTCTCGTTATTTTGATCCTCTATCATGTTTTTTTCTTTTAATTATTAATAAAATGGTGATATTATGGAAAATGAACATATTTCAGTACTATTAGAAGAAGCAATTATGGGTCTAAATATTAAAGAGGATGGCATATATGTAGATTGTACTTTAGGGGGTGGTGGACATGCTAGTTTAATTTTATCAAAAATACCTAAAGGTCATTTATATGCTTTTGATCAAGATGCTTTTGCGATTGCTAAAGCAAGCAATCGACTTGCTAAAATCGCCAATAACTTTACGGTTATAAATGATAATTTTTGCAATTTAAAAAGTGAACTTGCCAATTATGGTATAAATAGTGTTGATGGCATATTATTTGATCTTGGTGTATCTAGTTTTCAACTAGACATGCCGGAAAGAGGCTTTAGTTATCGCTTTGATGGTCCACTTGATATGCGTATGAATCCTAGTAATGAATTAACAGCTTATCATATTGTCAATTTTTATAGTGAAGAAAAATTAAAAGAAATTATTTTCAATTATGGTGAAGAAAAATATGCACCACTAATTGCTAAAAAAATATGTCAAGTACGAAAAGATAAGCCCCTTTCTACAACACTTGAATTAGTAGATGTTATTAAAAAAGCTCTACCAAGTAGTGCCCTAAGAAAAGAAGCTCATCCTGCCAAAAAAACTTTTCAAGCTATAAGAATAGAAGTTAATAATGAACTTGATGTTTTAAAACAAAGTTTAAAAGATGCTCTTGATATGCTAAATCCGCATGGTAGACTTGTCGTCATTTCCTTCCATTCGTTAGAAGATCGCATTGTTAAGCACTTATTTAAAGAAAAAACTTCATTAAATTTACCTAAAGGCTTACCATTTATACCGGATGGTTATAAAGTTGACTTTATGCTTATCAATAAAAAAATTATTACACCTAATGATAAAGAAATTAGCAAAAATTTACGTTCACATAGTGCTAAAATGCGAATTATTGAAAAAAAGGATTAGTTAAACAAACTAATCTTTTTTAAAAAAATCTAATTTGATACATTATTAATTTACTTTCATCAGGTTTTAAATTTATTAAGGCTCTTTTTTTGAGAAAATCATGATCGGAATCGATCTCATCGGCACAGCCAATCCATGGCTCAATGCAAATAAATGGTGCCTTTACATGGTTTGGTGTCCAAATGCCAAGCATGGGGAAGTCATAAAATTCAAAGAAAATACCATGGGATGAATCTTTATTAGTTAAACTAATTTGATGACTTGCAAGATTAGTAAAAATTAAGGCATCATTTTGATAATCATCATAGTTTAAAGGTAAGATTTTAAGATTATCAAAATTTCTACTTATTTTGGCAAAATCAATTGTTCCATCAGCTAAATTAACCGTTGGGCATTGATAGGAAAATGTTTCTTGAAAATCAAAATGATAATCTTCAAATTTTTCATTATCAAATAGAGGAACTTTAAATGCCGGATGTAGCCCCAAATTAAAAGGCATGATAACTGATGATAGATTTTTAACAACAATATAACTTTTTAGAATATTACCATGTATTTGATAAGTAACATCAATTTGAAAATTAAAAGGATAAATTTCTAAATCTTGTTCAGATGCTAAATAAGTAAGCGTAATAGAAGAAGTTTCAATATTGGTAACTAAAAAATCACGATCTCTTAAAAAACCATGTTTCATAAGGGCATAATTTTTATTATTGAAAGTGGTGCTACCATCTTTAATTGCACCAATATTAGGAAACAATAGAGGTGCTGAGCGATTCCAACTTTTAGGATTGGCATCATGCAAATAATTAACATTTTGATAGCGGATTGCTTTCATTTCAGCGCCATGACTTGAAATATCAATTTCTAAATTTTGGTTTTTAATAGTATAAATCATTATCTCACCTCTTAATGATTATAGCATATTTTAGACAAAAAGACAAAAATTATGTTATAATAAATCGTAAAACATATGATTATTTTATTTAGGAGCGTAATTTATGAAAGAAAAAGATGCTAATAAAAAAGGTTTCTTTAAAGAATTCAAAGAATTTATTACTCGTGGCAATATTTTAGATCTTGCTGTAGGTGTAATAATTGGTGGTGCTTTCAATGCTATTGTTACAGCCCTTAACCAAAAAGTATTAATGCCAGTCGTTAACTGGGCATTATCATTTTTATCAAAGGGTTCAGAATTATGTACTGTTTTACATTGTCCTGGAACAGTTAAAATGGCTGATTATACTGGTGCAACTGCTGGTGTTACTCCTACCATTGTTAATGGCGTTGAATATTATAGTGTCATTTTTATTAACTGGAGTTCTTTATTTGAAGCTATCATTAATTTTTTCTTTATTGCCTTAACTTTATTTATTATCGTAAAGGTTGCAAGATTTGCAAGTGAAAAAAGAAGAGCATATGAAGAAAAAGTAAGAAGTAAAAAGAATGCTGAAGTAGAGGCTTTATCTAGCGAAGAAGTTGAAAAGTAAAAAGCGATCTTTAAAAATCGCTTTTTTGTTTTTTTAAAAGTTCTTTATGTAATTTTGCTATCATAAAATGTATTGGTGAAAATATGAAAATAAAAAAACGTATTTTAAGCATTTATTTGTTGGTAGTAATTGCCTTTTTATGCATTATTTTTAGATTGAGTTATGTAAAAATTGTTAAAGCCAGTGAATATTATGAAAGAGCACTTGATTTATGGACTAGAAGTGCACCAATTGCAGGAATAAGGGGCAATATTTACGATCGTAGTGGTAATTTAATAGTTGGAAGTAAGCTTACACCAACTATTATTGCCATTCCGAAACAAATAAAAGATATTACTGATAATAGTAAAAAAATAGCTAAAATTGTAAATTGTGCGCCTGAAGATATTATGAAACATTTACGCAAGGCTGTATCAGTTGAAATTTTAAAGCCAGAAGCCCAAAAAATTACCGTTTCACAAGCCGTCGAAATTGCTAAATTAGATATTGATGGTATTTATATTGTAGGTGATAGTTCTAGATATTATCCTTACCCTAATTTGCTTGCACAAGTAATCGGTATTGTTGGTATTGATAATCAAGGAATTAGTGGTATTGAATATATTTATGATGAATACTTAAAAGGTGATGGTGGTTCATTACAAATATATACTGATGCGCATGGTGAACTAATGGATGATTTAAGTGGTTTTTATCAAGATGCTAAAAGTGGCTATGATTTATATTTAACGGTTGATTTAAATATTCAATTAAGTTTAGAGAGGGTTATGGATAATGCTGTAAAAAAATATAATCCAACTGATATGATTGGATTAGTTCTTGATCCAATGACAAGTGAAGTTTTAGCAATGGCTTCAAGACCGACATTTGATCTTGCTAATTATCAAGCTTATCCCCAAGAAATTTATAATCGAAATTTACCTATTTGGAAATCTTATGAACCTGGTAGTACTTTTAAAATTGCTACGTTTGCGGCAGGGCTTGAAGAAAAGGTTTTTAGTTTGGACGAAAAGTTTTATGATCCAGGTTATATGATTGTTGATGGCACGAGAATTAGGGACTGGAAAAAAGGGGGTCATGGTGATGAAACCTTTTTAAATGTAATTGAAAATTCATGTAATCCTGGCTTTATGACTATAGGCCTTAGACTTGGCAAAGAGAAATTATTTAAATATATTCATGACTTTGGTTATGGTCAAAAGACAGGTATTGATTTACTAGGTGAAAGTAGTGGTATTGTTTTTGATATTAATAAAATTGGTAATGTTGAACTTGCCACTTCGGCTTTTGGTCAGGGTAATTCGGCTACTCCTTTGCAAGTTGTAAATGCAGGATCTGCCGCAATTAATGGTGGTATCTTGCATCAACCATATATTCTAAAAGCTATTGCTAATAAAACAACTACTCTTCTTACCAAAGAGCCTTATACGATAAGAAGAGTAATTAGTGAAAAGACATCTAGCCTTTTACGCGAGGCATTAGAATCAGTGGTCGCAAGAGGGACGGGTAGAACGGCATTTATACCTGGTTTTAGGGTTGGTGGCAAAACAGGTATAAGGTATTAATAGATACAATAATTTTATTATGATTTAAATTTTAGAAGGGGGGATATTTATGGAAAATAAATCATGCAATTATATCGAATCTGATATAAAAATTTTAGAGTTAGATGGACAAATCTTTAGAATAAAGAAAATCTTTGCACCAGTTGGTAGTACCATTTTAGATGGTGTTGTTAGCATGTTATTAGATATGATGGAACAACATAATGAGAAGGAGATTTAAAGATGGATATATTTAAAACCTTTACGGCCATTTATTGTAGGTTATCAAAAGATGATGGAAATTTTGATGAAAGTGAATCAATAAAGTCACAAAAAGAAGTATTAACCGATTATGTTAATAATCAAGGTTGGAAAATAGTTGATTATTATATTGATGATGGCTATAGCGGAACGGATTTTAATAGACCGTCTTTTCAAAGACTTTTAAGGGATATTGAAGAAGAAAAAATTAATATTGTAGTCACTAAAGATTTATCAAGATTAGGACGTAATTATATTCAAACCGGTTATTATACAGAAGAATATTTTCCAAGCCATCAAGTAAGATATATTGCTTTAAATGATAATTTTGATACTTTTGATGAAGATAATAATGATTTTGTTCCCTTTAAAAACATTATTAATGAATGGTATGCTAAAGATATTTCCAAAAAAATCCGCTTTACCTTAGATAATAAAGCTAAAAATGGTGAACCTCGAAATACCGTATTTCCAATCTTTGGATATACTTATAATGCTCGCTATGAACGCATTATAGATTCTGAAACAGCACCAATCGTTAAAATGATTTACGAAGAATATATAAAAGCAGGATCATCTGCCAAAGTAGCAAGAATCCTTAAAGATAAAAAAATTAAAATACCTTCATATTATAACGCTATCAAATATGGCTATAACAAAAAGAAGATAATGAAATTATCTGATGAAGAATTAATAACTTGGAAAACGGACGTAATAAGAGATATTATCGCACGAAATGATTATCTTGGGACTTACACTACCGCACGCACTAAATCAAAAAGTTATAAGATGAAGAAACGCTATGAAAATGAAAATGCTTATGTTTTTAAAAATAGGTATGAACCAATTATTGATAAAGATACTTGGGAAAAAGCCAATAAAATATTAAAAAGAACTAGAGCAGGTATAATAGCGCTTGAGGAAAATCCATATAAAGGCCTTGTTATTTGTGCACAATGTGGTAGTGCTATGAAATATGATCGTAAAAAGAATGCCATAACTAAAGAATTTAATTTTTATCGTTATTATTGCGCAAATAAAAAGTGTCAAAAAATAAATAGTATTCAAAAAAAATATTTAGATCTAATCATAAAAGAAGAAATATTAAATCTAAAAGATATTATTCTTTTACATAAAGATGAATTTATTGCCTTTGTTAATCAGTATGATAATAGAGGCCGTAGGATCGAAATAAATGAACAAAAAGATTTGCAACTTTATCAAAATAAAAATAATGAAATTGATCAATATATTATGAAATTATTTGAACAAAATATAAAGGGTAATATTCCTAAATCAACTTTTGAAACGATGTTGGCAAAATATAATAAAGAAAAGAACTTTATCGAAGAACAGTTAGTATTACTTACTAAAGTAAAAAAGCAACAACTAGTAGAAGAAAACTCTCATGTTAATAAATTAATTAAATTATTAACATTAATTAATGAAACTAATGTTTTACTACCTAGTGTTATTCATTCCATCATTAATTTTATTAGTATTTCTTCAACAAACCTAAAAAATTACCAACGTAAATACGAATATACTATAACAATTGCATATCCTATGTTAAATAAAGAGATAAAGGAGTTTATCAAAAAGCATGAAGATGCAAGGGGCCATTTATGCAAGACTATCACGTGAAGATGAAGATAAAATAGATAGTAGTAAAGATTCAAGAAGTATCGCCAATCAAATAAAGGCCTTAACCAATTATGCCAATGAAAATGATATTGAAATCATTAAGATCTATTATGATGATGGATATAGTGGTAGTAATCTTAATAGACCAAGCTTTCAAGAAATGTTAAAAGATATCAAAAATCATAAATTTAATGTTTTACTAATTAAAGACCTTTCACGTCTTGGTAGAGTTATGCATCAAGTTGGTGAATTGATTGAGCATTTCTTTCCTGATAATAATATTAGAGTAATATCACTTAATGATAATTATGATAGTAATCATTATAATGGTGAATCTATCGTTTTGAGAAATTTTTTAAATGCATTTTATCTAAAAGATTTTAAAAAGAAATGCCGTAAAGCCTTAGAAAGACGAGCTAAAACAAAACATTTAAATTATTATCCCAAATATGGATATCGTTTTAATGAAGAAAAAAAGGAACAAATTGATCCATATTCATCTCAAATTGTTAAAAAAATTTTTCTTTATGCATCAAATGGCAAAACAACCTCGCAAATAGCTAAATTATTAAATGAAGCTAAAATTCTTACCAGATCGCATTATGCGGTAGAAGTGTTAGGAGCAAAGCCATTAAATAAGAATCCCTCTAATAAGTGGAAAGCTGAAAAAGTATGGGAAATTATTAAAGATTATGAATATTGTGGTCATTCTCTTAATTTACTTAAAAAAGAACCACCCATTTTAGTTAGAAATACGCATTATGCTATTATTAGTGAAGAATTATTCAAAAAAGCAAATGACCAATTATTATCTAGGAATAAAAAAGAAACAAACATAAATCATTTAGGTTCGATTTTAAAGGATGCAATATCAGATAAAAAGATGTCTTATTATCAAAGTAATAAAGATGCATTTTATTATTGTAAAGGCTGTGGATATATAGTTAAAGCAAAATTACTTCACTTGCTACTATATCAAGAAGTCTTAGATTTAATAAAAAATGGTTTAGTAGCTAATAATATGATTAGAAAGTGTTATAAAAAAAGGCTTTTTAAAACTAGCTTTATCGAGCGAAATGACTTAGAGGTTAAGCTTGCAACATTGAATGAAAAATTTGCTAAATTATTTGTGGATTTTTTTGCTAAAGAAAATACAAGTGATGATTTTGGTTATAAATCACAAGAACTAGTACAACAAATAAAAGATGTAGAAGAAAAATTAAAGGCGTTTAATAGTGATGAAGCAAAAGTTACTATATATGAAAATAAATTTATCAATTTTATTGAATCATTAAAAACTAGACCCGAAATTGAAATGGACTTAATTAAAATGGTTGTATCTAATGTGCTATTAAGTAAAGCAAAGGATTCAAAAATAATTGATGTTACTATTATTTATAAGGTCGCTAAAATATAAAACTGGCTTTAAAAAAGTTTAATATTTTTTAAAAACTCCCTTGAAAAAGTGTAACTTTTTACACAAACTCCCTTGAAAAAGTGTAACTTTTTACACAAACTCCCTTGAAAAAGTTTTAAATGCGTGATATAATGTTAGTAAAAAAAGAAAAAGGTGATAGCTATGTTAAAAAGAAAAATTGAAAAAGTATTAAAAGAGTGGAAAAATACACCTAATAAAAGTCCGCTTATCATAAAAGGTCAAAGACAATGTGGTAAAACTTTTTCGGTTTTAAAGTTTGCAAGGGAAAATTATCAACACGTTGTTTATTTAAATTTTTTGGAAAATCCTAACTATAGTGCTATTTTTAATGGTTCACTTGAAGTGGATGATCTTATTATGATGATGTCGGCCCTTCTTGGTGATGAAACTATTTTTGTACCACATGAGACAATCATTATTTTTGATGAGATACAAGATTGTCCTGAGGCAAGAACCTCTTTGAAATTTTTTAATAATGATGGCCGATTTGATGTTATTTGTACGGGCTCACTTCTAGGCGTTAGCGGCTATGGCAAGCAACCTAAGTCCGTGCCAGTTGGTGCTGAGGCCCTTATTGAAATGAAACCACTTGATTTTGAGGAATTTCTTTGGGCAAATGGCATAAGTGAAAAGATTATCGAAAAATTGAATAGGTGTTTACAAACAGTTACACCAGTACCTGATGCTTTACATCATAAAATGTATGAACTAATGCTTCAATATACAGTTGTAGGGGGAATGCCAGCGGTTGTGCAAAAATTTGTAGATACCAAGCAGATGAATTTAGTTCTTACGCTTCAACGTAATATCATTCATTCCTATGAAGATGATATGGTAAAATATGCTAGTGATATTGATAAACCACTAATTAGAGAGTGCTTTCAATCAATTCCTAAGCAACTTAGTAAAGAAAACAAAAAATTTCAATACTCTGTCGTAAAGAAGAATGACCGCGCGGGAAAATTTGCAGGAAGCATACAATGGATTGAGGATGCTGGCATAGTTTCACGTTGTTATAATCTTGAACTTCCCGAACTTCCGCTTGATGGAAATGCTATACAAAATGTTTTTAAGGTTTACATGAATGATACAGGACTATTTGTAAGTATGCTAGAAAATGGCACACAATATGATATTTTGCAGGGTAATCTTTATGGTTATAAAGGGGCAATCTTTGAAAATCTAATTGCGGATATTTTTGTGAAGATGGGTAGAAAGTTATATTATTATCATAAGGATTCGGGACTAGAAATTGACTTTGTTACAAGATATAAAGGTGAATGCTATTTGGTAGAAATAAAAGCCACAACTGGTAACACAAAAAGTGCAAAAACCATTCTTGCGCATCCTGAAAAATATCATGTAGCAGGAGTAATTAAACTTGGAAACTATAATATTGGTAAAGTAGATAAAATATTTACAATTCCTCTTTACCTAGGATTTCTTTTAACAGACTATTAAGATCGATTTAACTTTAAAAAAATTGTTAAATATAATATAAATCACTAACAAATATATTAAAATATTGAAATTAGTATAATTTTATAATGCGTTATAGGAGGTGATGATTGTGATTGACAGGTTAATAAATAAATTTGGTGTTAATGAACCAATTTTTACTAATGAAATTTTAGCAGAGCTAAAAGGATATTCAAGGTCTTGGGTGTTTCAACTTTTAAAAAAGGCTGAAGATGAGAAAAAAATCATTAAATTTGATAAAGGTATTTATTATATTCCTACCAAAACCCGTTACGGATTATCAGTTATATCAGTTGAACAAGTAGTAGAAAAAAAATTTATTACCAATAATGATGAAGTTTATGGCCTTTATGGTGGATTACAAATGAGGCAAAATTTTATGTTTACCATGCAAATACCTTCTAGTATCGAAGTTATAACAAACAAAGAAAAAGATGTTTATAAGAAAAACATTGTTAAAAAGTCGTAAAATAATTCTTCGTAAATCACGCTTACCTATAACCAAAGAAAATGTTGATGCTTATACAATTCTTGAATTATTTACTAATATTGATGCTAAAGATTATTTAAATAATTTAATGGCTCAAAAAGAAGTATTTAATTTTATCAAAGAAAAAGAAATTAAAAGTAAAGATGTTTATAAATTAGCAGGTTTTTTTTCTGCTAAAACAACAAAAAATATAATGGAGAGTGGAATTATAAAGGAATTTAAATAAGTATTTTATTATTCAAGACTCTTAAAGTTTTAGACACTTAAAAATTTTTAAGTGCCTTTTTTTTTAAAAAAATAACTAATTATAGTGCTTAATAGGGTAAAAGAGGAACTGCTCAAATAGCCAAAGATGGTCACTATTTAGATAATCAGTATATTTTATCATATTTAGGCTTTGCGCCTATGGATGATCCTAAACTTGCGGTATACATAGCTATTGAAAATGCTCATAATGCTATTCAATATGGTGGAACAACAGTTGGCCCCATGGTAAAAGAGGTAATAAGTGATGCTTTAGGCATTTTGAAAATTCCTAGTCGTGAAAATGAAATTCCATTTAATGCTAGACTTTGGATTGACAAAAAAATTTATAAGGTGGAAAATTACATTGGTTTAGATATTAGTAATATTAAAAGAACAATTAACTATAATATTATTATTAGAGGTACTGGTAATAAAGTTATTTCCCAAATGCCTGAAGTAGGTGAATGGATTGTTGAAGGGGGAAGTATTATTTTATACACCTAATAAAAAGGAGAATGTAATGTGAAAATAAAAAATTATTTATGTAAATATCACGAGGAATTTACTAATATTTATAATCATGAAGTGCTAAAAATTGTTGAAAATTCTAAAGATGCCGTTTTAAATAGTGTTTTTGTAGCAATCAAAGGATACCATCATCATGGTATTGAATATATAAATGAAGCCATCACAAAAGGTGCAAAAACGATAATTTATGATGTAGATATTATCATTAATGATAAAAGTTCTAATATTAATTATCTGAAAGTTAATGACGCAAAAGTAGAACTTGCAAGATTACTTTCATGGTTTTATCAAAAGCGATCTAAACCACAAATTATCGCTGTCACAGGTACTAATGGTAAAACCTCTGTAACAACATATGTTTTTAATATTTTGAAAAAAATGCATTTTCCGTGTTTATTACTTGGCACAGAAGGTAATATATCATATTTTGATGGTACAACGCGTATTAAAAAAGCGCTTAACACTACACCATCTATTACTTATATTTATGAGATGATGTTTGAATATCCCTATAAGTATCTAATTATGGAAGCATCAAGCCAGGGCATTAGTGAAAGTAGACTATTAGGTTTAAAATATCAAGTAGTATGTTTTACAAATATTTCCCAAGATCATTTAGATTATCATCATACTTTGGATAATTACGCTTTTGCTAAAGCCCGTATTATTTATGATTTGGTAGCAGATGGAACTTTAATTTTAAATAAAGATATGAACTACTTTGATAGACTAAAAACCCTTAGTTTAGCTAAGACTATTACCTATAGTAGTAGTTTAAATGATGCTAACATAAGTGGTGAAATAATTGAAAAAACAATTAAGGGAATGCTTTTAAAAATTAAAACAAAACATAATGAATACATATGTAAAACGAAACTTATTGGTGGTTTTAATCTTGATAATGTTTTAGCAAGTATTGCCATTTTATGGAGTCTTGGTTTAAATAAAGAAGAAGTCGTAAAAAATTTTATGAAAATTGAAGCTGTTAAAGGGCGTATGAATGTTTATAAAATTGCTAAAAAAACGGTTGTTATCGATTTTGCCCATACTCCTGATGGCTTACATAAGGTTTTAACTTATTTTAATGAGCTTAAAAGTGGTAAAATCATAACAGTTATTGGCTGTGGTGGCATGCGTGATCAAAGCAAAAGAGCAATTATGGGCAAAATTGCATGTGATTTAAGTGACTGTGTTATTTTTACCGAAGATAATTCACGTGATGAAGATGTAAAGCAAATAATTGCTCAAATGGTTAGTAATGTTAATACCAATAACTATATGATTGAAATATCACGTAAACTTGCCATTAATAAAGCTCTTGATGAAGCAGCTGATAATGATATTATATGCATACTTGGTAAAGGTAGTGAAAGCAAAATAATTGCTAAAAATATTACACCATTTTCGGATATCGATTATATTAAAAGTCTAGGGGGTAAAAAGTTATAATGTCCATTTGGGGTAGTCTTGCGATAATTATTGTTGGTAGTTTATATGGTGTAGTTTTATTTAGGGTCTTGATTCCTTTTTTAAAACGTTTCAAATATGGTCAGGCTATTAGACTAGAAGGTCCTAAAAGTCATTTTAGTAAAAAAGGTACTCCTACTATGGGAGGAATAGTAATCATCATAGTTACAATCTTTTTATTTCTTACCTTAATACTATTTAATTTCCACACGGCAATAATTGATATAAGAGATATTTTAATCCTAATTGTTCCTTTTTTAGCTTTTGGTTTAATTGGTTTTATTGATGATTATTTAATTATCATCAAAAAAAGTAATGAGGGATTAAAACCACATGTTAAATTTATGGCCCAACTTGTGGTAAGTGCTCTTTGTTATTTTTTGGTTTTAGATAAAAGAGGAACTAATGAAATTAATTTTTTTGGGAGCACTTTAGATTTAAAATACTTTTATGGCATCTTTATCATTATTGCCTTTACGGGTTTTACAAATGCCACCAATTTGACAGATGGTATTGATGGTTTACTTGGTGGTAGTAGTATAATCGTTTTTGTAGGTATATTAATGCTTAGCATTATTAAGAAAAATACTACTGTAACTTATTTTGCAATCGGTCTTTTAGCTGGTTTAATTACATTTTTATGCTTTAATCTGCCCAAAGCAATGATTTTTATGGGTGATGTAGGATCACTTGCAATTGGATCGGCCTTATTTTCAATGTTACTTTGCCTTAATTTAGATGTTTTAATCTTCATTTTTGGTTTTATTTATCTACTAGAAACTTTATCAGTCATGTTGCAAGTATGGTTTTATAAAAAAACTAAAGGCAAACGTTTATTTAAAATGAGCCCTTTGCATCACCATTTGGAACTTAGTGGGTTAAAAGATATGCAAATTGATGTAATTTTTTGGTTATTAACTGGTCTTGTTACTATTATTGCATGTATTTTGGGGGTAAAAGTATTTTAATGAAAAAGTATCTTTTGTATGGTTATGGTAAAACAACTAAAGCTATTAGGGCTTATTTTGATAACAATGATATAAGTTATATTATCTATTATGAAACAGGTGATGATCAATTTCCTGTAGAAGATATTTTAAATGATATTAACTATCTAGTAAAATCACCAGGTATTAAATTTTCTAAGCCTTTTTTAGAACTAGCAAAAAGACACAAAATCCCAATAATTAGTGATTTAGAACTTGTTAGTATCCTTTATCCTACGATTTTGCCAATTATTATTACAGGAAGTAATGGTAAAACGACTACTACTTACCTAATATACGAAATGTTAAAAAAACTACCATTATTTGAGAATAGTCTTTGTGGTAATATTGGTATTCCAATATTTAGTCGGTTTTTAGAAAAAAACTTACCTAAGTGTTTAATAGTAGAGGCCTCAAGCTTTATGTTACATAACACTTATACTACGCATCCTAAAGTTTACGTTATAACGAATATTGTAAGTCATCATTTAGATTATCATCAAACTTTTGCTAATTATTTTTATGATAAGACCAAACTTTTAAACAATATGGATGAAAATGATTATATCATTTATAATCTTGACGATGAAGAATTAGGTCGTAAAATTAATAGCTACAAACTTCCAAGAGTCCTTTCATATTCTTTGAAAAACCCAAATGCTAGTGTTTATCTACAAAATCAAGGTATTTATTATTTAGATGAATTAATTGTTAAATTAAGTGATTTAAAACGTTTTGAAGATGTTATCGTTCAAGATATGATGATGGCCATTTTAGTTGCGAAAATTTATCAGTTATCAAATAATTATATTAGATCCACTTTAACTGCTTTTACAGGGTTAAAATATCGCTTTAATACGATTAAATTAAAAGATGATTTAATCATTATTAATGATTCTAAAGCTACCTCACCTTCCGCAACATCCT
>CANQWZ010000024.1 GCA_947627685.1 uncultured Bacilli bacterium | reverse complement strand
CCTGTACCATAAGTACATTTCATGCTACCTTCATCAAAACAACATTGGCCAAAAAGCGCAGCCTGTTGATCACCAATTAAAGACGCAATAGGAACGTTAATAAAGGCTTTATCAATTGTTTCTAAAGCACTAGCATAACCAAAAATATGACTACTTGGCAATACATTCGGTAAAATGCTTTCTGGTATAGCAAATTTTTTCATTAATTCTTCATCCCATTTTAATTCCTTAATATTATATATAAGGGTTCTAGAAGCATTACTATAATCAGTAGCATGAACTTTACCATCTGTTAATTTCCATAATAAGTATGTATCCATAGTACCAAAAAGAATATTTTTCTTAGCAATTTCTTCTTTAACACCAGCCACATGATCAATTATCCATTTAATTTTACTAGCTGAAAAATAGGGATTTATTATTAAGCCCGTTTTATTTTTAAACAATTCAGTTGTTCCTTCTTTAATTAACTCATCACAAATAGCTTGTGATTGTCTTGATTGCCAAACAATAGCATTATATACAGGTTTACCCGTTTTTTTGTTCCATAAAATGGTCGTTTCACGCTGATTAGTAATCCCAATAGCTTTAATATGGCAAACTTCTATTTTAGCTAAAGCTATAGCCTCTTTGATAGTTTGTAAAGTTAAGTTCCAAATTTCTTCTGGATCATGTTCAACCCAACCATTATGGGGACAAATTTGTTTAAATTCTTTTTGGCTTTTACTAATAACATTAGCACTATCATCAAAAATGATTGTTCTTGTACTAGTTGTACCTTGATCAATTGTTAAAATA
The DNA here is from genome assembly GCA_947627685.1 of uncultured Bacilli bacterium. GTDB lineage: Bacteria > Bacillota_I > Bacilli_A > ML615J-28 > CAG-313 > CAG-313. The sequence goes on along the minus strand of CANQWZ010000024.1, from coordinate 14,675 downwards.
TAATTTTTAGCCATTTTATTTTTCCCGTTTTTATATGCATATTTCTAGTAGTTATTATATCATAAAATAATATTTTTTTGAAGAAATTAAACATTTTAATACAATTTTTTATCATTGCTTTTTTTATAACTTAAAAATTAATTATTTTAAAAATAAAATTTCATCTTCTCACAAAACGATTTTTTTATTGTTTTTTAGGATTTTACTTATATTATTTATAACTATTAAAAGAATTTTTTAAAAAATTGACAAACAGCTATGCAAATATTTACATAGCTGTTTTTTAGAAAAATTTTTAATTAAATTACTGCTTTAGCAATCTTTAAATCAACTAAATCATTGAAATTGACTTTATTATCTAATTCGCCTGCCGCAATTATAATGTCTTGTAAACGATCAAATCCAACTTCTGAAAAAACAGGATTTGCACACCAAGCATTAATAGAACGATATCTTGCTACTACACTTTCTAAAATATCAAGTTCTACATCCATAAAGAAAGGATGAATGGCTTTAGCTATTTCTTCATCAGTTGCCGTTTGTACAAATTGTTGACCCTTATATAAAGCTTTAGTAAATTTAGTTAATGTTTCCTTATTTTGTTTAAAATAATTAATGGATGTTGAATAAGCGGTATAAGTTATTTCACCCGCATATTGTGCAGTTGATGATAATAAATAGGCTTTGTTTTCCTTAACTAAAGCTGATGCTGTAGGCTCAAATAATACTACAAAATCACCTTCACCCTCAAGAAATGATCCTGCAAGTGCCGCAAAAGCAACATCTGTTCTAACATTTACATCTTTACTATCATCATCTTGACCTACATCTAAACCGGCTTCTTTTAAAATGTATTCTAAAGTCATTTCAGGCACGCCACCTTTTCTACCGCCTAAAATGGATTTACCTTTAAGATCATTCAAAGTAAAATTATCAATTTTATTTCTACCAAAGATAAAATTACCATCCGTTCTTGTTAATTGCGCAAAATTAATTAAATAGTTGGTTTTATTGTTTTTATATAGATAAATAGTAGGTTCAGGACCTTGTAAACCTATTTGTACATCACCCGATAATAAAGCTGCTGTTACTTTATCGGCACCATTTGCATTAACTAAATCAATTTTTAAGCCTTCTTCTTCAAAATAACCATTATTAATTGCTACATATTGTGGTGCATAAAAGACTGATCTTGCTACTTCAGCCACTTTAATCTTTGTAAGTTTTGTTTTTTTACAACTAACTAAAGATATTAAAACTAAACAGATTCCCAAAAATGTTAAAATTTTTTTCATTAATTCCTCTTCCTTTTAATTTTCTTTTCAATTAAATTAACAACTTCATACATTATAAACGATATTATCGCTAGTACAAATACCCCCATCATTACTAAATCCATATTGAAAACTTGCGAACCATACATTATTAAATAGCCAATACCATATCTTGACACAATAAATTCTCCCACAATTACTCCTACCCAACTCATACCTATATTAATTTTTATAATATTAATGATATTACCAATATTAGCTGGAATTATTAATTTAGTAAGAATTTGCCATTTAGTGGCCTTAAAACTTTGAAGCATTTTAATCTTTTCATCATCTATTAACATAAAATAGTTGTATGCCGAAATAATGGTTAAAATTAATGATATTGATATGGCAACTACCGTTATACCTTTAATACCTGTACCAACCCAAATTATTAATATTGGCGCAAGAGCTGTTTTTGGTAAAGCATTACCTACAACTAAGAAAGGATCAAGTACTTTAGCAATCGTCTTATTCCACCATAAAATAATGGCAATTAAAATGCCTACTATAGTACCAATACTAAGACCTAACATTGTTTCTAAGAGAGAAATACCTAAATGTTTGTAGATTTCTTTGGTTTTAATATAATTTATTAATAATTTAATAATACTACTAGGTTTACTAAATAAAAAGGCATCTATCCATTGATTGTTTGAGGCTATTTCCCATAAGGCCATAATCGCTACAAGTATGATGATTTGTAAAATTATTACTTTAAGGGCTAATTTGCGTTTTTGTCTTAAGAAAGGATTATTCATTTAATAACCCCCAAATCACATCGAAATATTCTGAAAATTTTGGTGCTTTTCTTTTTTCTAATGGTGTTTTAGCATTAATATCATTAATGGCAATAATCTTTTTTAACTTTGCGGGGCGATGACTTAAAACAATTACTCTATCTGCCATAGCAATAGCCTCACCTATATCATGCGTAACAAGCAATGTGGAAACATTTTGATCTTTGATTATATGGTAAATATCATTACTCACATTAATACGTGTTTGATAGTCAAGTGCCGAAAAGGGTTCATCTAATAATAGGATGCTAGGATTAGTTGCAAGGGTTCTTATCAATGCAATTCGTTGTCGCATGCCACCTGATAATTCTTGGGGATAGTTATTAATAAAATCCATTAAGCCATATTTTGCTAATAGTTCTTTCACTCTTTCTATTTTTTTAGGATCATGATCTTTTTTTATTTCGAGCCCTATTAAAATATTTTTCCAAACAGTTCGCCAATTAAATAAATGATCATGTTGAAACATATAACCAATATCACCATTAACAATAACTTTACCACTAGTTGGTGTTAATAATTGTGAAATAATATTCAATAAAGTTGATTTACCCGAACCACTTGGTCCTACAAGAGCTACAATTTCACCTTCTTTAATATCAAAACTAATATCATCTAATACATCTAGTGCACCAAGTTCTGTATAAAAAGTTTTTTTAACATTTATTAACTCTAATGTTTTCATACCCCACCTCTTTTCAAGTACACTTTATAATATTACCATATCAAAAAAAAGGTGTAGGCAAATTAAAAACATCAAGTAATATCATATTAGATATCCTTAATGTTTCATATTTAGTTATTTAATTTTTTTAATAATAGGACCTTTTTTCTTTGTTTGTTCCCTATTTTTGTTATTTTCACGGTTTGTTTCGATTTTTTTGATTAATAGTTCTGTACCTAACATTAAGGCAAGTGAAACGACAACCATACTAACAGCAAGCCATAGTGCTGTTGCATCTTTAAATTCACCATATTTTATTTCACCAGAAACTGTTTCATAAACACGTGTAATGTTCCAAATTAAATTGTCAAATTCAAATAATTTGTACATATCTATTTTGTCAAAAAGCGTCACATGTTTAATTGATAAAAGAATTAGCATTACTGATAAAATCCACATCAAAGCACAAATAATTGTTTTTTTGCGATTAAGTGGTAAACATGCTCTACTCATTACAATTAATACTGTAAAAGTAGCCGTAATTGCAACAATTGTTTTAATTTCTGAAGATTGGAAACCATACGATGATGAAAGCATATAAGTAAAGATAATAGCACCAATAACACCAACTGCTGCTGGTAAAGCACTACGAATAGCGTTTTTTAAGAAGTTACCCTTAATAGGGCTATCATTTTGTTGTACAGCAAGGAAAATGGATGGAATACCAATAGCAAACATTTCCATGATTAGTAGTTGTTTTGCGCCCGCAAAAGGGAAAGTACCATCACGTACACCATTTTCAATCGGACCAAAATGATTAAAGAAAGTAACAGCGGTAAGAATAGCAAGAACTGTCATGAAAAGCGTTTTAACTAAATATAACATTGCTGTTTGTTGAACGTTATTTATTACTCTTCTTCCTTCACCTACAATTTTAGGCATTGACGCAAAATTAGAATCTAAAAGTACTAATTGTGCTACATTTTTTACAGCGTCATTTCCTGATGCCATAGCAATGCTACAATCTGCCGTTTTAAGAGCGGGAATATCATTAACACCATCACCTGTCATGGCTACTGTTTTACCATCATTTTTTAAGGCCATGACTAATAGTTTCTTTTGTTCGGGTTTAACTCTACCAAAAACCGTAAATTTAGTTGCGGCATCAATAACTTCATCATCTGTCATGCCATCTAAACTTATACATTTATTGGCATTTTCAATTCCTACTCTTCTTGCCACTTCCGCAACCGTTATGGGATTATCACCAGAGATAACTTTTACTTCTACACCATTATCTTTAAAATATTGAATCGTATCATGGGCTTCTTCTCTGATTTGATCTTCAATTAAAATTAATGCAAGTAACCTTGGTAGACGCTGAATTTTACCATCTTTGAATGGTAAAGATGTTTGTGCTAAACAAATAACACGTAATCCTTGATTAGCATAATCGCCAATAAGAGAAGCATATTTTTCAAAACTACCTTTAAGAACAAATTCAGGAGCACCAATTACATAATTTTCATTACTGCCAAAGCTTACAGCACTATATTTACGATCAGATGAAAAAGGAATAACTTCAGTTGCTTTTAAGACACTTTTATTACCAAAATAATTAGTTAAGGCCTGTGCTGTAGCATTAGTTTCTTGTAAGGCTGCATTCATAGAGCTAATGATATCTTCAATTTTAAAAGTATGATTCTTATTCATTTCTTCATACTTCACAACGGTCATTTTACCATTTGTAATAGTTCCAGTTTTATCAAGACATAAAACATTAACGCGAGCTAACATTTCGATGCAATAAACATCTTGAACTAAGGTATTATTTTTACTAAGCCTAATAACACCAACCGATAAAGCAACCGAAGTAAGTAAATATAAACCAGCTGGTATCATACCAATAACAGCTGCGGTAGTTGGTTTTATTACCTTAACATATTCACTTCTAAAATATGCTAATTGTTCATTTAAAGTATTATTTTTTATTGCGGAAATGAAACTACTAGTAGGCCATTTACTAAAAAACATAATCAAAGAAGTTACAACAATAAAAACAGCTAAAACCATTAATAATTTTTTTAAACTATTTAATATTTGCGAATTAGGAGCAACGTATTTTTTAGCTTGTGATGTAAGTTTGTTAATTTCATTTTGTTTAGCTACATGAACAACTTTAGCATAAGAACTTCCTGATACCATAAAACTTCCTGAAAAAAGCATATCACCAGGATGTTTTTTAATTGGTATTGATTCACCAGTAAGCTGTGATTCATTAACTTCTACTTCACCTTCTAATAAAATAGCATCAGAAACAATTTGGACCCCTGGGGTTAAATACATAATATCATCTAAAACGACTTCTGTTTCTTGAACAGTAATTTTTTCACCATTTCTTATTAAAGTAACACGAGGATTAGTCATTAATTGTAACTTATTAATCGCAAGTTTCGAACGTGTTTCTTGAATAATGCCAATTGCTAAATTAACAATTACAATGGCTAAAAATAAAAAGTCCGTAAAGCCAAAAGAAGATCCTACATTATACTGGCTATTCCACTGTTTAGCAAGAAGTAATAATAATAAGACAATAACATACAAAATATTAAAAAAAGTAAAGGTGTTTTTTACAAAGACTTTAAAAATTGTTTTTAAAGTTTTAGTAAAATTAGACTCAACGACTCCTTCAATATTAACTTGTAAATTTTCCTTACGTTCATCTACTTCTACTTGTGTTAAACCTTTTTTATATTCGTTTTTCGCAAGATATAAAGGATCTTTACGCTTTGTGCTATATTCACCGTAGACAATTCTTTTTTTTGCTTTTTTAGGCTTATTAACTTTTTTAGTAGATAAACCATCAGTATTCTTAGACATATCATTTTTCCTTTCGCACAATACATTTATATTATATCATTTTTAGCATTTTTATTAAAGTAAAAAGACTAAAAATCTTTTTATGTTATATTTTACTTTTTATTAAAAATATGATAAAATTGCTATATGAGGTGAACATATGAAAAAAAATATTATCGGCATTAGTCCCCGCTTTTCTAGTGATCAAAATTATCAATATCTTAAAATCAATCTCGATTATTTAAAGCAAATTATTAATCAAGACGCTATACCTATTGTTTTATTAGATGGCCCATCACTTGATGATACCCTTGCCATGTGTGATGGTTTTTTAATTATTGGTGGAGATGATATTGATCCTAGTTACTATCATGAAAATAATGATTTAGGCCTTTCAAAAAACATTGATCAAAGAACCGATATAATTGATCAAAAAATTTTAACATATGCGATTAATCATAAGGTTCCAACGCTTGGCATTTGTCGAGGTATTCAGGCCATGGCAGCTTTTATGGGGGGATCACTTTATCAAGATTTAAATAATAATAATTTATATCATCCTGAAAATGATAAAAAACATGATGTAACTAAAGTTACAAATACCACCCTTTCTAATTTACTTCCTGATACTTTCTTAGTAAACACCTATCATCATCAAGCTGTAAAAAAGATTCCTGATGGATTTGTTGTAACCTATGTTAATCACGATGTAATCGAGGCTATGGAACACACTAGTCTTCCTTTTATTGGTGTACAGTGGCATCCTGAAAGATATTATACAAATGAATCAAAAATAATTTTTGACTATTTCTTTTCTTTAGTTGAAAAATATAAGCATTAAAACTAAAAAACTATCCATTAGAGAGCTTCTAGATAGCTTCTAATAGATAGTTTTTTTTAATTTTCTTTTTTGTATTCAGCAACTATTTTATCAACAAGATTACTTGGAACATCCTCATATCTAATAAATTTACGTGTAAAATGGCCACTGCCTTGTGTCATAGCTTTTAGATCAATTGTATAATTGATAATTTCTGCTTCAGGGATATTAGCTGTTATAACTGTTTTACCAGTACCAGTAGGTTCCATACCAACTACAGCACCACGACGTTGAGGAATATCACCCATAATATCACCAACATATTCATCTTTTACGGTAATTTTAACTTCCATAATTGGTTCAAGAATGGTTGGTTTAATTACTTTACAAGCTTCTTTAAAGGCTAAAGCTGCCGCAATTTTAAAGGAAATTTCGTTAGAATCAACTGGATGATAAGAACCATCATATAATACGGCTCTAACACCAATTACTGGGAATCCCGCAATTGGACCATGTTCTAAAGTATCAATTAAACCTTTTTCAACGGCTGGGAAAAAGTTTTTAGGTACTGCTCCACCAACAACTTCGGAAGCAAATTCAAAGTCTTTGTCAGCAAGTGGTTCAAAACGAATCCAAACATCACCAAATTGACCTGCTCCACCTGATTGTTTTTTATGACGGCCTTGAGCTGAACCAATTTTTCTAATTGTTTCACGGTAAACGATCTTTTGATCACTTACATCAACATCAACTTTAAACATGTTTTTCATCTTTTCTAAAATATAGCCAATGTGTGTCATACCTTGACCACCTATTAAAAGTTGAGCTGTTTCAGGATTACGTTTTACTTCAAAAGTTGGATCTTCTAAATTTAACTTTTGTAAAGCGGCCGAAATCTTGTCTTCATCTTGTTTAGTTTTAGCATGAATTGCTACATAAATAACAGGTGTTGGAACAGATGCTGGTGTAAACATCACGATTTCTTTTTTATCGCAAATCGTATCACCAGTCTTAATATCACCAGTCTTTGTCATTACCCCCATATCACCGGCATGTAAGACATCAACAGGATATTGTGTTTTTCCTAAAGTGCCACTAATAACACCAACTTTAGCAACTTGATCACTATTTGGTACATAAACTTCCGTTAAGCCTTTAGTAGTACCCGAATAAACTTTAAAATAGTTAATCGTACCAAGGAAAGGATCAACAACTGTTTTAAATACATAAGCTGAGAAAGGTTCTTCATCTTTAGAAAGTTTTTTAACTTCAGCGCCCGTTTTAGGATTTACGCCAATAGCAGGTTTTAAATCAACAGGTGATGGTAAATATTTGCAAATGTCATCTAATAAGTTTTTAACACCCATATTTTTTAAAGCTGAACCTACTAAAATAGGATAAATATCACAGTTTAATAAGGCACTTCTTAAACCACTATTAATTTCTTCATCACTTAAAGCTTCACCTGAAAAATATTTTTCCATTACTTCTTCACTTTGGCTAGCTACAATCTCTAAGAATTTATCATATAGTTCATCAACTTTAGCTTGATAATCACTTGGAATATCTTTTTCATCTTCGCTTTCACCAAAATATGCTTTTTTCTTAATAATATCTATATAACCTTGATAGTCGTTTTCTTTACCCATAGGGATAACAAAAGGAATAACCTTAGAACCAAGTCCTTCCATAATACTATCAATTACTTTATCAAATTTAACATTTTCCTTATCAATTTTATTAACAAATAAAATAGTTGGTGTATGACGAACTTGTAATTCATCCCAAACTCTTTCAGTTCCAACTTCGATACCTTTTTGAGCATCTAATAAAACAACTGCACCTTTTACAACACGCAAATCTTGCGCAATCTCCCCAACAAATTCTTCAGAACCTGGTGTATCTAAAAAATTAATTTTATAACTATCCCATTCAATAGGAATAAGGGAAGTTGAAAGTGAAGTTAAACGATTTTGTTCTTCGGTTAGATAGTCTGAAACAGTGTTCTTTTTTTCCACTTCTCCTTTTTTAGAAATAGCTTTACTTAAAAATAACATTGATTCTACAAGACTAGTTTTACCACTTCCTAGATGTCCTAAAAGGGCAACATTACGAATATGCGTGGTCGAATATTCTTTCATAATTTTCCTCCTTCAATTCTTTTATTCAAGTCTATTTTAATTATATACTAATCTTGCTTATATTTCAATTAATTAACTAATTTTTTTGAAAACGTATACATTTTTAAAGTTCAAAAAAAATCTTCATACCATGTATGAAGATTATAACTTATAATATTCATCAACATTCAAAACAAAAATCGTAGCACCATTGACATTAACGCTTGCGGGAAGAAACGAATAAACCTTTGAATCGCCTGGTTCACCTGATGTTACTTTTTTCTTACGTGTTTTCGCATACATGCCTACAATTTCTTTAGCTTTTTCTACTCTATTATCTTCTACACCAATCAATAAAGTTGTACTACCACTTTTTAACAAACCACCTGTTGAAGAAAGTTTGGTAAAAAAATATTTTTCATGTAAAAGTCCTTTTGTTACATCAGCTACATCCTCATTGCTAATTATAACTAACATCATTTTCATAATATCACCTCATGTTATTTTATCATATTTTTTTGATAATTGCAAATTATCAATCATTTTTTAACCCTCGAAAAGTCCTTTTCTTTGAAGAATTATCCTTTTTTTGATATAATTTATTTATTAATTATAAGGAGTTGATGGTATGTTAAAAAAAGTTATCTCAAAATTTTTATGTATTATAATCATTGCTAATTTTTTAGTTTTTTTAGGTGGTTGTAACACTAACAAAACTAAATACCTTACCAATCCTATGGCAATTGTTTATAAAGATAATCTTCCTTATATTTTAGATACAAATGGCTCTTTATTTGATTTATCAATGTATGATACAATTATTCCTTATTTTGATGATATCTTAATCGTTAAAAAAAATAACCTTTTTGGTTATATTCAAAATACGGGTAAACCTATTACTAAAATAATTTATCAAGAAGCTTATCCTTTTAGTGAAAATAAAGCTGTTGTAGCCCTTGATAATAAATTTTACTTAATAAATACCAGTGGTGATATCATTTATACCTTTGAAGATGGTGTATCTTCACAAAGTTCTTTTTCTGATAATTATTTAGTTATTATTAAAGATAATAAACAAGGTTATTTAAAATATAACGAATTAGATAATTCTTTTGATAATTTATTAAAAGATAATAATTTTATTTTTGATTATTGTAGTGATTTTAAAAAAACTAGCGGAAGTGATTATGCTGTAGTGGGTCTTTTAGATGCTAATGATAACTTAAAATATACTCATATTGATTATCTTGGCGCTTATTTATATGACGATGCTTTACATTGGTGGGATTATGCTAATAATTTTAGTGATGGATATGCTGTAGTGGGCAATTATCAAGAAAATTACACTGTCAGAATTTATTGTAGTGACAAAAATACTTTTGATAATCGTACATCCACTACTACTGATACCATGCTATATCAGTATGTTAATACTTTAGGTAATTTTTTAGGTGGTATTAATAATACTTATGCTTTAGCGAAAGATTTTAAAGACGGCATAGCTTTAGTTGCTAATCTATATTATAATGTTCCAAAACAACTTTCTTCTTATGACTTTTCGGAAAATCGCTTTTTTTACAATTATGACTTTATTAAATCAGATGGTGGACATCTTTTTAGTACTGATTTAGTAATCAATGAAAATAACTGGGGTAATGGTATGTTACGTTTTTACAACGAGCTATTTGCCTTTAGTGGTTTTTACATTACAACTTTCGCGGAAGCATCTTGGAGCGTTAAAGCAGTAGCTATACCACCAACTAGTTTAGGTATTGTTACTTTGCCTTTTGAAGATGTTCAATATCTTGAATCTACTTCTAATCTTCCTGCTTGGATGGATGAGTATCTTGATGATTTTTGCTACGGCGCTCGTGAAGCAAGTTATGTAATTGATATTATTTCTAAACCTTATAATATCTCCGAATTTAAAGTCTTGGCTAATTTTGAAAATAAACTAATTGCTAAAGCAAGAGTTTTCAATGGTATTAAAGATACTTGTGGTTTAATAGCTCTTGAAGTTTTAAATGATGAAACTAATAATGCCAAAATTGTGCTATCTTATTTACTTCCACCACTTTATGATGAAATTATTTTCTAGAGGTAAAATATGATTATTTTAAAAAATATCAATAAATATTATAACTCAGGTACGGAAAAATACCATGCCCTAAAAGATATCAACCTCACTTTCCCCGATAAAGGATTAGTCTTTATTGTAGGTAAGAGTGGTTCTGGTAAGTCTACCCTTTTAAATATTATTGGTGGAATTGATTCTTATGATAGTGGCGAATTAACCATTGATAACCTTAATACCAAAGATTTTAGGAAAAAGGATTTTAATGCTTACCGAAATTCTTATGTTGGTTTTATCTTTCAAGAATTTAATGTTGTAAAAAATTTAACCGTTTATGAAAATATTGCCTTAGCCCTTGAATTGCAACATGAAGATGTCAAAAAACAACATGATTGGCTTATCGAAACCATCAAAATGGTTGGTTTAGAGGGTAAAGAAAATCGTAAAATGAATCAATTATCAGGTGGTGAAAGACAAAGAGTAGCAATAGCTAGAGCCATTGTCAAAAAACCTAAAGTTATCATTGCGGACGAACCTACTGGCAACCTTGATAAGCATAATCGTGATATCGTAATGGATATTTTGAAAAAATTATCCCTTGATCAACTAGTAATTGTCGTAACTCATGATAAAATTTTATCAACTAAATATAGTGATATGGAAATTACTTTAAAAGATGGTAGTATTATTGATAACACGATAAAAGAAAGTAATAATACTCAAAATGGACAAACTACCGCCATTAAGGCTGTGCAACCATCACTTAAAACTTCTTTATTTTTATCGTTTAAAAGTATTAAGCAAAACTTGATGCGTTTCATTTTTATAATCTTATTCTTTACAATTTCACTGGTTTTTGCAAATACTACGATTAACCTCTACTTCTCTAATGCTACTAGTAAATATGCTACATTCCAAGCAGATAATCATAATAAATATATTACTTTAAGTCAAAACAGAACCATTTATAAACAAGATATTAAAACAGGTTTTTATCAACTTGATACTTTAGCATTTAATGATTTGCTTGATGAATTTAATGATAATGAGGCTGATAATTATCACATCTATAAGACCATTAAAAATGAAATTAAAATCAATCAAAATAGCACTGAAGATTTAAGTCCTCTTTATATGCCATCAATTGATAATATTATTATTATTGATGATCGCCAAGCTTTTGAAGAAAATTACCATGTTACCATGATTCCTTCTGGAGGTAACATCAAATGTTTAATTACTGATTATGTGGCTGAGGCCTTAATCCATTATGACTATTTTGGTGATGGTGGTAATCCTGATAATTTACCTCTTGATGAATATTTATGGGGTCGCTATTTAACTAGTGATTCACTTAATTATCCTATTTACTTTGAAGGTATCATTGAAACTGATTTCAGCTTCTTCAAAAATAAGGATTTAGAAGGCAATCCTAATCTATTTGCTAGTTACTTTGATAATCTTAACTTTTACAATGCTATTTTTATTGACACTTGGCGTTATGTAGCAAATGCCGATAGTAGTAATAATTTTGTTTCAACTAGTAATATTAAATATACTTATGATGATTTTGTCTATTATGCTTTTAATAATGAGGGTATTATAAATAATGTTGTTGTTACTTATTTTAATCCTAACACTGATTTAGATAAACTTATTAAAGGGCAAGCACCAAAACAAAAACTTGAGGAAGAAGATTATGAACAAGTTGTGGTATCAACTGGTTTTCTTAAACAAATTTGTGATTATACCGTAAATCAACTAGAAATTAATCTAGAATATGGTAGTTATCTTGATATTGGTATTATTGATCCTAATAATGGTTACACTGCTATTTTTAACTTATATGGCTATAAAAGAATTCTATCTTCCCTTTCTTTTAATGCGGTGGGAATTATTGAAGACGAAACACCTACACTTTATTTTTGTAATCCTACTGAAACCCAAATGTATTACAATTATTTAAAGACTTCTTATTCTGATTATGATAATTATTTAACAATTGAAATTAGTGATGATCAAAATACCAATGCTTCCCTTTATCAAACTTTACGCGATAGAAACATCGTTATTGATAATCTATCATATATTAAACTTCAAGTTGTCAATGATTTTATTGATAATAACCTTATCATGTTTTTAGGCCTATTCTTTGCTTTATTAATGTTTAGTGTTTTAATGATTTTTAACTTTGTTGTTATAACTATTAAAAATTCAACTAAAGATATTGGTATTTTTATGTCTTTAGGCATGAATGGCTTTAAAATTGCTTGTATTTACTTATTCCAAATTATTCTAATAAGTTTGATTGCTTTTATCATTTCTACTATTGGAGCAATTATCTTCTTATATTTACTTGATTTTAATTTAGGTAAGGATGCTTCGGTTTTAATCAATCAATATTTCAATCTAAATCTTAGTCCTATTAATTTTAAAACTTTTAATATTAGTTTTAGTGGTATTCTTATTTCCTTTGGTATAGCCTTTGTTGTTCCTCTTGTTTCAATTATTATTCCTTTAATAAATTTAGCTGCTAAGCGTCCTATTGACGTTTTAAAGGTATCATAGGAGGATGCTATGATAAAACTCATAAACGTAAATAAATATTATCAATCAGGATCTGAAAAAATCCATGTCATTAGAAATTTAAATTATACTTTTCCTAATACTGGTCTTATTTTTATTCTTGGTCCAAGTGGTTCGGGTAAATCTACTTTATTAAACCTTTTAGGTGGCCTTGATCAAGCTGATAGTGGTCAAATTATTATTGAAGATCGCGACCTTGCTACCTTTAGTAAACGTGAACTTAATTATTACTTAAATAGTTATTTAGGCTTCGTTTTCCAAGAATATAATATTCTAAAGGATTTAAATTTAAAGGCCAACATCAAACTATCCCTAGAACTTCAAGGTAAAAAGTCTAAAGATGCTAAAAAATTAGTTGAAAATATCATAAATGAAGTAGAATTAACTGGTTTAGAAAAACGAAAAGTAAATCAATTATCAGGTGGACAAAAGCAAAGAATTGCCATTGCTAGGGCTCTTGTTAAAAATCCTAGTTTGATTATTGCTGACGAACCAACTGGAAACTTAGATAGTGAAACGAGTACTAAAATATTTGAATTATTTAAAAAGTTATCTAAAGATCGTCTTATCATCATCGTTACACATGATGAAGAATCAGCTACCTTATATGGTGATGATATATTAAGAATTGATACTGCTAGTACTGATGATGATGAAAACTTTTCTACTTCTACTGTTGATGACCTAAACGCAAGTGTTACTAATCAAGTATTTCAAGCCAACCAATTAGAACTTAAGAAAGCTAAAACTCCTTATAATACTATTTTTAAACTTGCTTTTAAAAACATGTGGCAAAAACGTCTACGTTATATCTTAATGTTTGTCATTAGTATTATTAGTCTTGTCTTTCTATCGTTTACGATTGAATTAAATGGTGATAAATTATACCAAAATGTCTATACGACTGTTAATAATAATGTTAATTATGTTGATGTATATCAATATCATCCTAATAATTATGATATTAAAAATGATTTTTATGCCAAATATAATAAAGGAAGCTTAATGGATAATGCTTATAACATTATTAAAAATATTTCTAGAGATATTCACATTCATAAATATCAAGATGTTTCTTTAAATTATGCCGGATATAACATTGAAAAAGAAAACTTTTTATTCAGTGGTAAGATTAACACTCTTATCTACTTTGATAAAACCAATGTTTATAACTTAATTTCGGGTACTTTACCAAAAAATAACGAACCTGAAATTTTAATTACCGATTATTTAGTTGACGCTTTAAAATACTTTGGGGTTTTTGATACCAATACTAATGTTTATAACATTTTAAATAAACAATTAAATGTAGGGCTTGACACTAATTTTAAAATTGTTGGTGTTGTTAAAACAAATTATCAAAAATGGGCCTATCTTGTTAGACAAGGCATTGGTTATGAAATTGATCCTTATGATAAATCACTTCAAAGTTTTAA
>CANQWZ010000023.1 GCA_947627685.1 uncultured Bacilli bacterium | reverse complement strand
ATGGCCTGGCACCCAGTCCATTATAACACCTATACCATTTTGATGCATAATATCAACAAAGGCCATAAAATCTTTAGGAGTACCATATCTTGAAGTAATAGCATAATATCCTACTACTTGATAACCCCAAGAAGGATCATACGGATATTCGGATAAGGGCATAACTTCAATATGGGTATAGCCCATTTTTTTTACATATGTTGCTAGTTCATAAGCTATTTTTTGGTAATTAAATACTTCATTATCAGGATAACGACGCCATGAACCTAAATGTAGTTCATAAATATTTAAAGGCCTATCATATGCTTGATGTTTAAGCCTATTACTAAGCCATTTTTCATCATGAAATTGATAACCTTCTAAATTATAAACTTTTGATGCTTTTTGTGGCCTTAATTCCGCATGAAAGCCATAAGGATCACTTTTAAAATGCAATTTATCATCTTTAGTTAAAATAGCATATTGATAACAAGTGTATTCGGGAAGATTATTAATTTTTAACTCATATATGCCATCATTAGATATTTTTTTCATAACATGCGTTTTCGTATCCCAATTGTTAAATTCACCAACAACGGAAACAATTTTAGCATGCGGAGCAAATACTCTAAAAAGCGTATAATCTTGATTGTAATGCGCACCAAGTAGTTTATATGCTTGATAATTAGTACCTTGATGAAAATAATAAATTCCTTTGTCTTCCATCACAATTACCTTCCTTTAGTTTATTATACCATAAGTGGAAAAGATGTGCAATTTTAAATAAACATTTTCTTTTTTATTTTTTAAAATACAAAGCGACTTTTTCCTACTGCTTAAGCAAATTCATACTATTTTTTTATACTTTATTATATAATTATTAAAAAGAATGGGAGGTTTTAAAATATGAAAATGGCTTTAATTATCACAGTTTGCTTTATGATCTTTTTTGTAGTTTTATTCCTTATTATTATAACAAGGAAAAAAACATCTCATACTAATAATCAATACGCCGATACTAACTATATTATCAAAGATGAAGGCCAAAAATATGACGAATCAAGTATTACCTATCATAATAATAATTCAACTAATTCTAAAGTTACCAGCGTTGCGCAAACGATTTATATGATCTTTTTTTGTATTGTTTGGTATAGTGCCCTTATCTTTATGATGATAATGGCCTTTGAAAGTGGTGCTCCTGGATATCTTATTTTATTCTTCTTGCCTTTTTTACTAGCCGGTATTTTACCTCTTGCAAAAGTTATCACGCATTTTAAAAAAGGTAAAGTTAACAAACAAACAACAGCCAGTAATGTATCTAAACCAGTCGAAAATGAATATTATGTAAGATTATGTTCTTTTTGTGGTGCAGAGTTACGAGAAAATGACAATTTTTGCCCTCATTGTGGTAAAAGTATAAAATAAAAAAGTTTACTTGTTGTATTAACAAATAAACTTTTTTATTTTGTCGTTATTTAATGAACATTGCATCACCAAAAGAGAAAAAACGATATTTTTCGCTTACAGCTACTTGATATGCATTCAAGATAATCTCTTTACTAGCAAGTGCACTAACAAGCATAATTAAAGTCGATTTAGGAAGATGAAAATTCGTAATTAAAGCATCTACAGCTTTAAATTCATAGGGTGGATAAATAAAAATATTGGTTGCTTCATAACATTCAACAAATTTGCCATGCTTAGCCATAATGCTTTCTAAGGTCCTTGTGGAAGTTGTTCCAACACTTACAATTCTTTTGCCAAGCGCTTTAGCTTTATTTAATTTAGTAGCTACCTCTTTACTCATATGATAGGTTTCACTATGCATATGATGATCTTCTATTTCTTCGGCGGTTACTGGCCTAAAAGTACCTAATCCTACATTTAAAGTAATATATAAAATTTCCACCTTTTTAGCTTGTAGTTTAGCAAGTAATTCATTAGTAAAATGTAGACCTGCCGTTGGGGCTGCGGCACTACCATAATCTTTCGCATAAACGGTTTGATAATAATCTTGTTGATATAATTTTTTATGAATATAAGGTGGTAGAGGCATCGTACCGATTTTTTCAAGAATTTCTAAGAAAAGACCATCATATGTCATTTTAAAAATTCTTTCACCATCATCTAAAACTTTTATACAAGTTGCAACTAATATGTTTTCGCCAAAACTAATTTGACTACCTAATTTTACCCTACGAGCCGGTTTAGTTAAAGCCTGCCAAACATCTTTTTCTACTTCTTTTAAAAGTAAAACTTCAATATGAGCACCTGTATCAACTTTATTACCATAAATGCGTGAAGGGATAACTTTAGTATCATTTAAAACTAAAACATCATTTTCATCTAAAAAATCAACAATATCATAAAAATGATGATGACTAATAGCACCAGTTTTTTTATCGACTACCATAAGCCTTGCTTCATCACGTTTTTCAAGGGGTGTTTGCGCAATAAGTTCAGTTGGTAAATTATAATCATAGTCGGCTACTTTCACAATAAGCCCCCTTTATTAATGCCAAGGTGTTGGTAAGCTTTTTCGGTTACAACACGTCCTCTATGCGTTCTAATAATAAAACCTTCTTGTAAAAGATATGGCTCATTAACATCTTCTAATGTTACGGTTTCTTCTGATATTGTAGCAGCTAAGGCTTCAATACCAGCAGGTCCGCCTTTAAAGCGTTCTATTAACCCCATTAAATATTTACGATCGGTAATATCAAGACCGGCTTTGTCAATATCTAGTTTATTTAAAGCATAATCAGTTATAGCCATGGTAATATGATCTAAATTTTCAAATTGCGCAAAATCACGAATACGCCTAAAAAGACGATTAGCAATTCTTGGTGTACCCCGTGATCGCCTAGCAAGTTCATAAGTAGCATCTTTATCAATGGCAAAAGCAAAAATTTTAGAAGTTCTTGTGATAATAGTAGCTAATTCTTCATTTGTATAATATTTTAATTGATGAATAATACCAAAACGATCACGCATTGGTGCTGTTAAATCACCAAAACGCGTAGTTGCTCCTACCAAGGTAAAAGGTGGTAAATCAATTCTTAAAGTAGTAGCACCTGAATCTTTGCCCATAACAATATCAATTGCGAAGTCTTCCATAGCAGAATACAAAATTTCTTCAATTACTTTCGGAATACGATGTATTTCATCAATGAATAAAATATCACCTGCTTCAAGTGATGATAATATTGCTGCAAGATCACCGGGTCTTGATAAAGCAGGACCAGTTGTAATTTTTATACCTGTATTCATTTCGTTAGCAATAATATGAGCAAGGGTTGTTTTACCAAGTCCGGGAGGGCCATATAATAAAACATGATCTAAGGCCTCATTACGCATTTTAGCTGTCGCAATGAAAACTTTCATCATTTCTTTTAATTCATCTTGACCAACGTATTCTTTTAATGATTGGGGTCTTAAAGATATTTCAATTTCATCACCATCAATCATTTTTTTATCCATTAAGTTGTCCACTAGAAATCATCCTTTCTTTTGCTTTAATCTTCATTATGTGTTATAATATTAGTGACTAGGAGGAAAGTATGTATAGTTATTTTAAAGGGCAAGTTAGCGAAATTCATGCCACTCATATTGTTTTTGAAGTAAATAATATTGGTTATTATCTTAGAGTACCTAATCCTTATCAATTCGAATTAAATACCAATATGACTATTTATTTACATTATCATGTTAGAGAAGATGCTGAAGAATTATTTGGTTTTGCAAGTAAAGAGGCTCGCGATATGTTTGAAAACCTTATTAGTGTAAAAGGATTAGGTCCTAAAGGAGCTCTTGCCATTTTAGCATCTAGTACAGCAAGTGAAATTGTTAATGCTTTAGATAGTAGTAACACTAAATTTTTTAGTCAATTCCCCGGTATTGGTCTTAAATTAAGTCAACAAATTATTTTAGATTTAAAAGGTAAAATTAATTTTGATGATGATTCAAAAACCCCTAAAGCAAGTGAAAAACTAAATAGTGTAATCTTAGCTTTAAAATCTTTAGGTTATAATAGCCAAGAAATAAAATTTGCTACCAAAGATTTAACTTTAAATGAAACAACGCCTTTAAGTGATTCCGTAAAAGAAGCCTTAAGACGTCTAAAAAAGAATTAATACTAATTATTAATTGCTATTAAGATAATTAAAGTATACCATTTTAAAAGCATAAAGTCAATTATTATCATTTAAAAAAGCAAAGAGGCTCAAATTGAGCCTTTTTGTTTTTTAATTAGCAAATTAGTCATTAGATGTTACATCTTTAGGTAAGTTTTGATTAGCTTTAATTAAAGTAAGAAATTTTTCATTTTGGCGTAAAAGCATAAAAATGATAACGCCAACCAAAATTACAACGGCTTCTCCAAAACCTACAGTTAAAGCACTAAACCAGAAAGGTTCTTTAAAAACTATTTGCAATTCCCATGCTACTATAAGAGCATTAGCTACTACTGGAAAAAGGCCTGCCACAATTAACCTTTTCGAAAACATAATGCCCGTTACAGCTATAGCAGTAGCTAGTGTTCCCATGGCAACATCAATTAGGCCTAAGGGACTAAAGGCATTAGCAATAGCACAACCAATAATCATCGAAATAGCATAATCTTTCCTAAAAAAACAAAGTAATACTAATATTTCGGCAACCCTATACTGTATGCCTCCATAAGACATAAATGATAGGGCGAGCGTTAATGCTACATACATCGCAGCAATAACTGAAATACGTACTACTTTTTTAATTAAACTTTCATTATTCATTTTTTTATCTCCTTGTTTTTTATTTGAGATGGTTAGGCAAGGAACATCTCGCAAAGATTATATCACAAATTGATTAAAATTAACAAATATTTAGATAATTTTTTAAATTAAATTTAAAATCATTATCCAAGCTAGACCATAATATATAACAATTGCGACAATATCATTAATGGTCGTAATGAATGGGCCTGATGCAACAGCCGGGTCAATTTTACATTTTTTAAAAATTACCGGCATTAAGGTACCAACAAAACCCGATACAAACATTGATGTAAACATACTGATGCCAACAACACCAGAGATTTTCAAAATTTGCATATTACCTAATGCTTTTTGGGAAAGATATAGAAAAATAGTTACAAAAATAAAAGTTGCAAGGCCTACTATTAGACCATTAAATAAACCTACTTTAAATTCTTTAAAAAGCATTTTAAAAATATCTTTATTGGTGATTTTTTCATCACTTAAAACTCTAATGGTTACGGCTAATGATTGTGTACCACAATTACCTGCCATATCTAAAATTAAAGATTGAAAAGCAACAATTACTGGTAAGCCCGCAACGACTGTTTCAAATCTAGAAACTAGTAACGAAGTTATAAGGCCAAGGCCTAATAAAGCAAAAAGCCAAGGAATTCTTTTTTTTACTGATTTTAAAAGGGGTTCTTTCAAATCTTCTTCGCTTGCAAGACCAGCAAGTTTAGCGTAGTCATCCCCTAAAGCATCTTGCGTAGCTTCTACGACATCACTACTAGTAATTACACCAATTAAATGCAAATCTTCATCAACTACTGGAATAGAATCTAAAGCATATTCTTGTATTTTAGAAAGGCAATCACTAACAAGTTCAGTAGCATGTAAATAAGGATATGAAGTTTTAATTAAGGCTTCTAAATTTTGACCTTCTCTGGCGATAATTAAATCTCTTAAATCCATAGCTCCATAAAATTCAGCCTTTTTATCTATGAAATAGATAACCGAGATATTATCATTAATAGCCGCTTCTTCAACAATTTTTTTCATAGCTTGTTTGATAGTAGCATCTTTATCAATTGCAATATAATTAGTAGTCATTTTACTACCAATCATATCATCATCATATGATTTAATTAAGTTGATATCCGCAACCGCTTCTTTATCCATTAATTCAATTAATTCTTTACGATCTTCTTCTTCTAATTCTTCTAAGACATCAATGGCATCATCAGTATCCATGGTTTCTAGGATATCAGCAGCTTTTTCGTTTGTTAATTCATCTAAATAGTCAGCAGGATTATCTAAATAGCTAAAAATATCAGCTAAAACAACTTCATCAAAAAGGCGATATAGTTTATAACGCTCTTCTTTAGTAAGGCTTGGAAATATTTTCGCAATATCACTTTCATGATAATTTAATAATGCTTCTTTAATTTCTGTGTCACTTTTATTACTTTTAATAATTGCTAGTATTTCATCAATATAGTTTTGTTCCATAGCTACTTAGCCTCCTTCATTTATATTTTAAAAGCGAAAACCACCTTTATTTTTACCTTTACCTTTTTTAGGCTTAGATGCTTGCATAGCTGGCATAGGCGCTTGGCCTTTAGAAACTTTTTCCATTTGACTTTCATCCATACCCATGACCGCTTTCATTTGGATACGCATTTGTTCAAATTGTTTAGTAAGATTATTGATTTCTTGATATGAACGGCCACTTCCATTTGCAATACGACTTTTACGACTATGGCTTTTCGTAATTAAATCAGGATTATTTCTTTCTTCTTTGGTCATAGAACCGATAATAGCCTCGATATAGGTAAAACGTTTTTCATCAATATCTAAATTTCTTATTTTTGATCCTATGCCTGGTATCAAAGATAATAAACCTTTTAAGGAACCCATTTTTTTAATTCTTTTGATTTGGTCTAAAAAATCATTGTAAGTAAAACGACCTGCTTGCATTTTTTCAGCCATTTTCATCGCTACTTCTTCATCAAAAGATTCTTGCGCCTTTTCAATAAAAGTTAAGACATCACCCATTCCTAAAATTCTTTTGGCCATACGGTCAGGATGGAAAACATCAAGTTCATCCATTTTTTCACCAAGACCAATAAATTTAATTGGTATTTTTGTCATGTATCTAATAGATAAAGCTGCTCCACCTCTTGTATCACTATCAAGTTTAGTTAATAAGCAACCGGTAATATTTAGTTTGTCATGGAAAGTTTGCGCAACATTTACAGCGTCTTGACCTGTCATGGCATCAACGGTTAACAATATTTCATCAGGATTACTAAGCGCTTTAATTTCTACTAATTCTTGCATTAAAGCCTCATCAATCGCAAGTCTACCAGCCGTATCTATTAAAACTAAATTGAAACTTTTTTCTTTAGCATATTCTAAGCCCTTTTTTACGATTTCTTGTGGTTTAACACTAGTACCCAATTGGAAAACTTCAATATCTAATTGTTTACCAATAGTAACTAATTGATTGATAGCAGCAGGACGATAAATATCGGCCGCAATTAATAAAGGTTTTAGTTTATTGTTCTTTCTTAAATAATTAGCCAGTTTACCAACATGCGTCGTTTTACCACTACCTTGTAAACCAACTACTAAAACAACACTTGTACCAGCCTTTTTTAAGTTTATAGGTACAGCCTCATCACCCATCAATTTTACTAGTTCATCATAAACGATTTTTACTACTTGATCACCTGGTGTTAGTGATTTCATTACCTTTTCACCTAATGCTAAAACTTTTACTTCACTGATAAATTCTTTAACAATTTTATAATTAACATCGGCCTCTAGTAATGATACTCTAATTTCACGCATGGCATCTTCAATATCTTTTTCATTAACTTTACCACGCCCGGTTAGTTTTCGCAAAGTATATTGGATTTTTTCACTTAGATTTTCAAATGGCATATTTTTACTCCATTTCTTTAATTTTTTTGATAATTTTTTGACCTTCTTGGTCAGTGTGCTTTTCTAAAGTATCTAACAAAGTTACTAATTGTAAATTTTTCTTTTTTAGACCTAATTTAGTTTCATATTCATCTAAATTATGTTCTACATGTTTAAGTAAATCCCAAATGGCATTACGTGAAACACCTTGAAAAATAGCTATTTCGGCTAGGCTATAATCTTCAAAATAATAATCTTCAAATATTTTTTGTTGTTTAGATGTTAGTAGAGGTTGATAATAGGCATATAAAGCATTATAATAATTTTTCTTTTTAAGATTTTCGTCCATTATTCATCATCTCCAATAAACAAACCGCCAATATATTCTTCTAAATCAAAATATTCCAAATCTTCCATTTTTTCACCTAAGCCAATCATTTTAATAGGTATATTGTATTTATCCCTTATCGCAAGGACAATGCCACCTTTACTAGTACCATCAAGTTTAGTCAAAATAACACCTGTAATATTAGTAACTTCCATGAAGGCTTCGGCTTGTGATAAACCATTTTGACCGGTTGTCGCATCAATGATTAATAAAGTTTCATGAGGGGCATTTTCAACTTCTCTTGCGATAACACGATTCATTTTTTCTAGTTCTTTCATTAAATTAACTTTATTTTGTAATCTACCAGCTGTATCACATAAAAGAATATCATAATGTTCTTTTTTGGCCTTTTGGACAGCCTCAAAAATAACACTTGATGGGTCAGTTGCTCCCTTTTTGATAACAATATCTACTCCTACACGATTAGCCCATACTTCTAATTGATCAACTGCTCCAGCCCTAAAAGTATCTCCCGCCGCAAGAAGAATTTTTTTACCTTCTTTTTTTAAGCGATAAGCAATTTTAGCAATAGTAGTTGTTTTACCAACGCCATTAACACCTACAAACAGAAAAACGGATAAGCCATCTTTTTGAATATTAAAATTATTATTAACAATTTCACCTTTTAAATAAAGTTCAAACATCTTATCAACAATAATAGGTTGTAATTCTAAGGCATTAGTAATCCCTTTTACTCTTTCATCTTCTTTTAAAGCATCGATAAAATCAAGGGTTGTTTCTACTCCAATATCAGCCATAATGAAAGCATCGGTTAAATCATCAAATAAATCTTCATCAATTTGATCATGACCTGATAGAATGGCTTTTAACTTTCCCATTAAACCAACGCGGGTTTTTTTCATGCCAAGCTCGTATTTACGTGTTAATTCATTTTTTTGTTTTTTCTTAAATAAATTAAATAAGCCCATATTTACCTCTTGAATAATTTTTACTTAATTACTTATATTTATTATACTATAACAAGCCTTTTTTTTCAACCTGATTGTTTTATTTAATAAAAATGAAAATATAACCCATCATAATTGATTATATTTTCATTTTCTTATTTTTTATTTATTATCTTGATTTCTATTAAATAGCGCATCATTAGATTTGCAATGTTCGTTGTTACATCTAATAAGATCACCAATTTTAATCATTGGTCCATTACAAACTGGACATTTTTCCCCGGTAGGAATACCTGAAAAGGTAGCTTTACAATCAGGGAATCTACTACATGCATAAAACAAAGCACCTTTAGAACGACCTCTATTACTAGTTCTTTCTACAATTTCACCTTCACCACAAACCGGACATACAATGCCAAGTTTAACTGGCTCTTTCTTAGGCGTTTTTTTAATGTATTTGCAATGTGGATAACCAGAGCATGCGGTAAATTCACCAAAAGGGCCTCTTCTTATTAAAAGGGGTAAACCACAATTAGGACAAAATTCATCCGTCATTTTAGGATAAATTTTTACCATATTATCTCTAGCATTTTCAATTAATGGTGCAAAAACAGCATAAAATTTAGCAAGTTCATCATACCATACGGCTTTACCTTCAGCGATTTTATCTAAAGTTGCTTCCATTTCAGCCGTATACTTAACATTAATAATACTACTAAAGAATTGTTCTAATTGTTCAGTTGTCAAAATACCTTGCGTAGTTGGCACAAAGGCTCTTTTATCCATTGTAACATAAGCTCTTGCTCTTAAGGTTTCCATTGTTAAAGCATAAGTAGATGGTCTACCAATGCCAAGTTCTTCCATTTTTCTAATTAATCTTGCTTCAGTATAACGATATGGTGGTGAAGTAAATTTTTGTTCTTTAATAAGATCTTTATAAGTTAAAATTTCATTAACTTGTAAGTCAGGAAGTTTAGCAACATCTTCTTCTTCATCACTAATATTAGCTTCTTCATAAATGGTTTGAAAGCCATCAAATAATACTACTTGTCCAGATAAATTAAAAATATATCCTGCATTTTCAATATCAACTTTGGTATCTTCTAACAAAGCATCACTCATTAAAGAAGCGATGGCTCTATTATATATTAAGGAATAAATTTTGTATTCTTCAAGTGATAAATGTTTTTTAATACTATCTGGAGTTCTAGTAATATCAGTTGGTCTAATAGCTTCATGTGCATCTTGAACATTCTTACTTTTAGCCACCTTTTTAGCACCCTTATAATATTTTTCACCATATTTTTCAATGATATAATTTTTAGCACTTTTAATAAATTCATCTGATAGACGAACCGAATCAGTACGCATATAAGTAATTAGACCTACACGTTCTTTGCCAATTTCTACTCCTTCATATAGTGTTTGCGCAATACGCATTACTCTTTTAGCATTATAATTAAATTTAGCACTAGCATCTTGTTGTAAGGTAGAAGTAATAAAAGGTGGTCTTGAAGTTTTACTACGTTCTTTTTTAGTAATATTTACAACTTTATAATTATTAGGTTGTAATTTAGCTATTACTTCATTAGTTTCTTCTTCACTAGCCAAGGTAATTTTTTTTGTAGTTGTTCCATAAAATTTGGCTTTAAGTTCATATGTAGTTTCTTTAGTTACTTTACTAAGAAGCGCACTTAATTCCCAGTATTCTGTTTTATCAAAAGCCTGAATTTCTTTTTCGCGATCTACTACTAGTTTTAAAGCAACTGATTGCACTCTACCAGCCGATTTAGAACCAATCTTTTGTTGTAAAAGGCTTGATAGTCTAAAACCAATGATACGATCTAAAATACGACGTGACTCTTGGGAATGAACTAAGTTCATGTCAATATCACGATCATTTTGAATAGCTTTTAAAACAGCTGTTTTGGTTATTTCATTAAAAACAATTCGCGAAATTTTGGATGAAGGTTCATCTAAGACTTCACTTAAATGCCAACTAATTGCTTCACCTTCACGATCGGGGTCAGTTGCAAGATAAACATGCTCGGCTAAGGCCGCAGCGCTTTTTAGTTTAGCTACAATTTGTTCCTTATCTTTTAAAATAACATATTCAGGCTGAAAATTATTATTAATATCAACACCAAAGCCCCCTTTACCCTTAATGGATAAATCACGTATATGGCCTACACTTGATTCTACTTGATATTCTGAGCCTAAATAATGAGCAATGGTTTTACACTTAGCTGGTGATTCAACTATTAGTAATTTCATATTACACCTCGCAATTTTGCTTTTTGATTATATAATACTAAAAAAAATATGTCAACAAAAACGAAAAGTTTTCGGACACATTTTTTCGACATTTTATTATTATATTATCTTTTGCCATTAACATTTTTTTTGAAATGAGTATCATTTAATTTTTTATTATTTGTTAAAATCAAACGATTTTTTAAATTTTGGTACTCACCAGAAAAACTTTTAACGTTATTATTAACTAAATTAATAACAGGCTGTTCTAAAGCATTTTCTACTTTGTTATTCACAAGATTACCCCCTTTTTCATATGTTTTTAATTTAAAAAGGCCCCCAACAAATGGGGCCCTAAAAACATACTAAAGATAATATTGTGTCCCCAAATTATTTTAAATTGCCAAAATCTACACTTATTATACCACACTTTTTTATTCTTTACCATTAAATAACTCTTTTATCTTAAATTTGATGGTGATTTTACTATCTACTATTTCACGATTTGAGTCATCTGGTATTTTGTTACATACTTGAACATAAATTTTTTCATTTCCTTTATATAATCAGGTCTAAGTATCATTTTAAACACCTCCAATTATTTAAAGTAATATCAAAAAAACTTTTAAAATGGCAAGAGCTTTTACTTCTATAGCAAAAAAAAGTAATAAAAATAAGAACTTTTTCGACTATTTATCTTGTGTTTTGTTGCTATATTTGCTTAATGGAGCATATGTAAAACGATATATTGGTAAAACACCATTGTTTGCAAGAGCAGCTAAATGTTGTTTGGTAGGATATCCTTTGTGTTTAGCAAAACCATAATTTGGATATTTGCGATCCATTATACGCATATATTCATCTCTTGTTTCTTTAGCAATAATACTTGCGCAGGCAATCGCAAAGCTTTTTTGATCACCTTTAATAATAGGAATACACTCAATATCTAAGTTAAGCGGCATGGCATCACTTAAAATAATATCTGGCTTAGGCCTTAAGCCTTTGATGGCTTTAGTCATAGCCAAACGACTAGCTTCATAAATATTAATTTCATCAATTGTTTTTTCATCGATAAAAACGGTTACAATAGCTAATGCTTCGGCCTCAATTTGTTTTTTTAAAATCTTACGTTTTTTTTCGGAAAGTTTTTTAGAATCTGTTACACCTTCGATGTAACATCCCTTAGGCATAATTACGGCACTAGCAACAACTGGTCCTGCAAGAGGTCCTCTACCTGCTTCATCAGTGCCAGCAATATATTCTTTACCTTCTAAATAAAATTTAGCATCAAATTCATAATTATTCATAATTTTCACAAACGATCTAGGGTTATCTTACCATAATAACCCATTCTATATTCTTGGATAATAAATAGTGATGTTCTTTCTAAATCGGCACTTTTATCATGCAATAAGTAACCTTGATAATTTGCAATCATGGTAATAATATCACAAGATAACTTTTTTTCTAAGGTTAAATGATAACGATTTTCTAATACTCCTGGGTAATTTTCTTGTAAAAAAGTAACAAAATATGTAGCAATATCATAAATGGGCAAAACATTATCATTAATTGCCCCACTAATTGACAAATTTAAACCTGTTATTTCATCATCAAATTTAGGCCATAAAATACCTGGAGTATCTAACAATTCTAAATCTTGGTTGATTTTTATCCATTGTTGAACTTTTGTAATGCCAGGTCTATCACCAACAGCAGTCACTTTTTTCCCTACTAAAGCATTAATGAGGGTTGATTTACCAACATTAGGAATACCTACAATCATCGTTTTAATAGCCCTAGGTTTAATACCACGTAAATAATCTTTTTGGCGTTTTTCCGCCATTAAAGCAGTTGCTTCTTTAATTACCATTTTGACATCTTGATGACTATGAGCATCTATCGCAATCGTTCTAATTTGTTTTTTTTGATAATATGCAAGCCAAAGATTGGTTTGTTTATTATCGGCTTTATCTTTTTTAGTTAAAACATATAAACATTTCTTATTGGTAAAAGTATCCTCTAATGCAGGATTGAATGAAGATTTAGGGCAACGAGCATCTAGTAAAACAATTACTAAATCAACCATTTTTATTTTTTCATTAATTTCTTTTAAGGCTTTGGCCATATGACCAGGATACCAGTTAATAGTTGTTTTGTTTTCACTATTCATTGCTTCTTCACCTGCTTATCATTTTATTATTTAATTTTACCTTTAGGGATAATAAAATTCATATGATACAAAGCTGTACCAATAATATTTTCTTGGGGAATTAAACCTATTGCTCTACTATCTTTAGAAATGGAACGATTATCACCTAGGACAAAATAATATCCTTCCGGTATAATGGTAGTATATTCAATATTACCATTTTTTTTGTATTGAAAATTACCTGTAAAAATCCTAGGATCATCACCATTAAAATGACCACCTTCAAAATAATCTTCTATTTGTTCTGTGCCATTAATATACAATTTATTATCTATCCATTTAACTTCATCACCAGGAAGACCTATTATTCTTTTTATGTAATAGCTTTTTTCATCTATATCCAAATTATCATTAGGATTAACTTCTAAAATAACAACTGAACCTCTAGTGATTTTATGATTATAAGAAACAAAAACGTGTTCCTTGTCATTAATAGTAGGTTCCATTGAAATACCACTAACTGGTGTTATAATGAATAAATATGAAAAGCAAAAATAAGTAACTACTACACAAATAGGTAGGATTGAGAACCAATCGAGAAATAAAAATAATTTATTTTTCCATTTATAAGGTATATCTATTTTTCTTTTGGGTGCCAAAAAATTATAAATACCAATTAAAAGGCCTCCTATTGCTATTAGTGTCGTAATTATCATTATTATTTTTAAAGGTAGTAAAGCCTCACTTAAAGTGATTTCGGATTCGCCTTTAAATTTATTAACACTTGAAAAAGCAATCATTAAAAAATAGAGTACTGCACAAACAAATAAAATAAGAATTCTTACAATTAAACGCTTTTTAATTTTGAATTTGTCTAAAACAGGATTATTTTTTTTATAATAGTTGATTAAATAATTTTCTTGATTCAAAAAACATTCCCCCTATGATTATTCTTCTTGTTCTAGCAAATCACGTAGTTCAAATTCATCCATTAAAACTTCTCTTTGTTTACCCTTTACCCCTGGGCTTAAAACTTTCATTTCTTCTAAAGCTAAAAAGATATCATTAACTCTATTAAAGCCCATATTAAAAATTTGGGTAATTTGATTAACGGAAGCATTTTTATTTCTAACAACATAAAAAGCTACTTCTTCAAATCTTTCATCATCACGTCCCATACTACGGCCCCCACTAGTCGAAGTTTGTCTTGCGACGGTTGATTGATGAATTTCTTCTTTAGTAACTAAGTAGTCACAAGTATTATTATCCTTCAAAAAGCGTGTAACCTTTTTGATATCAGCATTAGGTACAAAGGCTCCTTGAAGTCTTTGTTCAGCTCTACCAGCATATCTAATTAACATATCACCTTTACCTTCTAGCTTTTCAGCACCACCATATCCTAGAATGACTTTAGCATCTTCAAATGATGATACTCTAAAAGCAATACGGGTATCAAAATTGGCTTTAATTGTGCCCTTAATAACATCTTTTGATGGTCTTTGAGTGGCAAGGATAATATTAATACCTGCTGCTCTAGCTTTAGCTGCTAATTTTTGCATGTAAAGTTCGATTTCAGCATTGGCATCCGCAAACCAATCACTGAATTCATCCATCATAACGATAATATGAGGCATTGTATCTTCATTATTTTCTTTTCTAATTTTGTTGTAATCTACGATATTATGTTCATCATAAATTTCAAATTCTTTATAACGACGTTCCATTTCATCATAAACCCAACCAAGAGCACTTTGAAAATCTTCTTGATCAACAATAACCGGCATAGCAAGATGGGGAATACCATCATATATACCAAGTTCGATTCTTTTAGGGTCGATTAAAACAAGTCTTAATTCATCTGGAGTAAAGCGATAAATTAAGCTTAACAAAAAGGCATTTAAACATACACTTTTACCTGATTTGGTTGTTCCAGCAATTAAACCATGTGGCATTTCTACTAAATCAATATAGTGGTAAATACCATAATTATCTTGTCCTACGGCTACTGGTACAACATAATCTAAATTTTTAAATGCTTTATTAGCAATCATATCACCTAAATAAACAGTGCGACGATTTTCATACTTTTTAGGAACTTCGATTCCCGCAAATGGTTTACCAGGAATGGGGGTTTGAATACGAATACTTTCACATTGTAAATACATCAACAAATTAGATTCAACCTTACGAACATCTTTAACGTTAGCACCTTTTTCGATACTAATTAAAAATTGTGTAACAGTTGGTCCAAAAATATAACTATCAAGTTTAGCTTTAATTCCTGCTTCCTCAAAAGTATTG
>CANQWZ010000022.1 GCA_947627685.1 uncultured Bacilli bacterium | reverse complement strand
TGTTTTTTCTAATTGACTAGATGAAAGATGGATTAATAAATCGGTAATACCAACTACTGGATCATCTTCATTATCACCTATGGCAACATTAACCGTCGTACCATCCTTTTTAACGATGATGCCATAAATTGCAAGAGGAATAGTAACCCATTGATATTTTTTTACTCCTCCATAGTAATGAGTATCAAGTAAGGCAAATTCATTTTTTTCATATAAAGGATTTTGTTTAATATCAAGTCTTGGTGAATCAATATGAGCACCTAAAATTCTTATACCTTCACAAACAGGTTTAGTTCCAATATTAAATAAAACAATATTTTTATTCATATTGGTCATATAAACCTTATCACCTGTTTTTAATTCTTTATATTCTGATATATCTTTATAACCATTTTCTTTAGCTATTTTAACAGCTTCACTTACGCATAATCTTTCTGTTTTACATTTGGTAATAAATTTTTTATAATCATCAGAAAAAGCCATAATATTATCTACTTTTTGTTTATTTGCATCTTTCCATATGTTTTTTGAATACATTTTTATCACTCCTTTAAATTATTTTTTTCGCTATATGTAATTTTATACTATTTAATAAAAGAACCATATATTAAACTCATTATACCATTTTTAATCTTAAAAAACTTAAAATATGATTTTATAAATATTTGAAAGTAAAATCACAACTTTTTTCATCAAGATCAATGATTAAATAAGTACCTTTAGTATTATCTCTTGGCCTGGTTGGTGAACCAGGATTACAAACATAAATATCGTCTATTTTATTTAAATAATGTTTGTGAGTATGACCAAAAATAAAAATCTTGCAATGCTTACTTTTTACAACTTTTTCGTTAATAGAAAAATATTGATGACCATGAGTGATAAAAATATCACCATATGGGGTTTTAAGAGTAAGTTCCATAGGATAATCATAACCATAATCACAATTGCCTTTTACACTTTTAAAAAGGGGCATAGCATAAGGAGGTATTTGACTATCTCCCGCATGAATAAATAAAATAGCATCTTTATTTTCTTCAATAATTCTTTCTAAAATGGCAAGATCACCATGAGTATCACTAACTACTACTATTTTCATTTAACTAAACTCCACTTCCTGGCTTTGATAGAAATATTTACTAAATATTTTACTAAAAAAAGCAATTAATGGTCCCATAAAGATAAAATTTAAAATCGTATTAATATTAATAATATCATTTCTTCTTAAAATGATTACACCTATTAATAAAGCTATTATGGTACAAAATAAGTCAATCATTATTCTTGCATATTTATATTTTATTTTTTTAAACTTATTAGCAATAATTTTAGGCATAGCATCATAGGGGGCAATTCCTAAATTAGCACTGCCATACAATGCTATTCCCATACTAACAATGATTAATCCTAAAAGACCATATATTATTTTTAGGATAAGACTATTACTATACCAATTTAAAAAAATAAAAAGGCGGTAAAATAAGTCGCTACAAACTCCCGTTAGTATTAAATTAATGATAGTGCCAATATGCATTTTATTTCGCAAAAAAATAAACATTATAATTAGAAAAATTAAATTAATGATGATATACCAAAACATATAACTTAAATGTTCTATTTTACAAAGATACATAATGGCATAAACCATCGCTGAAAGTGGATCTTGACCTAATGATGATAATTTATATAAGGAAACGCCAAAGCCTAATAAAATTGTTCCTATGATTACGCCACTTATTTTTTTTAGTTTTGTCATAAGCGTTTTTTCCTTTCCTTTAGTATAGTATATCATTTTTTTTACTAAAAAACTTAAAATTTGACTTAAATAAAAAGTCAGAATAATTCTGACTTTAGAGCTATTCTGACTTTTTCCATTTAGCATAAAGAACTATATTTCCTACAGTTCCCTTATCAATTTTAGTAATTTTTTCACCTTCACATTTACTATCTAAATACCATCCTAAAAATTCATAACCTTCTCTTGTTGCATCTTCTAATGTTATTTCATCATTAATGCTATAAGTTTGATTGCTAGGAAGAACAATTTGTAAATCTTCTAAAGATGAAACAATATATTTTTTAGGGAGAATATCAAATTGAGGAATGTTTGTTCCTTGTTGCCATTGTTGAAATCTAAAAAATATTTGTACTCTACCTGAACTAGCTTTTTGATATTCATGACTATAACCATTATAATTAGCATTATTATCCATAACGTATAAGAAATAAGCATTTAGTTCAATATATTTACTACGATATGGTTCGGTATTTAAAAAATAGCCATCATCAACTTCAGGAATATAATCGATACTATTTTTAGTAGCAATCGGTTTATAAATAAAATTACCAATTGTTTTTTCAAAAACATATATATCAATGGCTTTTAATGATGCAACATCTTGCCATGTAGCAGTACTGCCATTAGCACTAAGACTATAGGTAGTTCCATTTTTAGTTAAACCACTAATGTTACCAACTTTTTCGCTAAACCAATTAAATAAATCGGTATAAAATTCTTCTATGAAAGCATTCTTGCTAGTAAAGGTGGTAGCTTCAAAAGCATTGGCATTATAACTAATCGTATAAGTGTCTAATTCCCATTTAGCTAAAACAACGCTATCAGCTTCGACATTTTGGTAATTACCTTCCCAACCTAAGAATTTATAGCCTTTTTTAGTAGGCGTACTTGGTAAGAAAGCATCACGTCCTTGTTTTACTTGTACTTCACTATAAATAGTACCATCTTCATCTTTAAAAGTTACTTTATGAGTTGGCAAATTTTTACTAGCATGAGGAGTAATAGTCACATCTTTTTCCGTTAAAATATCACAAGTAACATAATCTACTTCTTTATCAATCCACTTTTGTAAAACAGCTGCTGATTGATATTGATTAAAAGTATAAGAAGATATAAATAAACCTGCATCATGATAACGATCTAACCAAGCTTGGGAATTTTGATAAGTTTCATCAATATTAACACTGATATCAAAATTATATTCAATACAACGTTGTAAAATGGTTTCACTTTCACAAGAATTTACTAAATATTGACATGGAATATTAGTATAACCATTTTCTCTTACCCATTTCATGCATTGCCACTGTGAGCCTAAGAAAATAACATAATCTAGCATTCCGGCATCTTCAATTTCTTTCATTAAAGCAGGCATTCTTGATTGATCAGATGATGTTATGCCTTTTGATGATTTTAATTCTACTACCGCATAAGCATGATTTTCTTTACAAATTTCTAAATATCTAGCAAAAGTACAAATCTTAGATGTATATGTTCCATTACCACGTGTTTTAGTAATAGTTACATCTTTTAAATCAGCAAAATTAGTGGTTGCTAAACTTAAATCAGCAAATTTATCATCATGGCAAGTAACAAAAACACCATCTTTGGTTTGTTTAACATCACATTCAATAGCTTTATAACCTTTAATTTTTGCTGCATTAATAAAGGCTTCTTCCGTATTCATGATACCTAAATAGCATCCCGCATGACCTATAAAAATCAATTCTTTGCCATTAGCAACTGATGCAGGGAGCCATTTTTCAAAATTGGCTGTCAATACTAAATTATAAGCAGGCATTACATCAGGAATTTCTTGATCCCAACCTTGGAAAATATAATAATCACGAACAGGATCACTTGGTTTTTTTATTTCTTCATTATATTTATATTTAACTACAACATCATTTTGGCCCTCAACAACATAAGTTATGGTATAAGTGTTTGCATCAAGAAGCGCATTTATAACTAAATTGTTTTTAGGCATTACTTCAGGAATATTTTTATCCCATCCCATGAAAGTATAACCATCAATTACAGGATCACTTGGTTTTGTAACCTTTTCACCTTCTAAATAATAATCCGTTTTTAAAACTTGATCTTCTGCCTTATAAGTTATACTATATTTCTTTTGAAATAAAGGCGTAACTTTAATTTCTTTATCTTTTATTGTGGTATCTTTTTCTAATAAATTAGTACCATCTATTGACCATCCTAAGAAAGCATATCCTTCTCTTTCAACTTTAACATTTTTTAATACTTCATATAAATTATCGCCTTTTTTAACTTTTTGATTAACTTTGCCAACAACAACATCACCATCATTTAAATTATAACTAATCGTTACTTCTTTTTTACAACTTGTCAAAGTTAACAAAGCTGTTATAACAAATATTATAAGGGTTATTACTTTTTTCATTCTCATTTCCTCCAAATAATATTATATTCTTATTAAAATTTTTTTCAATTGTTTTATTAATTTTTTTAGTACTATATTAAAGCATTAAAAAAAGGTCATTTTGCTTTTTTATAATCAAAATGATCTTTTTCTTATTTTTTATCTACGCTCTAAACAAACTACACATTCAACATTAGATGTATTAGGAAACATATCCAAAGGTGTTATTGATAAAATATGATATTTTTTTTGCAAATGATTGCAGTTTTTAGCAAGCGTTGAAGGATTGCATGAAACATAGATTAATTTTTTAACCGGATTTTTTTGTAAGTAATTTAAAGTTTTGATGTCAATACCTGTTCTTGGTGGATCTACTACTAAAAGATCAGGGATAAAACCTTCTTTTTCCCATTTTTCTAAATATTGCAAAATATTACCGGTATAAAACTTAGCATTGGTAATTTTATTTAATTTTACATTATCATTAGCATTAGTGATTGCTTCTTTATTATTATCAATACCTCTAACTTCTTGAACTTTATCACTTAACCATATACCAATCGTTCCTACTCCACAGTAGCCATCTACTACTTTTTCATAGCCTTTAATATTTGCAACCGATGTTATTTTTTGATATAGCTTATTGGTTTGTTCAAGATTTAATTGAAAAAAAGCATTTGGTAATAGTTCAAATTGATACTTGCCAAGGGCTTCTGTGATGGTAGTCTTTCCGGCTACTAAAAAGGTTTCTTTACCAAAGTTTTCAACCGATTCTAAATCATCATTTATAGAAATATAAACACTAACAACATTTGCAATTTTAAGCAATTCTTTAGCAATATTAATTGTTCTTTGATCTTTTTTATATAAAACTAGTGTTACTTGAATTTCTGATGTTAGCTTAGAACTTCTAGCAATAATATGTCTTAAAATACCCTCTTTAATCTTAGGATTATAAGCAATAACTTGATATCTAGTTAAATACTCACATATTTCATCAACCGCTTTACGTAAATCTTTTTTTTCAATAAGACAATTATCAATGTATACAAGCTTATTAGTATCCATTGCGTAAAGGCCGGTAACTATTTTTTCACCATCATACCTTACTGGTAACTTTACTTTATTACGATAATAATATGGTACATCTTGAGAAATAGTATCTTTTAAGATATTGTTATTTAATTTACCATCATAATATTTATCAAAAGCTTCTCTAACAATTTCCTTTTTGAAGTTCAATTGCTCTTTATATGCTACATGTTGTAACTGACAACCACCACATTTTTCATAATATTTACAAGGTGGTACTACTCTAGCTAAAGATACATCTTTTTTTATCTTTATCATTTGACCTCTTGCAAATTGGTCATTAACTTCCGTTATTTTTACAACAACTTCTTCTTTGGGAAGGGCACCTTTAACAAATACGGCTAATCTTTTATAGTAACCTATTCCTTCACCATTAATACCTATTCTTTTAATTGTTAATAAAATTTCTTGATTTTTTGCTAATACATTAGTTCCCATTTGGTAACTCTCCTTCTACAAATATCTATTTAATTGTCAAGCAAATGACTAAAGCTAAAAATATTAGTCAACTAAATTGCAAATATTGTCTGACTTGCCTTTTTACCCTCATTTTGTATTAATTTACATATCTGAGCTTTTTTTATTATCATTTTACTTGATTACTTATGTTTATTATATCATAATCGGAAATTTAAATAAAGTTTTATGAATATATATTTATAAAAAAAGAAATTATGCTATAACAATAGTTTGCCAGGACTGTTTCTAATAACCATCTAAAAAATGAGCTATTTTTTAAAAAAGCAATTAAAAATAATGGATTTTTTACTATTTTGTTTAATTTTAACTACTTTTTTGCCTTTTTGCTATGGAATAATTTATGTACTTACATTTAGGTACTACAAAAATAAAATTATGCTATAACCCGAGTTTGCCTGGACGATTTCTAATGATCACTAAAAAAATGAGCTATTTTTAAAAAAAACAGTTAAAAATAATTGATTTTTTACTATTTTTGTTTATTTTTTAACTACTTTTTGTCTTTTTGCTATGGAATAATTTATGTACTTACATTTAGGTACTACAATGATGATCAAATAATTAAATACTATATACAGATAATAAAAGCATTTAGCAAGAAAATACCATATTCAATCTATTCCAAAGAAGAATTTGAAAAATACTTAAGTGACATAACATATAAAAAATAAGAAAAAGGTTTATTTTTAGTAAACATCTAAAATAAACCTTTTATAGCATATCAACTGTAAAACTTAGAACTTTTCTATACAGTTGTACTTACATTTTTATTCCATAAATTTAAAGATAATTCAAGTAAATTGGGGGTTATTTATAGCATAATCTGAAATTTAAATAAAGTTTTATGAATATATATTGATAAAAAAAAGAAATTATGCTATAATAAACATGTGAGGTATTATATTAATGGAAAACGAAGTTGTACAAAATGAAGTTGTCGAAAAGACTAATAAAGAAAAACCTAAAAGAAATGTAAAAAAAATATTAATGATTACTGGTACTTTAGTTGCCTTTGTATTATTATTAGTACTAGCTATTACAACCTTTAAAGCACCAAGGCAGGTTAAATTTCAAGCACCTGGACGTTTAGGCTTTACTGAAGATGCCAAACTTGTTGATTTAGAAACTAATAAAATCAAAGATTTTTCCACAAAAGATGAACAAAAATTATTTGATAAATTAAATAAAATGTTTCCTCATTACTACTTTTTAGGTTGGTTCTTAAATAGTGAAGGCAGTGGTGAAGCAATTAACCTTTGTGAACATGAATTTGAAAAAACAACTACCCTTTATGCTATATGGGATGTTATTGAATATAGTATTGAATATGACTATGATGGTGGTAAGCTTGATAAAGGGGTTAGTAATCCAAGTTTTTATACAACAATTCATGATCACATAACCAAAAGTGATGAAAAACATAATAATGATGAATGGCATTATGATGCTACCAAGTTACAATCTTATATTATGGATCCAAGTCTTAATCTACAAGTTCCTAAAAAAGATGGTAGTACTTTTGATCACTGGGAAATTGCTGACGAAAAGGGCAATATTATTAATGATACTAATGAAAAGCAAATTAGAACTAATCCTAAAGGTAACATTAAGATAACTGCCGTATGGAGATAAAAAGAGTAGGTAAAATTCCTACTCTTTTTTTCAACCTATAACTCATTAACTGTTTTGAATGTGTATCCTTCTAAGGTAATTTTATCAATTACTATAGGTAGGGCTTCTTGATTACTACGCGATACACTATGCATTAAGATTATTGCGCCATTATGTAAATTATCCATAATCGTCCTTACACAATAATCAGCACCATTTTGTTTTTTAGTATCCCAATCCTTATACGCAATCGACCAAAAAATCGTTTTGTATCCTAAACTTTTTAAATTTTCTAAAGATGAACGATCAAATTCACCTTCTGGTGGACGGAAATATTTCACCATTTTAGTGCCTGTTAGTTCATAAAAGGCATCTTCTAGTTTAGTTAAATCATCTGCTAACTGTGCACACGACATTGAAGTTATCTTTTTATGTGAATATGAATGATTACATGCTATATGTCCTTCATCAACAATACGTTTAACCAAGGTTGGAAATCTTTTAACAAAATCGCCTGTAATAAAGAACGAAGCCGAAATCTTTTTTTCTTTCAAAGTGTCTAAGATTTTACTTAAAACACCATTATCGTATCCAGCATCAAAAGTTAAATAAACATTTTTTTCATTTGGGCCTACATAAAAACTATTTGTACCATCTATTATTTGTTGATATTTTCCTATTTCCGGTACTTGGTGAATGCTATTTTTACGAAAGCCCCACCCACTAGCATATGAAGTAAAATAGGTTGACGTGAAAAACATGGTGAACATGACCATTGTAAAAATTAAAAGTTTAATAATCTTTTTAATATTTACACCTCTTTCATGTCCAAAATTATTATATGTCATTTGTTAATGTTTTATACTCTTCTTTTAAAAGGATAATAGCAATTCCCATTAGAAAAATATAGCAAATAATATATAACCAAATAAGAAAAGATATGCTTCCCGCAAATATTCCATACATATTTTGATAATGATTACTACTGATTTTAATTAATACTTGTTGATAAATAATGGTTATTAAAAAAATGAGTGCCGTTATACTTGCCGAAGTTTTAAGCGTCTTTTTAAAAGCAATCTTTACAGGAATAATATATTTATAAACGATACCAATAAACGTAATTATAAATAAAAATGGGCAAATAAATTGTATGATATTTAGAATAAAGCGATATGGTAAAGTAATAGTTGTTTTAAGATAACTAATATAAATAGTAATAATAATTAAAAGCAAAGCAATCAAAATGAAAATTATCGTTAAGAAAAAAGCGGTAATTCTTAATTTAAAACGAGGACGATATTTTTTATGATAGTAAATTACATCAGCAATCAATAGTAAATTATTAGTAAGTTTAGAACTAGTCCATAGTAAATTAATAATTAATAAGATACTATTTAATAAGTGATGATTAAAAAGAATATTATTGGATACTGTGACAATTTCTAATTTTATTAATATGCTATAGATGATTAATAAAAAAGGAATGATAGTTAATAATAAATAGAAAGCAAAAGATGAAGCAAGTAAAGTAGGATTAAGTTTATAATTTAAAAAGGTAAGCTTTTTTAATAAATTTTGCAATTTCTTTTCCATAATTATATTATTAGTTATATTTTTAATTTTAATGCAAAAAAACACATTTTGAATATATCAAAATGTGCTTTTTAACTTTTATTTTTTTGCCATC
Organism: uncultured Bacilli bacterium; assembly: GCA_947627685.1. GTDB lineage: Bacteria > Bacillota_I > Bacilli_A > ML615J-28 > CAG-313 > CAG-313. The sequence goes on along the minus strand of CANQWZ010000022.1, from coordinate 6,618 downwards.
ATTTCTTCAATTTCATCTATTTCTTTGATAATATCATGTGATAAAACGACAGTTTTATCTTTGGTAATCCAAATATTATCTTCAACTCTTATGCCAATGCCTTCTTCTTCAATATATAAACCTGGTTCAATTGTAATTACCATTCCTTCAAGAAGGCCTAAACTATCTATGGAAGGATCATGTACATCAAGGCCTAAAGAGTGACCAATCGAATGAAAATAGTATTTCGATATTTCCTCTTTGTTTTTGATTAAACCAAGTTTAATACAACCACTTGCTAAAATATCCTTAGCATAATCATTTAAAGCTTTCCAACTAATGCCGGCTTTTGCGTAATCAATACAACGCTTATTGCAATCTAAAACAACTTCATATATGGCTTTTTGACGAGGTGTAAAATGACCATTAACAGGGAAAGTTCTTGATATGTCAGAAGAATAGTGATTAGTATAACAACCAACATCCATTAGTAGTAAACTATCTTTTTCTACTTTACTATTGTTTTTCACATAATGCAAAATGGTAGCATTTTTACCTGAGGCAATAATACTTTCAAAAGAAATGGTTTTGTTTTCACTTGTTAAAACAAAATTATGATATGCTTCAGCGAGTGTTTCACAAGTTAACTCGTTACCATGTTTAATAACATTATAAATGGCTCTTTGAGTAGTATAAATTGAGTCAACAATTAAATCAACCTCTTCTTGGGTTTTAATCATTCGCATTTTAATCATTTTAGCATAAAGATTTTCAATCTTGATACTTGGATAATCTTTATGCAAATATTTAGATAACTTTAAAGCAAAAGTATTATATAGGGTTTGCGATCTTTTTTCAAGATCTAAATAAACAATTTCGGCTACGTCAACAAAATGTCTAGTAGGTTGCAAGCGATTGCTTAAAAAAGTCATAAAAGTATCATTATAAAAGATATCCTTTACATTTATGCTAGCAATTTGTGATGCTTCTTCTTTATATAACGTACGTCCAACCCATTTAGCATTAACTTCATCAATTTCATCTAAAAAGAGCCATTCTTTATACTCTTCATTAAATTTACCAATAACAATTGTAACATCAGGTTGATCAATACCAGTTAGATAATAGAAATTGTTATTAACAACAAAAGGATATTCTGAATCAGCACTTTTAAATTGCGTATATCCTGAATGTAAAATAGCAACGCTATTATTTTTTAATTCTTTGAAAAGATTCATTCTTCTTTTTTGATAAATAGCCTTATTCATTTTTTATCTTCTTTCTTTTTTATTTTTTTTGTTGTTTTCATCACCTATTGATGGATCATAATAGAGTTCTAAAATATAGGCAAATTGACTAATAACTTTAGCTGCTTGCGCAAGGGGAATCGTATCTAAAACTAATCCTAAAATATCATCATGAAATTTATCATGAAATTTTAGTACTTTTTTACCTTGTTGAGTAATGCTTAATAAAATAACACGATGATCCATTTCATCTCTAATTCTTAATAAGTATCCCTTTTGAACTAAGCGATTAACACCAATTGTAAGTGATCCGACCGTAACATGCATTTGTTTCGCAATTAACGTCATCGGTTTATTATTATACTTATTGACCATTTCTATAACATGAAGTTCACCAATAGTAAGATCCGGAATATTTTTAGTATCCATCGTTCTTTCTTCAATTACATTAGTCATATTAGCTACAAAATTAAATGAATCTTCTAAATTTTTATATAAAACCTTTTCTTCTTTAGTAAACTGTTTAGCCTTTTTAGGAGTTGGTCTAACAATTTCTTTTGGTGTATTGTCACGTGGAGCAGGTTCTATTGTAACATCTTTACTTTTAATTGATGGTTTTTTTACTTTTGGTTTAGCTGGCTTTTTTTTAGGAACTTCTGGTAATTTTTCAACTACTTCAACAGGTTTGGTTTTAGGTTGCTTAGTAGCTTGTTTAATTGTACCTGTTCTTGGGTCAATTTTAATTGATGTTATTTGCTTCTCATCAATTTTAGGCTTTGATGGCTTTTTGCCTGCTGCCTTGGAGGTTGTTGCTTTTTTAGCAGTAGCTTTCTTTTTAGGTGCAGCTTTCGAAGTTGTTGTTTTTTTAGGCTCAGCTTTCGAAGTTGTTGCTTTTTTTGGTGTTGTAGCCTTTGATGCTTTAGGTTCATCAATGGTTGGAACAACTATTGGACTTATTCTTTTTTTAGGTGTTTTTATTTGGTTATTTTCATTTTCCATATTTTCGTACCTCTTTTTCTTATATTATTATAAAACAAAATGTTTTTAATGTCAAACTAAAAATATTTTTTTATAGCAAATGTTTTTAAAAAAGGCTTCTACTTTCGTAGAAACCTTTTCCTTGTTTTTAGTTTTGATGTTCTTCAATATATGCTACTAAATCTTTAACATATTTCATGCTTTGAGCAGCTTCATCATCTACTTCAATACCAAATTCATCTTCTAAAGCCATAATTAATTCCACAGCATCTAAGGAATCAGCACCTAAATCATCAACTAAATGAGTATCCATTGTTATCTTATCAGGTGATACGTTTAATCCCTCAGCAATAATTTTTTGTACTTTTTCAAATACCATTGTTTTTTTCCTCCTAAAATTGCTATATTAATTAATTTGAAAATTTATCTCTTAAAGCTTGCATTTGTCGTTCAAATCTTTCTTCTTGACGACGTTTATATTCTTCACGCTTAGCTTTTTGCGCAAGACGTTCTTTTCTTAATTTTTCTTTTTCTGGATCAACTTGAGGTTTTTTATTATATTTAGGTTTATTTTTCTTTTCTTTTTCTTCTTTTGGAGCATTTGGATCAATCATTGTTAATTGAAGTCTACCTTTATTTAAATCAACTTCTAAAACCCATACTTTAACAATTTGTCCAACATGAACAGCTTCTAAAGGATGTTTAATGAATTTAGATGACATTTTAGAAACATGAACAAGACCATCATCATGTAAGCCACAATCAACAAAGGCACCAAAATCAGTTACATTACGAACGGTTCCTTGTAGTTCCATGCCTGCTTGTAAATCTGATAACTCAAGAACATCACTTCTTAAGACTGGTGCTTCAATTACATCACGTGCGTCACGAAGTGGAGAAACAAAAGCATCTAAAATATCATTAAATGTATATTCACCCACATTTAATTCCTTAATCATTGCTTGTTTTTCTTCATCAGTCAATGATTTAACTTTATTAACAAGTTCTTCTTTACCTAAATCACTTGAAGTAAAGCCTAATTTGCTAAGAATAGCTAAAGCTACTTCGTAACTTTCAGGGTGAATACCTGTCATGTCTAGTGGTTCATTACCATCAACAATTCTTAAGAAACCAATTGCTTGTTCTAAAGTTTTAGCCCCTACACCTTTAACTTTATTGATATCGTTACGATTTTCAAAACGACCATTTTCTTCACGATGGGCAACAATTTTTTTAGCAGTACCAATATTTAAACCTGCAACATATTTTAATAAAGAATACGATGCGGTATTAATATTAACACCAACTTTGTTAACTGCTGTTTCCACAACGAAATCTAATGATTCAGCTAGTTTAGATTGACTTACGTCATGTTGATATTGACCAACACCAATTGATTTAGGATCAATTTTTACAAGTTCAGAAAGAGGATCTTGAAGTCTACGCGCAATTGATACGGCAGAACGCTCTTCAACTGAATAATCTGGAAATTCTTCACGTGCAAGATCGGAAGCTGAATATACTGATGCACCTGCTTCATTAACAATAATGTATTTTACATCACGATCAATGTTTTTAAGTGTATTTGCTACAAAGGCCTCTGTTTCACGGCTAGCTGTACCATTACCCATTGCGACTACTTCGACATTATAACGGTTAATTAAATCACAGAAAGTATCAACAGCAGCTTGATATCTAGCAGGAGGAACATTTTCACCTTTTTGCTTTTGATGAGGATACATAACGCTCTTTTCTAAAACTTTACCGGTTGCATCTACTACCGCAAGTTTACAACCTGTTCTAAAAGCAGGGTCAACACCTAAAACAACTTTACCCTTCATAGGGGGTTGTAACAAATAATTGCTAAGGTTTTCACCAAAAATATTAATAGCTTGATCTTCAGCTTTTTCTTTAAGTTCGGAACGAATCTCTCTAACGATGGCAGGTTTAATTAAACGATCATAACCATCTTGACATGCATCATGAACATATGAGGCTGTAATTGCTTCTTTTACTTTAATCATATCACCACAGATATAATCTAATACTTTAGCATAATCCTCTACTACATTTACTTTTATTACTTTTTCAGCTTCGGCTCTATTTAAAGCAAGAATACGATGAAGTTTAATCGTCTTAAGTGGTTCTTCATATGCATAATACATTTCATAAACTTTCTTTTCGTCGATGGCACCTTCTTTAAATTCACATTTAATCTTGGCTTCATTTTCAAAATTTTCGCGAATCCATGCACGATATTTAGGTTCATCAGAAACGATTTCGGCGATAATATCTTTAGCACCTTGAAGAGCTTCTTCAACATTTTTAACGATTAAGCCCTCTTTTTTCATATTTTCAATTTCTTCATCAGTTAAACCATCTAAAGAAGTTACATATTTACTTGCAACTTCTTCTACATTACCCTCAAGTGGGAAAGAAAGTAAATATTCAGCTAGTGGTTCTAAGCCTTTTTTCTTAGCATCAGTAGCTCTTGTTTTCTTCTTTTCTTTGAATGGTCGATAAATATCTTCAATTTCTGAAAGTTTTGTAGCATTTATAATGCCCATTTTGATTTCATCTGTAAGTTTGCCTTTTTCTTCGATTAGGCGCATTACATCTTCTTTACGTGCGGCTAGTTTTTGGCCATAATCCCATTCTTGATATATCGCACGAATTTGTTCTTCATCTAAATTACCTGTTACTTCTTTACGATAACGAGCGATGAATGGAACGGTAGCACCACCTTCAATTAATTCTAATACTGCTCTAATTTGGCTAACACGAACATTTTGTTCACGTGATATTTTACCAAGTAGTGCATCGTTCATATAATTATTTTCCATAAAATCCTCCTACAATTGTGAATTTATTAAATCAAATAGGCATTTTTTATTCACATCTTTGAATATTATATCATAAAATGCTTTTTATAGCAACGAAAATAACCCTTTAATATTGTTGTAACAATTCGTATATTCTTGTTAAAATATGCTTTGTTTGAAGATCTCTAACTTCATTTCGTGAGCCTTTAAAACTGACTTGTTCTACCCATTTTTGTTTATTAATTATTATTGCATAATAGCAAGTACAATCATTTAACTGGTTTTCAGCCTCACCTGTTACACTAACACAAACATTAGCTTTAGTCTTTTTAAACAAACCTTCCACCATTTCGCAAGCTACTTCTTTAGAATAAACGCTATATTTAGCAATGGTTCTTTTTTTTACTTTTAAAATCTTTTGTTTAGCAGTATTTGCATAGGTTACATAACTTTCATCTACTACCTTTGATGCACCACTAGCATTAATTAAGGTTGCAACAAGTAATCCTCCTGTACATGATTCACCAAAACTAATTTTATAATTTTTAGCTATTAATTTTTTGACAAGTTTTTGTTCGATTGTTTCATTCATTTTCTACACCTTATTTGGTTAAATAAAATTTATGTATCTATATTTTATCACATCTTTTTTTGTTTGGCTAGTTATAAGATTTTTAGATTTTAATTGCACTTTTTTTAATGATTATCTAAAAAAATGTTATAATAACGGTGGTGATTTAAGTGAATACTGTAGCAAAATATGCAAGAACTTCTTATTCTATTAATAAAAGTGAATTTATTACAACCATTAAACCAGTTGCATCAGTAGATGATGCTAAAAATTTTTTTAGTGATATTAAAAAAGAATTTAGCGATGCAACCCATAATATTACTGTCTACATTATTGGCAAAACAGGTGAAGCTGGTCATTATAGTGATGATGGTGAACCTAGCGGAACAGCTGGTTTACCTGTTTTAGATGTTTTTAGAAAAAATAATCTTACTAATTTTGCCTGTGTTGTTACTAGATACTATGGTGGTATTAAGCTTGGTGCTGGGGGACTTGTTAGAGCCTATAGTAGTGCTGCTAGCCAGTGTCTAAAACAGGCTACAATTATTCCTATGGTAGAATATTGCTTGTTAGAACTTATTTTTAATTATTCTTATTTAGATATTATTGAAAATAAACTAAAAAATTATAGTATTATTGAGCGTGATTTTAGCAGTAATGTTAAATTGATTATTAAGGTTCCTACTGATCAAATGTTTGCTACTATAAATAGTTTAATTACGCTAACTAATAATATGATTAAAATAAAACAGTTAAAATAAAAGATAAATACTACCGAAAGCCTAAAATTTTTGGTAATTATAAAAGATAAAAAAGCTCTCTTAGGCAATTTTACTTGCTAAAGAGAGCTTTTTTGTTTGAATTATGACGTATTATTCTTTTGCTTTTATGACATTTATCGGCTTTATATATCTTAGCCTAAACATAGGCACAAGGAATGATACTATCATTATTATACACGCCAATATGCAATTTTGCAAAATGTACTTCCACTTGATGACAAGAAATGAAACATCCATCA
>CANQWZ010000021.1 GCA_947627685.1 uncultured Bacilli bacterium | reverse complement strand
AAACTAAAAAAGAACATTTAGGATGGGGTACTAGATGTTTTGATTATGGCCGTAATGAGGTGCAATCTTTTCTAGTATCAAATGCAATGTTTCTAGTTGATAAGTTTCATATTGATGGTATTAGAGTTGACGCAGTAGCATCAATGTTATACCTTGATTATGGGCGCACGGAAGGTAATTGGCATCTAAATAATCAAGGCACTAATATTAATTTAGAAGCTGTAGCCTTTTTACAAAAAGTTAATGCCACTATTCATAAATATTATCCCGGGGTAATAATGATCGCAGAAGAATCAACAGCTTATCCGAAAATAACTTACCCAACCAATGAAAATGGTCTTGGCTTTGATTATAAATGGAATATGGGTTGGATGAATGATACTTTAGCTTATATGAAAACAGATCCTTTATTTAGACGTTACGAACATGATAAATTAACTTTTCAATTAACTTATATATTTAGTGAACATTATATTTTACCCTTAAGTCATGATGAAGTTGTTCATATGAAGGGTTCACTAATTAATAAAATGGCAGGCAATTATGAACAAAAATTTGCTTCATTAAAAGCCTATTATTTATATATGATGACTCATCCTGGTAAAAAATTATTATTTATGGGCGGTGAATTTGGCCAATTTAGAGAATGGTCTGAAACTAGAGAGCTTGACTGGGAAGTATTAAAATATGATCAACATTTAGGTTTACAGACCTTTGTTAGTACCATTAATCATTTATACCAAAATAGTATGGCACTATATCAAAACGATATAAACTGGGATGGTTTTAAATGGTTAGTAGTTGATGATAAAGATCATAATATTATTAGTTATCAAAGAATAGCTAGTAATGGTGATACTTTAATAGTTATTCTCAATTTTGCTTTTGTTAGTTGGCCTAATTACCTTATTGAACTTGCTGAAGGTCGATATGAAATTATTTTATGTAGTAGTGATATCAAATATGGTGGTAAAACCACTTTAGAAAACCAAAAAATCACAAGTGGACAACCAATAACCATACCCGAAAATTGTGGCATAATTTTAAGAAAGGAGAAAGAAAATGTATAGTCAAAAAAAATGTATAGCAATGTTACTAGCAGGTGGACAAGGTAGTAGACTTTATGCTTTAACAACCAAAGTGGCAAAACCGGCCGTATCTTTTGGTGCGAAATATCGCATAATTGATTTTACTTTATCAAATTGTGTAAATTCTAACATTGATACCGTAGGTGTCTTAACCCAATATCAACCGCTTGTTTTAAATGAATATATTGGTAATGGTCAACCTTGGGATTTAGATCGTACCTTTGGTGGTGTGCATATTTTACCACCATATCAAGCTAAAAATGGTAGTGAATGGTATAAAGGAACAGCTAATGCTATTTATCAAAATTTAAGTTTTATTGAAAATTATGATCCTGAACATGTCCTAATTTTATCAGGTGATCATATATACAAAATGGATTATAATATGATGTTAAATGAGCATATTAAAAATGATGCTGATTGCACAATTGCGGTACTAGAAGTGCCTTTAACGGAAGCAAGTCGTTTTGGTATTATGAATACTGATGATATGGGACGCATTACTGAATTTGAAGAAAAACCAGCTCATCCTAAAAGTAATCTAGCTTCGATGGGAATTTATATTTTTAAGAAGGACAAACTATTTAAATATTTAATTGCTGATAATGCAGATCCTACTAGCCAAAATGATTTTGGTAAAAATATCATTCCTAAAATGCTTAATAGTGGTTGCAAAATGCAAGCATATCCTTTTAAAGGCTATTGGAAAGATGTTGGTACTATTCAAAGTTTATGGGAAGCTAACCAAGATTTAATTGGTGATAATCCTTCTTTTGATATTTACAATCCTTTTTGGAAAATATATTCACGTAATATTGGTATTGAACCTCAATATATTGCTAAAGATGCCATTATTACTAATTCCTTAATTACTGATGGTGCTAAAATTGAAGGTACTATTATTAATAGTGTAATAGGATCATCGGTTGAAGTTAAAAAAGGTGCAGTAGTTAAAGATAGTGTTATTTTTGCTAATACCATTATAGGCAGTGGTAGCATTATAGAATATAGTATTATCGATGAAAATGTCATTATCGATAAAAATGTTCATATAGGGCATGCCAAGGATACCAATAGTAGTATTGCGGTAATTGGCCGTGGTGTGCATATTTTTGATGATGTCGTAATTAAGGCTGGCGCAAATATCGAAGAAGATGTAAAAAAGAAAGGAAAGGAAGAATAGTTTATGAAAGCATTAGCCATAATATTTTCGAATATTCATAATGAAACCATTGATGAATTAACTAGGAAAAGAACAACTGCTTCCATTCCTTTTGGTGGCAGATATCGTTTAATTGATTTTGCCCTATCAAATCTTGTTAATGCTGAAGTAGTAAACGTAGGTATTTTAGCCCAAAATAATTATCAATCTTTGATGGATCATTTAGGATCAGGAAAGGATTGGGATCTTTCACGTAAAAATGGTGGCCTAGTAATTTTTCCACCTACTACCAATTATAAAAGTGATACTTTGTATTCTAGTCGTTTAGCAGCTTTAATCAGTATCAAGGGTTTTATTGAAAGTCAAATGGAAGAATTAGTAGTGCTATCTGATTGTGATAGTGTTAATTTAATAGATTTTAATGATGTTTTTGATCAACATTTAGCAACTAATGCTGATATTACTATTTTATATCGCCGTGGCAAATGTGAAAAAGATTTAGAACAGCACATGAATTTTACCATCGATAAAAACAAGCGTATAACTAGTGCCCAATTAAAATCTAAACCTAATGAAATAACCAATTCTTGTATTAATGTTTTTGTTATCAATCGTCGCCTTTTACAAGGTTTATTAGAAGAGGCAATTACACAAGGCATGGAATCATTTCATCGCGATTTAATTTTTAATAATATTAAGAGTTTAAAAATTTATGGGTATGATTATGATGGTGTTTATTTACACATTAATTCGATGGAAAACTATTTTAAAAATAATATGAAACTATTACAAGAAGAAACAAGAAACCAATTATTTGGGGATAAAAATCATCGTATTTACACCAAAGTTCGTGATTCAGCTCCAACTAGGTATGGTTTTAGTGCTAAAGTTGAAAATAGTTTTATCGCTGATGGTTGTGAAATTGAAGGTACGGTTATAAATAGCATTTTATTTAGGGGTGTAAAGGTTGGTAGGGGAACCGTTATTAAAAACTCTATAATCATGCAAGATACGATAACCGGTGATAATGTTAAATTAAATTATGTTATAACTGATAAAAATGTTACTATTAGAAGTCGTAATAATTTATCAGGATGTGAAAAAATACCATATTATTTAAATAAAAATACAATGATTTAAATCATTTAGGAGGGAAAACATGGGCGAACCAAAAATTAAAAAAATCTGTTTTGTGGCTAGTGAAGCACAACCCTTTTTTGCATCAGGAGGGCTAGGTGATGTAATTGGCTCACTACCAAAAAGAATTTTAAAAAATAGTAAAGGTGAATACGAATTAAGCATTATATTGCCACTTTATGAAAAACTTAATCAAGGTTATAAAAATAAACTTATTTATGTAGGTAATACCATAACAAGGCTTTCATGGCGTAATCAATATTGTGGCATTTTTAAATATGAAGAAAATGGTATAAAATATTATTTTATTGATAATGAATATTACTTTAAAAGAGATAATTTTTATGGTTATTTTGATGATGCTGAACGTTTTGCTTTCTTTAGTAAAGCTGCTATTGATGTAATGCTTTTCTTAGATATGATTCCTGATATAATTCATGTTCATGATTGGCAAGCGGGAATGCTACTTGTATATTTACGTACCCTTTATTATAATGATGAACACTTTAAAAAAGTAAAAACGATTTTTACAATTCATAACATTGAATACCAAGGTATTTATGCATATGATCAAGATATCATTGAAGATGTTTTTGGTTTATCAATGAATGATGGTTATTTGCTTGAATATGATGGTAAAGTTAATATTATGAAAGGTGCAATGGAAGCAGCTAATGCTGTATCAACGGTTAGCCCAAGTTATGCCGAAGAAATTTTACAAAAAGAATTTGCCCATGGATTAGAATATGAAACCAATCGTGTAAAAAAAGAAGGTAAACTTAGAGGCATTTTAAATGGTATAGATAAAATTTTTTATAATCCTGCTAAAGATAAAGCCTTATTTAGTAATTATGATCGTAAAGATTTTTCTAAAAAAGCTGAAAACAAAGAAGAATTACAAGCTATGCTTGCTTTACCGGTTGATGATAAAATTCCGATGATTGGCATGGTAACACGTTTAGTAGCTCATAAAGGCCTAGATTTAGTTAAAGAAATTTTTGAAAAATTATTACAAGAAAAAGTACAAATTGTTATTTTAGGTACTGGTGATCAATATTATGAAGGATATTTTAAAGATTTAGAATATCTTTATGAAAATAAATTACGTGTAATTATTGCCTATAATCAAGATTTATCAAGAAAAATTTATGCTTCAAGTGATTTGTTTTTAATGCCATCAATTGCTGAACCTTGTGGTTTATCACAAATGATAGCATCACGTTATGGTGCTATTCCCATTGTTAGAAGTACTGGTGGACTAAAAGATAGTATTATTGATTTTAGCCATGAAAATGGTAATGGTTATACTTTTGAAAGTCTTGATGCTAAAGATATGCTTGAAGTTATCAAAAAAGCCTTAAAAGACTATCAAGATAAAGAACTTTGGCATCATCAAATGGCAATGGTAATGAATAAAGATTTTGGCTGGAGTACATCGGCTAAACAATATATAAAGATGTATGAGGAAATTTTAAATAAATAGGTGATAAAAATATGCCCAAACAACATGAAAAACTTGCAGAAACGAGGATGCATTTAGAAGAAAAATTAGCTAATTATTTTGGTGTAAGCCCAGCTGATGCTAGTATTGATCAGATGTATAAAGCAGTTAGTATGTCGGTTTTAGATTTACTATTACAAAAGAAAAAAGAGTTCAACCATAATCTTAAAGCCGAAGCTCCTAAACGTGTTTATTATTTATGTATGGAGTTTTTAGTAGGTAGAAGTCTTAAAACCAACTTATATAATTTAGGGGTGGTTGAAGATTATAAAAATGTTTTAAATGAATTTGGCTTTGAATTAGAAGAACTTTATGATCAAGAAAATGATGCAGGACTTGGTAATGGTGGTCTTGGTAGGCTTGCGGCATGCTTTATGGATTCTCTTGCTTCTTTAAATTATCCCGCAACAGGTTATTCAATCCGTTATGAATATGGTCTTTTTAAACAAAAAATTGTAAATGGTTGGCAAACGGAAATGCCCGATGTTTGGCTTCCTGGTGGTGAAGTATGGCTTGTACCTAGAAGTGATAGAGTTTACAAAGTTAAATTCGGGGGCTATGTTAATGAGCATTATGAAGATGGCAAAATGAAAGTTACTTATCATGATGCCAAAATAGTTGAAGCAATGCCATATGATTTATTAATTTCGGGCGGACATAGTGATGCTGTATCAACCTTACGTTTATGGAAAGCACGAAGTGTCAATGAGTTTGATATGAAATCTTTCTCGCAAGGTGACTATATGAAAGCCGTTAAAGAAAATCAAGAAGCTGAACTCATTTCGAAAGTTTTATATCCTTCTGATGATCATTATGAGGGTAAAACGTTACGTTTAAAGCAACAATATTTTTTAGTAAGTGCTGCTATTCAAGATATTATCCATGATCACCTTAAACGTTATCATGATTTACATACTTTACCTGATAAAGCGGTTATTCATATCAATGATACTCATCCTGCTTTATGTATTCCTGAACTTATGCGTATAATGATGGATGAATATGGTTTTGGTTGGGATGAAGCGTGGCAAATTGTTAATAAAACGGTAGCCTATACTAATCACACCGTTTTACAAGAAGCTTTAGAAGTTTGGAGTGAAGACTTAATTAATAAAACAGTGCCTCGTATTTATGCTATTATTAAAGAAATAAATAGGCGGTATACATCTTATTTATGGGAAATTTATCCCGGTGATTGGGAAAAAATTAGTAGAATGGCCATAATTGCTAATAATCATATTAGAATGGCTAACTTAAGTGTCGTGGCAAGTTTTAGCGTAAATGGTGTTTCGGTTTTACATAGTGATATCATTAAACGCAGTATTTTTAAAGATTATTATCAATTAACCCCCGATAAATTTACTAACGTAACTAATGGTATTGCCCATAGAAGATGGCTTCATCAATCCAATCCCCGCCTTGCAAGTTTATTAGATGATACAATTGGTCATAGTTGGTATAAGGATGCAAGTCAGTTAAAAAAATTTTTAGCATATCATGAAGATAATAAAGTTATTGATGAACTTGGACGCATAAAATATTTAAATAAATGTGATTTTGCTAATATGATTTATAAAAAACAAGGTGTTATTTTAGATCCTAATACTAGATTTGATGTACAAGTAAAAAGATTACATGAATATAAAAGACAATTATTAAATGTTTTAAAAATAATTAGTTTATATAATAAATTAAAAGAAAATCCCGATGCCGTTATTACTCCTCAAACTTTCATTTTCGGTGCTAAAGCTGCTCCAGGCTATTATTTAGCAAAAGAAATAATTGAACTTATTAATTATATTGCTAAAGACATTAATCTAAATCCTAAAATGAAAGAAAAACTAAATGTTGTTTTTGTTGAAGATTATTGTGTAACACTTGCAGAATACTTGATGCCCGCAAGCGAAATTAGTGAACAAATATCCCTAGCTGGATTTGAAGCAAGTGGCACTAGCAATATGAAATTTATGATAAATGGTGCATTAACTATTGGGACTATGGATGGTGCCAATGTTGAAATTTGTGATGCGGTAGGAAATGAAAATATTTTTATTTTTGGTATGAGTGCTAAAGAAGTAGACGAATTATGGCGTGCAGGATATAATTCTACTTATTTTTATAACAATAACAAAGATTTAAGAGGTATCATTGCAACGCTTAAAAAAGGCTTTGCAGGCAAAAGTTTTGAGAATATTGCTAATTATCTTTTAACTTCAAATGGTGTTGCTGATCGTTATATGTGCCTTGCTGACTTTGAAGATTATATGCATATTTTTGATGAAATGGATAAAATTTATCAAGATAAAAAACGTTTTAATCAAATGTCACTAGTTAATATTAGCCAAGCAGGACGTTTTTCATCTGATCGTAGTATTGATGAATATGCTAAGAAAATTTGGCATTTAAAATCTATTAAATAAAAGCAAATATTTGTCGATTTAATAAAAATTATAGTATAATTTTTTAGGTAAAAATTAAGATAACGATAATTTATTGATGATTATGGAGGCTAACATGAAAAAGGAAATTAAAAAAATTGCCATTTTAACATCAGGCGGTGATGCACCTGGTATGAATGCAACTATCCGTGCTATCGTTAGAGCAGGTATTCATAATGGACTAGAAGTTTATGGCGTTGAAGAAGGATATAAAGGTCTAGTTGAAGGAAAAATTAAATTAATGAATCGTGATGCGGTAACAAATATTATTAATCGTGGTGGTACTATTTTGGGTTCCGCAAGATTACCAGAATTTAGTCAAGATGAAGTTGCACAAATAGCTTTAGATCAACTAAAAAGTAGAGATATCGATGCTTTAATTGCCATTGGTGGTGATGGTACTTATCGTGGAGCTTTAAAACTTACCAAAATGGGGCTAAATTGTATTGGCCTTCCTGGTACTATTGATAACGATATTGCCTCAAGCGAATTTACCATTGGTTTTGATACAGCTGTTAATACGGCCGTAGAAGCCATTGATAAATTAAGAGATACATCTAATTCTCATAAACGTTGCTCAATTGTTGAAGTAATGGGCCGCTATTGTGGTGATATTGCTTATGCGGCTGCTGTTGCAACCGGTGCTGATTTAGTTATTACTTCCGAAACAGGTTATAGTTTAGAAGAAGTTATTAAAACGGTTAAAAATTGTCAAAACCATAAAAGTCGTCATGTTTTAATCGTTATAACTGAACATATTACCGATGTTAGAGAACTTGCTAAACAAATAAACGAATATACTGGTTTCGATTCAAGAGCAACCATTCTTGGCCACATCCAAAGAGGAGGTTGTCCTACACCATTTGACCGCGTACTTGCTAGTAGACTTGGCAATGCGGCTGTAGAAGAATTATTAAATGGTGAAGGTGGCAAATGTATGGGTGTATTTAACAATAAAGTCGTTGCAACACCAATTGAAAAAGCCCTTGAAATGAAGAAACAAATGTTTAAAGGTTATAAAGATCTTACAACTATAATATCTTAATACTATGATTTTGAAGTGAACCCAAAATGTTAGATAACAAGGAGGGTTCATTTTTTAATTAAAATTTTTATTCTTCTTTTTTCATCAAAAAAAGTAATTATAAATAACTATAATAATAACTACATTATATGAGGTGAAAAAAGAGATTATGAAAATACTTAAAAAAATGATGCTAGTAATTGTGATGGTTTTTATCTTAAATTTAGGTTTGTTAAAAAATAATTTTATCAAAGCGGGTAGTTATGCTAAAGTATATTTAGTGTTTGATAAAACAAGTTATAATACCAATGATATTATTAATCTTAATATTAATTTAGATCAATTTGCCAATCTAAGTGAAGCAAGCATTCAAATACGTCTTGAAAGGGAGTATTTAGAACCGGTTTTAGTTGATAATCAATACTTTTATTTTTCACATTCATCCATTTTTAATAAGGCCATTATCAATGATTTTGTTGATGATAGTGATTTAAGATTACGGCTATTAAAAGATGAAAAGCTTAGCGAAGGTTATTTTTCAAGTTATAAAAATAATTTGTGCAACATTAAATTAAAAGCTAAAAAGCCAATTGATAATATTTATGAATATTTTACAGATGATGATTTTGATAATAAGGGAATTAGTATCCATCTATTTGATACCAATAATAAAACAATGGCCTTTCAAATAGAAAAGCTAGAGAAGATTAAAATTAATTGGGACATTGAAAATTATGAATTAGAAGTTTACAGTAGCATTCCTAACTTCAAAGAAGATATTAAAATTTTAAATCGCCAAAGTGGTGAATATGAGTATTTAGAAGAAAAAGAAATTGATACTTTAACGATAGGTCTAAAAACCATACACATTACTATTTATGATAAACTTGGTGCTGATTACATTGTTTTATCAAAAGCTGTAAATGTTGTTGATAGTAGTGCTCCCACTATTACATGTCCTAAAGCCTTACAAATAAATGATTGGGAAATTGCTAAAACTACTTTTTTTGAAGGCGTTTCATCAAAAGATAATTATGATAAAGATGTGGAAATGCTTGCTAAGTATTATAACAATGAAGAAAAAGAAATTGCCACTTTAGAGGCCTTTAAAACATATTTAAGCACTAATCAAGAAGGTTATATTAAATACATAGCTAAAGATACCAGTGGTAATACTTGTGTATCTGATTTAATTAGCGTTTTGATTATTGATACTACTTTTCCTATTATAAATGAGTTAAATAAAATAATTATTAATGATATTGATGTTGATGATCTTGACTTGGAAAAAAAATTTATAGTTAGTGATAATTATGATCCAAGTCCTAAAATAATTTTTAACTTCTATGAGTATAATACTAAAACAATAGAAGAAATCAAAGCTTTATTAAAAGTAGGAGTTTTAATTAAATTTAGTTATTGTGCAATCGATGAAAGCCACAATCAAACAGCATCTTATGAGGTAGAAATAATTGTTATTGATACCATTAAACCAACGATTAGTATTGATGATGTCAAAGTAAATGATGTTGATTATCAAAAGACTAATTTAGAAAAAAGTCTAAAAGTAGAAGATAACTTTCAAGCATCTTGTCAAATTATCAAAACATATTATCTAGAAGAAGAAATAGTAACCAAAGCTTTATTTGATGAAGGCCTTTTAAAGGGTAAAAAAGGTTATATTACTTATAAAGCAGTTGATAGTGGTAATAATATGAGTAATATAGCAAGACAAATAATAGAAGTAGTTGATACAACAAATCCTAAGATAATAATAAAAAATATTGAAAATGATAAAAAATATATTAAACTAGATTATATTGATTACGAAATACAAGAAAATTTTCTTATTTATGAAGCAACTATTTTACTAGATGATAAACCTTATAATAGTGAAGCCCTAAGTACTGGTAAACACAAGTTCTACATTTATGTTAAAGATCGGGCCGGTAATGATACAAGTCTAACAATTAATTTTGAAGTAATAGAAGATAATATCATTGGTTGTGGTGGTGATGCTAGTTGTTATGTTGAAAATTATTTAGAAGTAGTAATTATTGTGGCATCATTATTAATATTTATTTTAATAATGATTATAGTTAGAATCTTTTTAAAAAGGAAAAATCGCAAAATCACTTAATCATTTTTCTTTATAAAAAAACATTATTGTGTTATAATGTGTCAAGTAAAATCGAGGTGAATAATAAATGTGTAAAAAATGTTACGTAACAACACCGATATATTATGCTAGTGGTAAAATACAAATAGGTAATAGTTATACAACGGTTGCTTGTGATGTTTTCGCAAGATTTAATCGCCAAATGAATCGTAAAACCTTTTATTTAACAGGTATGGATGAACATGGCCAAAAAATTGAGGAGGCCGCAAATAAAGCAGGACTTACTCCGAAAGCTTTTGTTGATAAAGTAGCTAGTGAAACTAAAGCGTTATGGCAAACGATGAATATCAACTATGACTATTTTATTAGAACTACTGATAAAAATCATGAAGAAGTCGTAGCTAATGTTTTTGAAAAATTATTAGCTAATGATGATATTTATCTAGGTACTTATAGCGGTAATTATTGTGTATCTTGTGAGACCTTTTTTACCAAAACGCAATTAGGCGAAAATGATACTTGCCCCGATTGTGGTAAACCTACTAAACTAGTTAGTGAAGAAAGTTATTTTTTAAGATTAAAAAAATATGCTGATAAACTACTTGCATATATTAATGAACACCCAGATTTTATTGTCCCAGAAACAAGAAGAAACGAAGTTATTGCTTTTATTGAAGCCGGACTTGAAGATTTATGCGTTAGTAGAACTTCTTTTGACTGGGGTATTAAAGTTAAAAGTAATCCGCGCCATGTTATCTATGTTTGGATTGATGCTTTATTCAATTATTTAACAGCATTAGGATATGGCTCAAAAAACGATGATAAATATCAAGAATTTTGGCTTAATAATGATGCGGTATACCATGTTGTTGGTAAAGATATTCTAAGATTTCATGCTATATATTGGCCTATTATGTTAATGGCTTTAGATATACCTATTCGTTTTAAATTATATGTTCATGGTTGGATTTTAACTAAAGATGGTAAGATGTCAAAATCGAGGGGCAATGCGGTATACCCAATGGATATGATTAATCGTTATGGAGTAGATGCTCTAAGATATTATCTTACTAAAGAATTACCACTTGGTAATGATGGCTTATTTAGTTACGAACGCTTTGTGGAAAGATATAACGCTGAACTTGCCAATGATCTTGGTAATTTAGTAAGTAGAGTTATTGCCATGGTTAATAAATATTGTGGCGGTAGTGCTACCATGGGGTTTGTTAGAACACCTTATGATGATTCCTTAATAGAGGTTGCCACAACAAGCATTAAAAATACTATTTTTTGCTTTGAAAATTTTCGTTTGCAAGATGCTGTAGCAGAAACTTGGCAGTTTGTTAGACGTGTTAATAAATATATTGATGAAACAGCGCCTTGGGTCCTTGCTAAAGACGAAAAAGCATATAATACTTTACAAACTGTAATGTATAATCTTGTTGAATCACTTAGAGTTATTGCGGTATTAATATCACCTTATTTAGTAGATGCATCTAAAAAAATTCTTAAGGCGCTAAATATTGCTTTAGATGATGTTAGCTTTGTAAATCTTGCTTTTGGTGAACATCAAAGTTATCCTAAAGTAGATAAGATTGATAATTTGTTTAATCGCTTAATTTTAGAAGATGAACTTGCTTATTTTGCTAAAAAAGAAGAAACGCCTTTACCAAAGACTGATATGATAAGTATTGATGAATTTATGAAAACTAAAATATTAGTTGGTAAAATTATTTCATCAAAAAAACATCCTGATGCGGACAAATTACTTGTTTCACAAGTTGAAATTGGCAATAAAGTCATTCAGGTTGTTTCAGGTATTGCTAAATACTATGATCCTGCTACTTTGATTGGTAAAAAGGTTATGGTCGTAACAAATCTTTTACCTCAAAAAGTACGTGGCATTTTATCAGAAGGTATGATTCTTTGCGCAACGGATAATGATACTTTAGAATTAATTGAAATAAAAGATGCTAAAAGTGGAGCAGTAGTAAAATAATATGAATTATTTAACTAATGAAACATTTAATTTATCCCTTCTTTGGCCGGTAGTTATTTTGCTAAGTATATCAGCAATAATTCCTGTTATCTTAAGTGTATTGAAAGCTAAATTTATTCCTACTTTAGTAATTGAAATTTTGATGGGATTAATTATTGCTAGTATCCCTTTTACGCGTAATTTATTTGTTCAAGATCATGAACTTTTACCACTACCAGAAGGTTTATATATTGTTGGTATGGGAATTTTACTATTCCTAAGTGGTTTAGATACTGATTTTTCAATTTTAAAAAAGGATAATATCAAACAAAATAAAATTAATATTAGTCTACTTACAACGCTCTTTTTAACATTAGTACTCTTAATAAGTTTTGCAACATCATTTATTTTTTGGCAACATTTAACTAATAAAGCAGTTGGTATTGCTTTACTTACCATTGTTTTTAGCAGTACTTTTGCTTCCATTGTTGTACCACTTGTTAATGATGAAAAATTACAAAATACCTTAATTGGTAAAATAATTAATAGTTATGCAACTAAAGCCGAATTATTATCCATTGTAGCTTTGAGTATTTTAATGTTAGTAGTAGGAATGAGTAAAGAACAAAAACCTTGGTTTTTATTAATAGTAGTTATAATTTTAGTAATTGTATATTTTTTTAGCAGATATTTAAAATTAGCTATTTTTAAAAGAATTTCTGATGGTATTGTTCATTTTGGTGTAAGATTAACGATAGCACTACTTTTATTTTTAATGATTATTTGTGAAATTTCTGGTGTAGAATTTATATTAGGCGCTTTCTTAGCGGGAATGGTCATTAAATCAGCAAGACCTAGTGAAGGAAGTATTCATAAATTAGAAACAATTGGTTATGGCCTTTTTGTACCTATGTTTTATGTCTTAGTAGGCATAAAGATAGGTCTTGTTATGCCTTTTAATAATTTAATAAAATTAAATAATCTTTTATTAATATTAGGCTTATTTATAACCCTTATTTTAGTAAAGATACCATTTATTTATTTGTGTAAATGGTTTAACTTTTCAACCGTATTACAAACAAATTTATTTGTTGCTTGTACTTTAATTGTCAGTATAACTGCTGAAGAATTTGGAGCATTTACCTCATCATTTAGCAACGCTTTAATTGTTGCTTCAGCTTTGACTTGTATCATTCCACCGATTTTGTTTGATACAACCAAACGATTTGGATATAGTAAAAAAAATAAAGGTGAATCACTTATTTTATTAAATAATGATCCACAAGAAGAATAACCAAAGATAATAAGATATAAAGAAGGAAAAGAAAATGGAAACCAAACAATCTACAAGTACTACTCAAGTAGAGACAAAAAATGACCAAAAAGATGGTTTTGTCGTTGATAAAAACCGCTATAATCGTAAACTTGCCAAATCGATTATTTTAGTTATCCTAGGAGCTACTATTTATTCTTTTGGTGTCGTTTGGATATTACAACTAGGTGGCTTTTTTTCAGGTGGCGTTACAGGAGCATCACAATTAATCGTTGGTATTTTTGAAAAAGTTAGTGGTGATGCATCAACAATGCGTGGTTATATTGGTCTTTTTGTTGGTATTATTAATATACCTTTATTATTAATCGGTTGGCGTGGGGTAAGTAAACATTTTGCGATGTTAACAGTTTTATCAATTGTTTTACAAACGGTTTTAATGTCCCTAATTTCACGCTTTACCATAAGCCCTTTTGCAATCTTAATTAGCAATGATGGTGGTCTTGGCGAAGGTATTATTGAAGTTTTTAAAAATAAAGAATTTAATATCATTAATAATGCGGACAATTTTGCTAAAGAACAATTATTTGTACAAAATATGGCACCTGGTGTTAAACTCCTTTTAGCTATCATTGGTGGTTTAGTAACCGGATATGGTGCGGCTTTATGCTTAATTGGTGGTGGTTCAACTGGTGGTATGGATATTATTTCTAATTATTTGGTTATGAAAAAAAGAGTGTCTTTTACCAAATATCAATTTATCGTTGATATTTCCATCATTTGCGCATCATCGCTTTTAAGTGTTGAAAATGTCTTATATACTATAGTTAGACTCATTGTTTACATGAAGGTTTTACAAGCTATGTATCAAACTTATTTAATGACTAAAATTGAAATAGTTACCGAACATAGTGAAGAACTACGCTTGGCACTACTTTCCAAATTTAAACATGGTATGACAATTTATGATGCTGTAGGCGGATATACTAATCAACCTAAAAAAGTTATTGAAGTATATGCTATTAATTTTGAAATTCCTGAATATATGAATATTATACATTCAATCGATCCTAAAGCCTTTGTAACAATAACAAAAGTTAAAACAATTAGTGGTAATTATATTCAAAGAACGGTTGTTTAAAAATAAGTTTTATCATTTGACAAAAATTACCTTTTAGTGTATAATTAATCCGATACATTTAGTCGTAAGACTTTAAACCCACAAACTTAAGCCCTTAAATTTTTTGTAATTTTAGGAGGAATTTAAAATGCGTACAACTTATATGGATACAGTTAAAAGCGCACAAGAAAATCGTAAATGGTATGTAATCGATGCCACTGACCTAGTTCTTGGTCGTATGGCGGTTGCTATTGCTACTGTTTTAAAAGGTAAACACAAACCTACATATACTCCAAATATTGATGGTGGTGATTATGTAGTGGTTGTTAACGCCGAAAAGGTTGTCTTAACTGGCAATAAAATGGCTGATAAAAAATATTATAGCCATTCTCAATATGCAGGAGGATTAAAAACACGTACTGCTAGAGAATTAATGGAAAAGCAACCTGAAAAAATCGTTGAATTTGCTGTAAGAGGCATGCTTCCAAAAGGCCCTCAAGGTGACAATATGTATCGTCGTCTTTATGTTTATGTTGGTCCTGAACATGAACAAGGTGCTCAAAAACCCCAAGCATTCCCTTTAGAAGTTAAGTAGGAGGATTTAAAAGTATGGAAAAAGCAGTTTATCAAGCAACTGGACGTCGTAAAAGTTCTGTTGCAAGAGTACGTTTAGTACCTGGTAATGGTAAGTTCATTGTTAATAATCGTAACTTTGTAGAATATATTCCTTCTGCAGCAATTCGTTTAGACGTATTACAACCATTAAACCTTACTGAAACAGGAACGCAATATGATATTTTAGTAAATGTTAATGGTGGAGGAATAAGTGGTCAAGCAGGTGCTATTCGTCTTGGCATTAGTCGTGCTTTATTACTTGTTAATCCTGATTATCGTCCTGTGCTTAAAAAAGCAGGTTTACTAACACGTGACCCACGTACGATTGAACGTAAGAAATATGGTCTTCGTAAAGCTCGTCGTGCTCCACAATTTTCAAAGCGTTAAT
>CANQWZ010000020.1 GCA_947627685.1 uncultured Bacilli bacterium | reverse complement strand
TCTAGCTTCTTCAATATTATCAGTATTACTAGCATCTGATTTAGTTAATAAATCGATGCTTGGAGCAATATATTTACTTTTTTTAGTACGTCTACTAATGTTAGAATTTATTGCTTGACGAGGCGCTGGTTTTGCTTGTACTAAAGTTTCTTTATTAACCTCATTAGGTATAGTTTGATAAACCTTTTCATTAGGTTTGGTAATGCTTTCTCTACTTTTATAATTATATTCTTTTTCATCTTGCGAAGAAATGCTAGGTTTGGGACGTTCAAAAAAGTTATTAGGTGTTTTAGGAGCTAATTCTTCATCAAGATCATAACTTTCTTCAGTAAAACTTTCCGAATACATTTCATCAACACTTTGCATGAGACTATCATAATCTTCTTGATCATCATATTGATAATCATTTGTTTTACTTGCTGCATCATTTTGTATGTTTTGATTTGATGTTTCTTGTTCAATAATAGTTACTCCTTCGTCATAGTAACCTATTTGTTGATCTTTTTCAGGTAATTCTACTTGTTTTGAAACGTTATTATCATCTTTAGCTTTTTCTTCTTTTTTAGGACGAAAAATATCATATCTTTTAGGATCTTCATAATAACCAAATGCTTCAGCATAACTATTATGTTTAGCTTTTTTTTGTTCTTGTGGTGAAGTTACGTTTGAGGAAGTATTATCAGTATTTTTATTACTGTCTTCATCATCATAGATTTTACCATTTCTAACTACGCGATAAATATAAAATTCACGGCGATTATCTAAATTATTATTTTTAGGCATCGGCTTCTTCCTCCTCTAACATTTCTAAAGTTTTTTCAATTTCTATTTGTTTTAATTGACGAGCCTTGTCAAAAATGCTCTTACTGTATGTTTTATTGGTTTCATCAGCTACAATATCAATAATTAAGAGGGCTATTTTTCTAGTGGCAAAGTTAATAGTAGTACCAACAAATAACTTTTTAAACCAATATACAGGATTAGCATATTTAGTAGCCGTCATAAGAATGCTTCCTATTTTAGTAATTTTGGTTTTTTTAATAGCTTTGATGGCTTTAGTCTCCTCAATTTTCTTTTTAGTATCTAAAATGTTAAAAATTTGGGCAACACTAATTTTTTTAAAAGGAGCCAGTAATGGTTTATCAAAAATTTCACTAATTCTATTAGATAAGTAATATGAAAAAAGAATTAATTCTTCAATTGTTAATTCATATAAAGGATATTTAGAATTAGGATAATATTCATTAGCTATTTTATTAATTACTTCAAATAGTTTTTTTCCTAAAATTTCAAACTTAACACTAATAGGTAAGGATTCTGTTTCATCAATATAATCATTTTTTATTTGTTCTACCATTTTAGTTATTTTTTCATCATCAACTTGATCAGTTAAAGTTTTAATTTCTTTTTCTTTTTGATTAATGGAATTAATTAATAATATCCCATAAATAGTTGTACAAATAACTATACCTATTATTATTCCCGCAAGTAAGGTTGCAAGCGTTGACCAACTGATGCTATCTTTTAAACCTGCAAATATTTTAGAAAAAAAGTCATCTATTTTGCTAATTACACTAATATAAATAAGCATTTTAGCACCAACTTCCCAAAATTATCAATAATTTGATATTATTATTAATTTTACCATAGTTTATTTTTTTTTGCAAGCAATTATTATAAAAGATTTTTAACGTTTAAAT
The DNA here is from genome assembly GCA_947627685.1 of uncultured Bacilli bacterium. Lineage (GTDB taxonomy): Bacteria > Bacillota_I > Bacilli_A > ML615J-28 > CAG-313 > CAG-313. Next base: position 14,756 of record CANQWZ010000020.1, on the reverse strand, counting down.
TAGACAAAGTTAGTAAACTTATGTTATAATGAATTTAGGAGAATTTTATGAAACCATACTTAATTGTAATTGATCTAGATGGCACATTACTGCTTGATTTTGCGAAAGCTGATGAGGAAACTTTAGCGTATTTACGCAAACTAAATAAAGATGGTCACATTATTGTTTTAGCAACCGGTAGACCTAAGCGATCTAGTTACTTTGTTTATCAAACTTTAAATCTTACCTCACCCCTTATTAATTATAATGGGGCTCTTATTAGTAATCCTACTGATCCTAATTATCCCATAACTGACCTACGTATTGATAAAGCCATCTTAATAACGCTTATTAATTATATTAAAGATGATTTAATTAATGTTTTTTGTGAAATCGGTGATGAGATTTTTGTACAAAGTTATGATGATTTTATTCACCCTTACTTACATACTGAAGGAGGAATCCTTCACATAGGGCCTCTTGCTAACATTTTACAAGATAACCCCAATAGTGCTTTATTCTTTATTAAACATGATGCCATAAATAATTTTATTAAATATCTTAATGATTTCTATCAAGACAAGGTTCTATCAAGATACTGGGAAATTGATGGTAATGCCATTGTGGAAATTTTTAATCCTTTAGTTGATAAAAGTATTGGTTTTATGGATGCTTGCGCGTATTATAATATTCCATTAGAGCGCACCATTGCTTTTGGTGATGGTCATAATGATATTAAACTTTTAAAAAAAGCCCATTTTGGGGTAGCAATGCAAAATGCCCATCAAGATTTATTAAAAGAAGCTAAATATGTAACTGATCGTTTTGATCAACAAGGTATTTTGAAATTTTTAAAAGCCTTTTTTGAATAAAAAAGATTTAGGAAAACCTTATTATTTTCCTAAATCTTTTTTTATAATTTAATCGTTTTTAGTAATTTTAAAAGAGCGTCTCTAGGGTTAGCCATTGATTCATCAACTGTTGCAACGCTTGGTACAATAGGATATACATCAGAAGAAAAGTTGTTAAGGCTCGTTTTGCCACAAACAATAATCATTCTTTTAGGGTTATATTTTTTGATACCACTTATTACTTTACCATTTAGACTTTGTTCATCAAAACTACCCTCACCCGTAAAAACAACATCACTTTCTTTTATTAAAGCCTCAAAATTAATCATTTGTAAAATTTCATCAATACCGCTTGTTATTTTACTATTAAATAAATATTTAAGCGTATATGCAATACCACCAGCTGCTCCAGCACCTTTAAAATCAGGAAGATCTTTTTTTAATTTTTTATTTAATAAACCTTTAAAATGACTTAAATTTCTTTCCATCATTGCTAATTCTTCATCACGAGCCCCTTTTTGTTTAGCAAAAACATAAATTGAACCATTAGATCCTAATAAAGGATTTAAAACATCTGTTAAAGTTACAAATTCAATACCCTTAATCAGTCTTTTAAAACCATGAAATCTAAGCTTTCTAGCTTTCATAAGTAAAGCATTGCATACTCTTTGAATGGCAAAACCATCCTTATCAATGAACTCGACTCCTAAAGCTTCTAACATGCCTGCTCCCATGTCACTGGTTGCTGAACCACCTAGGCCAATGACGATTTTCTTAGGATGATGGGTTTTAATAACTTTTTTTAAAAGCAAACCAAAGCCATATGTTGAAGCAAACAATGCTCTTAAATCTTCTTTAGCAATTTTGGTAAGACCCGCACTTTGAGCAAGTTCTAAATAAGCAATGCCTTTTTCTTCATCAATAATATAACTAGCTAAAGTATCTCTAAGATTGGCATCTTTTACTAAAATCGTTTGATAATTTAATTTAGTTATATAATTAATTACTTCTAAAAAGCCTTCACCACCATCTGATATGGGTAAATATTTAGCATCATGTCCTAAAGCATTATAATAATCAGTTATTGTTTGACCTACTTCTGATGAAGTCATCGAGCCTTTAAAAGAATCACTAATTGTTAATATTTTCATATTTTTACCTCGCGTTATAATACATTAACTAATAGAATCTTTTTTAAATAAAACGGAAATACGCTTATACACTAAAAAGGTTACTAACGATACTATCGTTGATAATAATAAATTAAATGGTAAAACCGAACCAAATAAATATAAAATGATAAAATTATTTTCAGTCATATTAGGAAATATACTTTGACACATTCCTAGTACCGCATTAAAACCAAAAGCTTTTGTATAAAAAGGTACTAATATTAACCAATTAACAAAAATGGCAACTACTGTCCAAGTAATAATTCCTACCACTAAACCTATTATACCACCTTTTTTAGTTTTATAGTGTTTATAGATAAGTGATGATGCCAAAACGCTAGCAATACCTATTAAAAAATCACCTAATTCACCAACGCAAGCTGTGCTTGTAAGGGGAAGTTTAATTAATGTTTTTATTAAAACTATTAAAAAACCTCCAAGTGGTCCAAGGGTGAAACCGCCTAAAATAGCCGGTAAATTAGAAAACTGAATTTCTAAAAAACTTGGAAAAATAATAGCGATAGGAAATTTAGGGAAAAAATAAAGCATTGTTGAAAACGCTGAAAATATCGCTACTTTGGTAATGTAGGCTAAAATTTTTTTACTTTTCATTTTTTTACCTCCTAAAAAAAGGTTGCCTAATCTTCAAAAGGCAACCTAAAAGGCATAATAAATTATTATGTCTTCTTTCATCTAGACTTTACTATCGGTTTTGGAATTACACCAAATCATGTCATTTTAATGACTCGTGGACTTTACCACCGGTCGGGAATTGCACCCTGCCCTGAAGATCAACTTAATTTTATACCTTATTATTAATTTTAACAACTATTTTGCTTGTAATCATTTTTTACGAGTATTAGTAATTTCACGATTAATTTCATTTTTAATATTTTCTTCTAATTCGTTTTCGTTTACAAAGCCACTTGCAATTTGACGAAAACCATCATTAAGTTTTTTCTTTTTCATTTAATCACCACTAAATTATATGGCAAGGGCTTTTTAATTATACTTATTATTTTCCACTAGTTCTTTAATGGTGCTATATTCAAAACCTTTGGCTAAAAGTTTAGTGATAATTTTATTCTTATCTAACTCTTTAGCTAATAATTTTTGATATTCTTTATTAAGAAGATCACTAGATTCATCAATTAATTCAATGTTAGAAAAAACATAATTAATAATGTCATAATTAAAGCCATCTTGTAAAAGGTGATTAGTTATTAATATTTGTTGTTTTTTTAGTGGATACTTTTTGACGATATTAAGCATCTTAGTAGCCATTTTAAGAGCATTTGCTCTCTCATCAACTAACTCATAGGCCTCTAAAGATGTCTCAATCATTTTTTTATCTAAACCTTTATTTTGCAATTGTTGAAAAAGATAATTACGACCCTTACCTTTACGCATTCCTTCGCTAACATAACTTTTAGCATAACGTTCATCATCTAAATATTTAATCGTTATTAATTTTTTAATTATTTTGTCGATATCACTTTTATTTAGTTCGCATTTAGCTAAATAATCTTCTACTTCTTTTTTAGTTCGCGGTTTAAAATCAATATAATGGAGGGTTTTATTATAATATTTAGTAATTTGGGCACTTTTTTTAATCTTTTGATAATCATTTTTGGTAAAAATACTACCCACAATAATACGATGTTCTACAATTTGATCTTCATTTAAAATAATGGCTTCCTCATCATTAAAATATACTAAATAGGCTTTATTTTTTAAAACAATTTTTTTTACAGTATATGTTTCTTGCATCTTTTCCACCTGATTTTAGTAACTGAATCCCTCACCATGAACTTCACTAGCTCTAGTTACATAAATAAAAGCCCTCGGATCTATTTCTAAAATAATTGATTTAATTTTATAGAATTCTTTATTAGACATAACACAAACTAGCATTGGAAAATCTTTTTCTTGATAGCCATTTCTGGCATATACTTCGGTTACACCACGACCTAAAACTTCATATATTTTGCTTTTTACAAGATTAGGTTCTTTCGTAATAATATTAACGGCACGGGAATTAAAACCACTAAAAGCTACTGAGTCTAAAACAAAACCGGAAATTAAAATAAAAGAAAAGCCATATAAAATGGTAAATAAATCTTTAAAATAAATACATGCGGATAAAACAATAGTGCCATCTATAAAGATTAAACTTACCGAAAAAGGTATTTTAAAATATTTTAAAAAGATTTGTTGAATAATATCAACCCCACCTGTTGAGGCACCTTTTTTTAAGGCTAGGCCTAAACCTATACCACTAATAACAGCTCCAAAAATAACAAATACTAAGTAAGCACCAGCCATAATTACTTTAACGCTAATATTAGATAATGCTAATTTTTCACTTAGTTCTAATGATATGGTAGTTAAATTGATAAAATGCTTACCTAAGGCTTTAATAATTAATTCAAGAATAAATACATATACAGGATAAATAATTGAGGCATAAAGAGTTTTTAAGAAAAAATCTTTACCAATAAAGATTAAAGCAAAAAATAACAAGATAATATTAAAAATAAGGATTAGCATTGAGGAAGTAATATGAAAATTACCAATACTAAAATTAGCAAGGGCATCCTTTATAATAGTAGCAATACCTCCAACTCCACCAATAATTAAGTTGTTAGGATCGATAAAAACACTATAGGCTAGGGCCATTAAGAAAACCCCTAAATTAATAATTAAAAAATCTTTGATTTTTTTCTTTTTTTGTGATTGCATATTATTCACCTTTTTTATTTTTATACCATTTTAAATAACTATACAAAAATTCATTCAAATCACCATCTAAAACATTATTAGGATTGGCATTTTCTACATTGGTACGATGATCTTTTACCATTGCATAAGGATGCAAGATATAACTGCGAATTTGACTGCCAAAAGCATTATCAGTAAGAGGTGTACCTATATTTTTTTTCAAATTGTCTTGAGCTTCTTGCATTTTTTGATATAGTTTCGATTTTAAAATTTGCATAGCCTTTTCTCTATTTTGAATTTGACTTCTTTCATTTTGGCAACATACAACAATTCCCGTTGGCAAATGGGTAATTCTAACGGCTGAATCAGTTGTATTAACGTGTTGACCTCCCGCCCCACTTGAACGGTAAGTATCTATTTTGATATCTTCAGGATTTATCTTAACTTCAATGTTATCATCAATTTCTGGTGTTACGTTGCATGCCGCAAAAGAAGTATGACGCCTTGCGTTAGCATCAAAAGGTGAAATACGCACTAAACGATGAACACCTTTTTCACCTTTTAAAATACCATAGGCATTTTTACCTTTGATTAAAAAGGTTACACTTTTTATCCCCGCATCATTTGCTTCTAAATAATCAATTAACTCAAAGGCAAAATTATTTCTTTCAGCGTATCTTTTATACATACGATATAACATTAAAGCCCAGTCTTGTGATTCAGTACCACCTGCACCAGGATGAAGTTCCATAATGGCATTCATAGCATCATATTTTTCATCAAGTAAAGTTTTAATTTCAGCTTCTTCTAACGCTTTATCAAGTTTATTGATTATTTTTTCAGCCTCATCAAAAAGTGATTCATCATTTAATTCAATAATTACCGCTAATTCTTCATATTCTTTAGTTAAATTATTAAATTCTTTTATGGTTTCTTTTAAATCATTTGTTTTTTGGGTAATACTACTTGCTAATTTAGGATTTTGCCAGAAAGTATCCTCTAACATTTTATTTTCAAGGGCTATTATTTCTTTTTGCCTTTTATCAATTTGCAAAACTTCTTTAAGATCTTTTAATCTTCTACTGAAGTTTTCTTGACATTTAATAAGTTCATACTTTTCCATAAACTTGCCTTCCTTTAGTTACTTAAAAGGTTAAATTTATTTTACTACTATTAATTATTTTTTAATCTCTCATTATTAATTTTACCACAATAGGTAGTTTTAGCCAATTATTTAGATAAATTTATTTCTTATAAAAAAGGTGTTAACAAACCAAAGAAATGTCAACACCTTTTTTATTATTTATCTTTACCACAACAATATTTATATTTTTTACCAGAACCACATGGACAAGGATCATTACGACCAACTTTATTGTTATTAACAACAGGTTTACGCTTTGGTGCATCACCACTACCAGCATTTGTACCCGTAATTTTAGCTTGTTCTTCACGTTGTAAATTTTCTCTTAAAACAGCTCTATTAACAGTTAAGGTAACTTCATCATTAATGGCTAAAATCATTTCATTGAAAGTATCATAGCCGATTTGTTGATATTCACGAAGAGGATTAATTTGAGCATATGATTGCAAACCTATACTCTGTCTTAAATCACTCATTTGATCAATATGATCCATCCAATATCTATCAACTATTCTAAGTAATACAACTTTTAAGAATTCTTGATAAACCTCCTCAGGTACTAAAGCTTTTTTATTGTTTAAATTAGCAATGAATTTATCTTCAATTAATTTTTTTAATTCTTGTTCATCTAAACCACTAATTTCTTCAACTGATAAATCATTGAGATTGAAATATTTATGACCAAACTCATTCATAAAACGAGTTTCATCAACAACATTAGTCTTTTTATCATTAATCATAAAAGTAGGAATATAACGATCAACCACTGAGTGCATCATTTTAAGAATTGTAGGTTCCATATTATCTAAAAATAGAATATCTTTTCTTTGATTATAGATAATTTCACGTTGTTTTCTTAAAACTTCATCATATTCAACAACACTCTTACGGCGATCATAGTTGCTACCCTCAATCTTTTTTTGAGCACTTTCAACAAAACGCGAAAACATCTTTGATTCAAGTGGTGTTTCATTACCTTCAGCATCAGGATTAGCAATCATGCCTAACATACGTTCAAAACGATCACCACCGAAACGTACCATTAATTCATCTTGAGCCGATAAATAAAATCTACTATAACCAGGATCGCCTTGTCTACCAGATCTACCTCTTAACTGATTATCAATACGACGGGCTTCATGACGCTCAGTACCAATAACAGCAAGACCGCCTAACTCTTTTACACCAGGACCAAGTTTAATATCAGTACCACGTCCTGCCATATTAGTAGCAATGGTAACAGCACCCATTTCACCGGCATGAGCAACTATTTCAGCTTCTTTTTCATGTTGTTTAGCATTTAAAACTTTATGTGGAATACCATGACGTTTTAAAAGCGCTGATAATAGTTCACTCGATTCAATCGAAATAGTACCAACCAAAACAGGTTGACCTTTTTCATGACGAGCTTTAATGTCTAAAGCAATAGCTTGATATTTAGCTTTCATTGATCTAAAAATTAAATCAGGATCATCTTTTCTAATGCATGGTAAGTTAGTAGGAATTTCGACAACAAACATATTATAAATATTTCTAAATTCCTCTTCTTCGGTTTTAGCAGTACCGGTCATTCCCGCAAGTTTATGATACATTCTAAAATAATTTTGATAAGTTATGGTCGCAAGGGTCCTTGTTTCTTTTTTAATTTGTACTCTTTCTTTAGCTTCAACGGCTTGATGTAACCCCTCACTCCACTGTCTACCAATCATTAAACGACCCGTGAAAGGATCGACAATTACAATTGCTCCCTCATGGACAACATAATCTTTATCTTTTTCCATTATATAATTAGCTCTTAAAGCATTATTGATATAATGAACTAAACCAACATTTTTAATATCATATAAGTTTTCAACATTAAAATATTTTTCAGCTTTAGCCATACCTGATTCTTTTAAGGTAACATGGCGATCTTTAACATCAATTTCATAATCTTCTTCTTTTAGCCCTTTAACAAAATTGTCGGCTTGAAGATAAAAGTTAGCGCCTTTTTTCTCGCCACCAGAAATGATTAATGGGGTTCTTGCTTCATCGATTAAAATGGAGTCAACCTCATCGACAATAGCAAAGTTCATTTCTGGACGTTGAACCATTTGTTCTTTATATAAAACCATGTGATCTCTTAAATAGTCGAAACCAAGTTCACTATTAGTTGAATAAGTAATATCACAATTATAAGCCTCACGTTTTTGATCAGCTTCTAATTCTCTTAAATTTAAACCCACACTTACGCCTAAAAAATTATGAATGGCACCCATTTCTTTCGCATCACGGCTTGCAAGATATTCATTAACGGTTACAATGTGAACGCCTTTACCGGTAAGAGCATTAAGATAAGCAACTAAAACGGATGTTAAAGTTTTTCCTTCACCTGTTTTCATTTCCGCGATATTACCATAATGCATCGCTGCAGCACCAATGATTTGTACTTTAAAAGGTGTTTGGCCAATAACACGGGTTGCGGCCTCACGAGCGGTTGCGAAAGCTTCGACCATGATGCTATCTAAGGTTTCACCTTTACTTAGACGTTCTTTAAAAAGAACCGTTTTATTTTTTAATTCTTCATCAGATAAGGCTTTATATTGATCAGCTAAAGCAATTACTGATTCCGCAATTTTAGTACATTTTTTTAATTCTTTATTGGCAGGATCAAATAATTTCATAATTTAATCACGCATCCTTTCATCACAATATTTTCTCATTTTTCCTATATTATATGATACCAAATAATTTCCTTTTTTTCAAGTTAAACGTATCTTTTAACCTTGTTTACTATTGCTTCGTGCTTCGTGTTCGATAATGGAAAAAGCACATCCACAATAATCTTGTCGATAAATATCATATTCTTTAGCTAGTTTAATGCTATCTTTGTAGCCATCCTTTTTTTTAAAATTAGAATACAAATATTTACATTTATCCGTTTGATATCTACTACCTATTTCATTAATCCAATCACTATTTTTATATGGGCTTACCGAAAGAGTCGTAGTATAATAATCAAAATGATGATTTTTAGCATAATTAAAAGCCTCAGCTAACCTAAATTCATAACAAGCATAGCATCTTTTACTTCTTTCACCTAAATGTTCTAAGCCCTTAACATGTGTTAAATATTGGTTATAATCGTAAGCACCTTCAATAACTTTGATAGGTAAATGCATTTTATTAATTAATTTTTTTTGTTCATTAAGGCGTTTAACAAATTCACTATCAGGATAGATATTAGGATTATAATAATAAATCGTTATATCAAAATACATAGCTAATATTTTCAAAACATGACTGCTACAAGGTCCACAACAGCTATGTAATAAAAGGGTTGGTTTTAAGGACCTAGCTTTTAAATCATCTAAAAAGGTTGTAAATGCTTGATAATTATTAATCATTGTTTAATATATACTCCTTTAATTGTTGATAACTTGTAAAAATAAGCGTTGCTTTCTTAGCATCATCAAAAGTATTTGTCAAATTATACCAAGCAAAATTTACCCCTATCTTTTTAGCAAACCCACCATCAATCTCATAATCGTTACCAACCATTAAACTTTCTTTTAAGTCTATAATTTTTGAGGCTTCGGTTTTTAAGAAAAAGGCTTTACTAGGCTTACGGAAAGTATAAGTACTAGAAAAATAAAAAGCTTCTATTAATTCATCTAGTTTAAACTTTTTTAACGTTTGTTCAATGGCACGTTTGGAAAAAAAGGTATTACTATAACAATAAACTTTAATGTTTTGCTTCTTACAAAAGGCTAAAAAAGCATAAGCATCCAAATTTAAAGTATCATTAACACATAAGTTATAAAAAGTAAGTTCTAAACTATCTAAACTTGTTTTAAAAGACATCTTACTTAATTTCATTAGTCCTTTTAAATATTCTTGAAAGGTTACTTCTTGATGGGTTATAGTACGTTTTTTAAATATTTTTTGTAAATATTTACTAGCCATGCTAACAAAGGCCTCTGATGAAATTTTTTTAACATCTACCATATCATATAAATAAAGAAGTCCCTTTGATAAATTAAATTCAACATTATTAATAATGGTATTTCCTAAATCTATTAATATATAATTAATCATTTTCTTACATCCATTTTAAATCTTTACTTATGTTTATTATACTACACTTAACAAGTATTTTCCAACATAGTGATTTATCTTAAAAATTAGTAATTAAAAAAGTAAGAAATAAGTAAAATACTTATTTCTTAAGTAAAATACTTATTTCTTATTCTTTAGTTTCAATTACTCCATAACCGCCATCTTTTCTAATGTATACAACCGTATGGCGATGATTAGCTTCATTAATAAAACTGAAAAAATCATGATCTAGCATTTCCATTTCGGTGATTGCTTCATCTAAAGTCATAACTTTTGGTTCAATTACTTTCGTTTTAGTAGCTTTCTTTTCTTGCAAGTCTTCATCACTTATCTCTAAATTACTAAAATAATTACTAATACCTTCACGTTTTTTAATAATCGTGTTTACTTTTTGTTTATGACGTAATAATTGTCTTTCTATTTTATCAGTTGCAAGGTCAATAGCACCATACAAGGTATCAGCTTTGCTTTCTGAACGTAAGATTATATGTTTTAGGGGAATGGTAATTTCAACAATTACGTTTTTATCATTACCTTTACATAAAACATTAGCAACAACATTTTCACTTTGATTAAAAAGTTTATTTAATGATGCAAGTCTGGTATTAATATATGCATTTGTTGCCTCACTTAATTTTACTTGATCATTACTTCTAATACTTATTCTCATTAAAATTCTCCTTTCTTTTTTATGAACTAATAATTACTAAATAATTTTCATTAGTATAAGTAATTAGTAAGTCTAAATCACGTTCCATTTCTTCATAAGATTTAAAGAAATACAAATTGACAAAACTTAAAAATAATTTTGCAATTACTTGGTCAATAATGATTTGTTCTTTTGTTTTTTGATAATTAATAACTACCAAGTGTTGATAGCCAATTAAATAATGATTAACATCATTTTTAAGACTTCTAGGTGTAAATAAATCTTTTAACATTTTAGCCCCCCAATTTTGTTATTATAAAACGATACTTACAAGTTTATTAGCAACAACGATTACTTTTTTAGGTACGTTACCATTTAAATTAGCTATTATTTTAGGACTGCTTAAAGCAAGACGTTCAAGTTCTTCTTTACTAGTATCGATACTAACTTCTAATTTATCACGAATTTTACCATTAATTTGAACAACAATTGTAACAACTTGATTGATTGTTTTTTGATTGTCATATGTAGGCCATGGCTCATAAGTAATAGTATTATTATGTCCTAATTTTTCCCAAAGTTCTTCACCCATATGAGGTGCAAAAGGATATACTAATTTTACATAGCCTTCTAAAAATTCTTTAGTTATGGTAGGATGTTTATAAACTTCATTAGTAAAAATCATAAGTTGCGAAATAGCTGTATTATAATGTAGTAATTCAATATCTTCAGTTACTTTTTTTACAGTTTGATGATAAACTTTTTCTAACGTTAAATCATCATTTTGAATAATAGCAACCTCACAAACTAAACGATATACTCTTTCTAAGAAACGTCTTGCGCCATCAACACCTTTAGTAGACCATGGTTTCATCGCATCAAGCGGACCCATAAACATTTCATAAACTCTTAAGGTATCAGCCCCATATTCATCAACTATGGCATCAGGATTAATAACATTGCCTCTAGATTTTGACATTTTAACATTATCTTCACCTAGAATCATTCCTTGATTGAAAAGCTTTTGGAATGGCTCTTTGGTATCAACAATTCCAGCATCATATAAAACTTTATGCCAAAATCTTGCATATAGCAAATGTAATACCGCATGTTCAGTACCACCAATATAAAGATCAACTGGTAACCATTTATTAATTTTAGCTTGTACTTTGGGATCGGATAAGGCTGCCATTTTGCCATCTTCTTTTAACAAATAGCCAATATAATACCAACAACTACCGGCCCATTGTGGCATAGTATTGGTTTCTCTACGACCTTTAAGACCATCACTTCTTTTAACTTCAAGCCATTCTTTCGCTGTTGCAAGAGGGCTTTCCCCATTACCTGATTTTTTGATTGTTTTAATATGGGGAAGTTCAAGTGGTAAATCTTCTTCTTTTAAAAGTTCAATCGTACCATCTTCCCAGTGAATAATTGGGAATGGTTCACCCCAATAACGCTGACGTGAGAAAATCCAATCACGTAATTTATAATTAACGGCCATTTTACCAATATGTTTTTCTTCTAGATAGGCTATCATTTTTTTGATGGCATCTTCTTTATTTAAACCATCTAAGAAACCAGAATTAATATGTGTACCATCTTTAGTGTAGGCCTCTTTGGTAATATCGCCACCTTCTAAAACCGGAATAATATCAAGATTAAATTTTTTAGCAAACTCATAATCTCTTTCATCATGGGCAGGTACAGCCATTATCGCACCTGTACCATAACTTGCAAGTACATAATCGGCTATCCAAATGGGAATGGCTTTACCATTAACAGGATTAATAGCATAAGCGCCAGTAAAGCAACCCGTTTTATCTTTATTAAGCTCTGTTCGATCTAGATCAGATTTAGCTTTAGCGTAGTTAATATAATCACTAACTTCTTTTTGATGATCTTTGGTTGTTATTTTGCTAACTAATGCATGTTCTGGCGCAAGTACACAGTAGGTAGCACCAAATAAAGTATCACATCTAGTGGTAAAAACACAAAATTTTTCTTCTGATGGCTTTGAACCTATTTTAACCTTAAAATCAACTAAAGCCCCTTCACTTCTACCAATCCAGTTTCTTTGCATCTCCTTGATTGATTCGGGCCAATCAATTTCATCTAAATCTTTTAATAAACGTTCTGCGTAAGCGGTTATTTTTAATACCCATTGCTTCATAGGACGTTTTTCAACTGGAAATTGACCTCTTTCACTAACCATTTTGCCATTAACATTAATAATTTCTTCATTGGCTAAAACCGTTCCTAAGCCTTCACACCAATTGACTTCTATTTCTTTTAGTTCCGCAAGTCCTTTTTCATAAAGTTTACAAAATATCCATTGCGTCCATTTAAAATATTCAGGATCACAAGTAGCTATTTCTCTAGTCCAATCGTATGATAAACCTAACATTTTTAATTGTCTTTTAAAGGTTGCAATATTTTGGTAAGTAAAGTCACGAGGATCATTACCTGTACTTAAGGCATATTGTTCGGCTGGTAAACCGAAAGCATCCCAACCCATTGGATGCATTACGTTAAAACCTTTCATTCTTTTGTAACGACAAATAATATCAGTCGCTGTATAACCTTCAGGATGACCAACATGTAAACCTGCACCACTTGGATATGGGAACATATCCATCGCATAATATTTAGGTTTATCAGATTCTAAATAAGTTTTAAAAGTTTGATGATTATCCCAATAATTTTGCCATTTTTGTTCTATTTCTCTATGATTATAACTCATCGTTATTATTTCCTCCATTAGTATTATCTTGTATAAACTTACTAATATTTAAACCAATATTTTTTATTATATAAAATCTTATCGCAATAAGAATATAAATAATTGTCAACAGTTGACCTATAAAATATATAATAATGCTAGACCAAATAATGGATAACAAATTACAAACAACCCGTGGAGTATATGCTAAAATACATATTTTACAAATATCTTTATATTTAACACCAAATCTATTATATAGGAATTTAATTAATAAAGCTAAAACCAAAACTTCTAATAGTAATGAAATAGCATTACTAAGAACAGTCATAGGAATACCTACTACTAAAATAATACCTAAATAATGTTTATAAATACTTGTATATGCGCGGTCTAGTTCTCCTTTAAAACGAGTAGGATTAATATTACCAAAACTAAAATTGATATTATCAATTCCTAGTTTCTCATAACTAATAACCGTTTTTTGAACTTGTTCATTTGCAAGGAATGAAACACTATCATTATTATCAGAAAGTCCAAGCATATCAATCGTAATAACAATATTTTCCTTGGAAATAAAACCAAAAGAACTGGTTTATCTTTTAACTCATCAACAATATTAGGAGAAAAAGAATAACTAGAAAGATTAAAATCTTCTTCACTGGTGTTAAATAAAGCTAAAATATTAATATCTAAACCAACCAAATTAAAATCTAAAAAATTTCCTAAATATACATATTGGGCCCTAGGATCATCACTAGTGCTAACGAGCATTTTTTGACCATCAACATCAGTAATTTCATAATTAATTACTTGTGTGCTAGCAAATCTTTCGGTAATTACACTTGAAATATTAGTTGGCATTTCACTTACTCTTACCAGTGAAACAATTGAAGGCAACACATAGATTAATAATAGCAGTAAGAAATACAAAATAGTTTTCGATAATTTTTCATCAACATATTTTCCTATTTTAGTAGGATTTAATAAACATTCTTTAAATTTTGTATACATAAATTTAGCCTCCATTTTTTTTATTATAACATATTTTTTACTAAAAGTAAAATTTTATGTAATTAAAAGGAATGTTTTCTTTTGTGAAACCATTCCTTGTTAATAACTTATTTTGTAATTTATTTATTTTACACCTCATTATCTATCTTTTTTAAATTATTTCTTTTCTTAGCAACCAAAAAAGCAATAAAATAACTTAAAAATAAAATACCAAATAATAAAATGAAAGATGATAGCAAAGTTATGTCCGCGTAAATGTAAATGCTAAAATCTACCCATGCTATTCTTACTTGTTCTTCAATAACCGAAACAGAACCAATAATAAACATTCCTACCCATAAACCTATCGAAATAACTAAAGATATAAGTATTGACTTTAATAAATATTTCTTTACAGGAAATTTAT
>CANQWZ010000019.1 GCA_947627685.1 uncultured Bacilli bacterium | reverse complement strand
AGGCTTATCAAAATTTCTTTTTTTGATAGCATATATTTTATTAATAGCATCAAGATCATCTATTTTAGCCCCTAGGCCATAAACAGTATCGGTTGGAAAAGCAATTACTTTACCTTTCAATAATTCTTTATTAATTTGTTCAATGTTATCTATTAGCATATAATATCAAAAAGCGATCCTTCCCATTTAAATCTTTAATTACTTCAGCTTTGCTAGCAGGAAAATATTTTTTAGCAAGAGCTAACATTTCTTGTTTTTTAGAATAACTATGCTCAAATAATATAAGAGCTTTATCTTTTAATATTAGTTTGGCATTTTTTAAAATAATATCATAAAAATCTAAACCATCTTTACCACCAAATAAAGCTATGTGGGGTTCGTTATTTTTTACAATATCTTCGACATATTCATCATCAGGAATATATGGAGGATTAGATACTAAAATATCAAATTTTTTAGTTTGTTCTATTAAGGGCATTAACATATCACCTTCTAAGAAAGTAACTTGGGCTTCATTAATAAGCGCATTTTCTTTAGCAATCGTTAAAGCTTCTTTAGATATATCGGTTGCGACAACCCTAAAATTTTTTTCTTCTTTAGCAAGGGCAATAGCAATAGCCCCACTACCAGTACCAACATCTACCACATCTACTACTTGATTATTAAATACTTCATCATATTTTTGTAAAACATAACTAACTAACTCTTCAGTTTCAGGTCTTGGTATTAATACTTTATCAGAAACTTTTAATTTATAGCCATAAAAATAGGTGTAACCTAAGATATGTTGAATAGGTATATGCGATTCTAAATATAAATTAATGGCCTTATCAAATAAAATCTTTTGGGATGCGGGCACTTCTTGATTTAAGTTTGCAAAAAAGGTGGCACCATCCATTTGTGATAATTCTAATACTAAAATTTTAATTGCTTCCGGTTCTAAATTTTGTTCTAAAGCTTTTTGAGCCATGATATTTAAATATTTTTGGTAAGTCATAATTGCTCCTTCTAAGATAATTCTTGGGCATATTTTTTAAAGAAGTTAGAATATGATACCAATTGATATTATATTCATCACTAATACTTATTATACCATTTGTTGGTAAAATCGACAACCAACTTAAATAATTAATTTTATCATTAGCTAAAAAATGAGTATGATTCATACAATTTTTGCTAAAAACTTGGTATTTTTGATGTTGATAATAAAAATAATTAATATCGGTTAAATCAATATCATTATATCCTAGAGGAATGAGACCAATAATTTGTTTCCCATTTACATATTCATCACTATAACCTATTCTACTACGAGTATCTACTTTAAAAATGCTGCAAGGTTTAACTGTCAAACTAAGGGTTTTTTTAAGGGGTAAAAGGGGTTGATGATACCCATATAAAGCCATTCCGACTCTTACATAATTACCAATTAGTTCTTTATTTAATGATTTTGTTGCATTAGCATGAATTATGGAAAAATTATATAATTTTTCATATTTTTTAAAAAGTTTTAACTGTTTTTCATAATATTTCGACTCAAAGGCGTCTGTAGCAAAATGAGTGTATAAACCTTCAATATAAATATTTTTGTTTGCTTTTAATACTTTAATAACTTTTTGCATTTCGGCTATGCTTCTTATGCCTATGCGATTCATACCACTATCGATACGTAAATGAACTTTTATCTTTTTATTTGTTTTAGAAAGATTAATAGCATCAATAAGTGAATTAACTGAATAAGTTATTTTTTCATTTTCAAGGTTTAATGATAAACTAGTAGGGCTTTCTAATATTAAGACCTGCTCTTTTTTTAAAACTTCTTGATATTTTAGATATTCTTGATATTTTTCTAAAACAAAATAATCTATGTCTACCATTTTTAATAGTTCTACCATTTTGCTTAACGACATGCCATAAGCATTATTTTTTAAAACGGCCATAATCTTTTTGTGGGTATATTTTTTTATGGTCTTTACATTATCTTCCACTAAATTTTCATAAATAAAAAGTGGCATTTTTATCACCACTTCTTTATATTATCAATATTTAATTTTTATTCATTATTATCAACACTTAATTGTTGTTTTTGGTAATAAGCAATTAAGGCTTCAAATAAATTATCTAATTTACCTTCCATAATGCGATCTAGTTGTTGAATAGTATAACCTATTCGATGATCAGTTACGCGGTTTTGAGGATAATTGTAAGTTCTAATTTTTTCACTACGATCACCATGGCCAATCTTAGCTTGACGCTGTGCCCCTTCTTCTTTTTCTTTTTCTTCTAACATATGATCATATAAACGAGCTCTTAATACTTTTAAAGCACTAGCTTTATTTTCGTGTTGGCTTTTACCATCTTGACATGATACTACAATTCCGGTTGGGATGTGGGTTACTCTAATAGCTGACTTAGTAGTATTAACACACTGGCCACCTGGACCTGATGCGCAAAAAGTATCAATTCTAACATCATTCATATCTAATTCTACTTCTAACTCCTCAGCCTCAGGCATTACTAAAACTGTTGCCGTTGAGGTATGTATTCTACCTGCTGATTCAGTCGTAGGTACACGTTGAACACGGTGTGAACCTGATTCATATTTCATAAAAGAATAAACAGCATCACCACTAATCATAAAACTGATTTGGGAAAAGCCTCCTGCCTCACATGGTAAAGAGTCTAAAACTTCAACTTTCCATCCTTTAGCCTCAGCATATTTTATATACATCCGGTAAAGATCACCCGCAAAAATATTGCCTTCATCTCCACCTGCTGCACCTCTTATTTCAACGATAACGTTTTTTTCATCATTTGGATCTTTGGGTAATAATAAAATTTTAATTTCTTCTTCTAAATTAGGAAGTTTAGTTAGAGCCTCATTTAATTCGTTTTCTGCCATTTCTCTTATTTCTAAATCGCTATCATTGACCATTTCTTTTAAATCTTCAATATCTTTTTGAAGTTTTATTAACTCATCGTATTTACTAACAATTTTTTCTAAAGAGCGTTGTTCTTTAGAAAGAGCGGTCATTTTTTTTATGTCCGTAACAATATTAGGATCCACTAATTGTTCACCTATTTGATTATAGCGATGGCGAATAACTTCTAAACGATCGATCATTTTATTACCTCCTATATTAAATTTTTAATTTATTAAAAATTTTTAACACATTAAAAAATTTTTTTTAATTTGTTTTTAAACTACGCGTTTTTTTCTTAAAGATGATAGGCTTTTTTTCTTTTTGTTCGGTGAAATGTGAAAGAGCACCATAGAAATGATAATCGATGTAATCAATTGGTCCTTGACGGTTTTTAGCAATCGATAATACGATTTCTTCATAACCTTTTTCATCTTTTTTATCTTTTGGCATTTCCTCTTTATTTTCGTTAAGACTTAGTTGTTGTTCTTCAACATCTGTTCTTTTATATAAGAACATAACCACGTCAGCATCTTGTTCAATACTTCCTGATTCACGTAAATCGGCCAAAACCGGTCTTTTATCTTCACGTGTTTCAATACTACGTGAAAGTTGAGATAAAGCTAGAATTGGGACTTCTAATTCACGGGCTAAAGTCTTTAACTGTCTGGAAATTTTGGAAACTTCTTCCTGACGATTACCTCTTACATCGGATGCGGTAACAAGTTGTAAATAGTCAATAATAATAAAATCTAATTGATTTGCTTGTTTTAATTGTCTACATTTAGCACGTATATCCGCGATATTGGTATTACTACTTTCATCAAAATGTAAATTTAATTTACTTACTTCTTCTTTAGCTAAAGAAAGAAGTAATAAATCATCACTAGAAAGTTGACCACTTCTAATTTTAGATAATTCAACATTGGACTTACAACTAAATATTCTCATCATTAATTGTTCAATACTCATTTCAAGTGAAAAAATAGCAACATGTTTATCGTTGTTAAATTCAGCGATGTTTAAAGCTAAATTAATCGCAAATGATGATTTACCAACTGATGGTCTTGCGGCCAAAATCATTAAGTCACCATTTTGAAAGCCAAGCGTAGCCTTGTTTAAATTTTGATATCCTGTATTTAAACCGGTTAAATCCGTTTTATTGCCAACAAAGCCTTCAATTTGTTCATATACTTTTTTAGCTGCTTCAGCAATTGACATAAATTCTGATGTACGTCTTTTTTTTATGACTTTTAAAATAATATCTTCGGCTTTATCTAAAATAGTATTGAAATCATATTTTGAAGTCAAAATATCATCTGATAAAGTTTGCATATTACTAAGAATTTTACGTTCTATTGCCTTTTCTTCAACCACGTTGATATATAAATCAACTGAAGAAACTGATGGTATCATATCAAGTAATTCAACTAAATAACGTTTATATTCTTCTTTATTTGCTACTTTATCTCTTACTAATTGTTCAGTTACGGAAACAATTTCAATTTTTTGTTCATTATTAGCAAGAGTTAACATAGCTTTAAAAATAGTAGCATTTTGTTCGTTATAAAAGTCTTCGGGCAAAAGTTTACCTATTACTTGATTAATAACTTCATTTTCTAGTAAGATACTGCCTAAAACATACATTTCGGCATCATTATTATATGGTACTGTTTTAGTACGATTTTCCATATTCTTTATCCTTCTACTACAAATACTTTTATTTTAGCAATTACATCTTTATGTAATTGAATAGGAATTTCGTATGCACCAAGTGAAGTAATAGGATTTTCTAAGTCTAATTTACGTTTATCAAGTTTAATATTAAATTGATCACTAATTGCATCAGTAATTTGTTTACTGCTAACAGAACCAAAAAGTTTACCTTCTTTGCCAACTTTCATAGCAATTTTAACTTCTATTTTTTCTAAAGTTTCTTTTAAATTTTTCATTTCTTGTAAGAATTCAGCCTCACGAAGTGCGGCACGATTTTTTTCTTCTTCTAAGGTTTTTAAATTTTCTGGTGAAGCAATAATAGCAATTTCATTACGAACTAAATTATTACCATAACCTGCTGCTACTTCAATAACTTCATCTTTTTTTCCTTTACCTTTTAGGTCTTTGATTAAGATAACTTTCATACTATCCTCCTTAGCCAAGTAATCATCAAGATTTGCTTTAAGAATATTTATTGTTTCTTCAATAGTTTCGTTTTTTCTTTGGGCTGCGGCGTTATTTAAATGGCCACCACCACCCATTTTTTCCATAATGATTTGTGAATTAATTTTACCTAAACTTCTAGCGCTAAGACCAACTTGATTTTCATTAATTCTACCAACGGTAACAGCTAGTTCAATATCTGAAATAGATATTAATTCATCTGATATTTTCGCAAGAAAAGCACGATCAACAATTTGATTTTCACTAGTATGTGCTATTGCAAATTTACTATGATAAATCTCTGTACTACTAATAGCATCTTGGCGAGCTATTTTTTCACTTAAATCTTCTTTCAAATATTCCTTAACAACGTTCATATCAGCACCATATTTGCGAAGGGTTGATGCCACTTCAAAAGTAGTCGATGATGCTCGATATACAAAGTTATTAGTATCAACAACCATACCAAGTAACATCCATGTTGCTTCTAATTCGGAAAATTCTACAGGATCTTTCATAAAAGACATCAGTTCAAAAATTAATTCAACACTTGAAGAAGCTGATGCTTGTGAATAATAAAATTTAGGATTAGGAATAGCTTCCGAGCCCCGACGGTGATGATCTATTATACCAATTTTTTCGAAACGATTAAAAATATGCATATCAATAGCTTGATTAGTCGTTTGAAAGTCAACTACCATTAGTAAGCTATCTTTAGTTACTAATCTATTTAGCATATTAGGAGTAACAAAGGCTTCCATAAATGATACATATTCTTCTTTAATTGTTCTAAAAATTTTTTCAACAGTATTATCAATACTTTGTGGATCATAAATAATATATGCGGTTTTATCAAGTTTTTTAGCCCAACGATAAATAGCAATAGTCGCTGCGAAGCCATCGGCATCTATCATTTTATGACCTAGCACAAAGATCTTTGATGAATTCTTCATTAAATTTGTTAATTCTTCACTTTTTACTCTAATTTCAACTTTAGATTCTTTAGTAATAGGGTCAGTTTTAGCACCAAAGAAAATTGTTTCACTATTTTTCTTAACAACAACTTGGTCACCGCCTCTACTCAAAGCTAGTTCTAATTGGTTTTGAGCTTCTTCGGATAAATCATTAACATTAACATCGTTGCAAGCAATACCCATACTAATGGTTACCCTAACAACTCTTGAAGTACTAAATAATTTTTTAATATCATCAACAATCGAGAAATTAGATTTCATTAAATTTTCTAAATGTTCTTGATCAGTTATTAAAATATATCTAGTTGAAGTAAGGGCTCTTACAAATATGCCATTTTCATCAGCCCATTTAGCAATCGCACCAATAATTTTACCTTCATATTCTGTTCTGGTTTGAATATCTAACTCTTGTAAAGATTCTTCAAGGTTATCAATATTAATATAACCTAAAACTTCGGTTCTATTATAATATTGGGTTTGAAGATTTTCAAAATTAGTGATATCTGTTAAATACATTATGCGATTTTTTACATGATATTCAATATAATATATTTTCCCATAAATATCGGTATTAAAAGTAATTTTATCATTGGTATCATCTTTACAGAGTTCAATTAATTTAGAATAAAGCGGTATTGATAAATCATTTAAAGCAATACGTTCAAGTGGGCTCATAAAAATCGTACGAGCAGTTTGATTTGACCAAACAATTTTGGAATCTTTTTCTAAAACAATTATACCAATAGGTAGTTTATTAAAAGCTGTTTCACCAGCTTTTTTTACTTTGTATGTAATTGAATTCCACATTGAAAGACGATTTCGCAGTGCTTTAGTTTCATTGGTCTTTTTGATATTAAAAGCTGCCGCAATCAACAAAGCAAGACAAATCATTAAAATAAAAAAGGGAATTAATTGTTCTACTTTAGTAATACTTAATTTGATAAGGGTTGAAATGGAAAAGTACGCTGAAACAACTATTAAAATTGACAAAAGCGTAATATAAATAATTCTACTTTTTTTCATAATACCACCTCTTATTTAAGGGCATACTTATTAGTTTATTATACCACATTTGTTTTTTTTAAGCAACTTTATCAATACTTTTTTTGCCATATCTTGTTAAATTTTTATTATAGGGGTTATAAACTATATTTTTTATTAAATGATTATTTCCTATTTTTTATGCTATAAAAGCCTAAAAAAAGTTAAGCCTTAAAAAGTAAAGGCTTAACTTAATAAATTTGCTATTCTCTAACAAATGGTAATAATCCCATATGACGAGCACGTTTAATAGCAACAGCAAGCTCTCTTTGATAGATAGCTTTAGTGCCAGTTATACGACGTGGTAAGATTTTACCACGATCCGAAATAAATCTTTTTAAAAGATCAACATCTTTCCAATCGATTTTTTTTACTTTGTTATCAGTAAAATAACAAGTTTTTTTACGTCTTTTATTATTAAATGTTGCCATACTTTAATTTCCTCCTAAAATGGTAAATCATCATCAGAAATATTAAATTGATTTTTGATGTCATCATCATATTCTTCTTCTTTTTTAGATTCCTGTTGATAATAATTATTTTGAGGCTGACTATTATATGATGGCGATGGGGTTTGTGGTTCTTTTGATGATTGCATATATGGTGTCTCATATGATGAATAATCATTATAACCACCTTGAACTGAAGCACCTTTTGGTTCTAAGAAATGAATATTATCGCATATTACCTCAGTAGCAACTCTTGGTGAACCATCTTGAGCTGTATATCTTCTTGTTTGAAGTTTACCATCTACACCAATTTGTCCGCCTTTTTTGATAAAACGACATAAATTTTCTGCTTGCTTATTGAAAGCTACACAGTTAATAAAATCAGCTTCACGTTCGCCGCTCGCTGAAACAACAGTACGGTTTACAGCTATTGAAAAAGCTGTAAATGAAACGTTATTAGGCGATGTTCTAAGTTCAGGATCTTTAGTAATGCGTCCTACTAAAACAACTCGATTCATAAACTCCTCCTATTCAACTACTGTAATATAACGAATAATATTTTCTTTAATATTAGCTACACGTTCAAATTCTTTTACGGCTTCAACTGTAGCAGTTACATTTAATAAAACATAATAGCCTTTAGTTTCACCTTTGATTTCGTAAGCTAATTCTCTCATTCCCCATTCTTTAATGTTATCAACAGTTGAAGCATTAGCAGTAAAAACTTTATTAACTTCTTCAATTAAGTTCTTTCTTGCTTCTTCTTCAACATTTGGGCGAATGATATACATAACTTCGTATTTCTTCATTGTTGCACCTCCTTATGGTCTAACGGCTTTATACCTTGTATAAAGCAAGGCTTGAGTGATTTACTCATACTTGAGTAAATTTTACTCATGCTTTAGTATTATATCAAATTTTTTAAAAAAAGGCAAGTATTTAACTATCTAAAAGAAAAGTTTACTAACTATATAAATTTCTTAATAGCTAAGGCTACGCCATCTTCATTATTTGTTTTAGTTACAAAACTTGCTTGTTTTTTTAGTTCATCATTGGCATTAGCCATAGCTATTTTAACGCTAGCTACTTTAAACATAGATAGATCATTTTCTTCATCACCAATTACCATTATTTCAGCTTTTTTTATTTTTTGCCATTTACTAAAAATAGCAATGGCTCTTCCTTTTGATACCTTAGCAGGTAAAAACTCTAAAAAGTTAGGTGTACTTCTAACAATATTGTATTTTCTTTTTAAAGATCGGGGAAGGCTATTTTTAACTTCATCAACTTTAGCCTCATCATCAGCT
The DNA here is from genome assembly GCA_947627685.1 of uncultured Bacilli bacterium. Lineage (GTDB taxonomy): Bacteria > Bacillota_I > Bacilli_A > ML615J-28 > CAG-313 > CAG-313. Next base: position 7,632 of record CANQWZ010000019.1, on the reverse strand, counting down.
AAAATTATTTTGTTAGCCATCGCAAATAATGCAAGTTCAAGGTTAGGCTTAATGATAAAATTAATACCATCATATACTTTGAATTTAGCAATTCTTTGATTTAATCTTTCCGTATATATTTCATCTGCGCTATATAAATTAAAACAAGCTTTGGTTTTAGATAGATATGATACTATTTTTTTAATGTCTTTATTTTTTAGCCATTTGGCATAGACTATTTTAGAACCATCTCCTAAACTGATGCTACCACCATTATATGCAATTACATAATTTTGATCATTATCTAAGGCTAGTTCTTTTAAAATAGGTTTTATTCTAAAATAAGGTCTACCACTTGCAATGATGATTTTTATGCCTTTAGCAACTAGTTCTTTAATAGTCTCTTTATTAAGTGGCGATATTTGCTTGTTATCATCTAATAAAGTACCATCTAAATCAATTGCAATAAGTTTTATCATATTATCAGTTAATCCTTGTTATAAATTATAATACACACTATGGATAACGCTATCAGCTTTTTCTCTAGTTGTTAAATAACTAATGATAGCATGCGCAAAATCAAAGGTTGTCCCTGCGGCTTTGGAAGTAATTAAATTATTGGTTGTAACCACTTTTTTACCACTTGCTAAAATACCATCAACAATGTTTTCTTCACATCCTGGAAAACAAACAAATTTTTGATTTTTTAAGAGTCCCATTTTACCTAAAATTGATGGTGCCGCACAAATAGTTGCAATAAGAGCTTTCTTTTTCATGAAATGTTCGACACATTTTTTGGTTACTTCACTATTAAGATGTGTTTCGAAAACAGCCTTTCCTCCCGGAATGACTAAGAATTGATAATCATTTAAATTGATATCTTCAATTAGATATTCAGCCTTTATTTTAACATTTGCTTGCGTAACAAGCTCATAGCTACCAGTAATACTAACTAAATCAATCGTAATATTAGCTCTTCGTAACATATCAACCGTTATTAAGGCCTCAACGTCTTCAAAATGATTAGCAAGCAAAATTAATCCTTTCATTTTAATTTCTTCCTTTCTCTACTTTTATATAATATATGGGACTTCCTTTAGCAATAAATTTATCTTCATATTCAGTTGTAATGATTTTTTCATCTGTTATTTGGTTATGAAGATCTAAATATATTGCTAAAAAGTGCCAATGATTTTCATTAAATGATATTAAACTATACGAAAACAATGACTGATTGTCGGTTTTCATTTCAATAGTGCCATCTAAAATATTTTCATATTGTTTTAAAAAATTATATGAGGTTAAGCGTCTTTTCTCATGCCGGTTTTTAGGCCATGGATCACTAAAATTAAGAAAGATTTTTTTAATCTCTTGGGGGGCAAAAATGGTATTTAACGCCTCAGCATCAGCATTAATTAATTTAATGTTCGTTAAATGTAAAGGAACAATTTTTTCAACTGCTTGAACAATTACACTATCAAATTTTTCAATACCAATATAATTAATATTAGGATTTTCTTTAGCATTTGCTAATAAGAATTGACCCTTACCCATACCAATTTCTAAATAGATGGGGTTTTCGTTTGCAAATAGGCTTGACCATTTACCTTTATAATCTTGGGGATTAGAAATGACTAAATCAAGATGCTCTACTATACGAGCTTTAGCATTTTTTACATTTCTTCTACGCATCTATTTCTCCTAATAATAAAATAGCATCTATATAAATTAAAATACCTTTTAAAAGACTATCTATTTCTAAATATTCATCCGGTTGATGAGCAAGTTCTACTTCATTTGGAAAGCCCATACCATAGGCTACACCTTTTTTTAAAACACTAGCATAAGTGCCACCACCAACTGTAAAAGGTTTATTAATATGATCGGCCGTATTTTTAACATAAGCTTGATACAATAATTTAACAAGATCATCATTTGGGCTAACATAATGTGGCTCTTTGAGGGTTTGATTAGTAATAACAATGCCATTATTTTTTAAGCATGCCAAAAAGGCAGTTTGAAATTTCTTAAGATCATAGCGCACAGGATAACGAATATCTAAGGTTACTCTACTATTAGTAGCCTCTATATTCATTATGCCAACATTAACCGTAATGGGACCCATTTCATAATCATTATAATCAAGTTGCATCTTTTTAAAGAAAGGATCATTAAAGAAATATTTTGCGAAAAAATTGATTAAAGGATGAGTGGTGTAATCTTTGAGAAAATCACACATATATAAGCCTGCGTTAAGACCTTTTTCAGGCTCCATGGCATGGGCCGCAAGACCTTCTAAGTAGTAAATATTATCTTTAACATGACCTTTTAAATGATTTTTAGCTAAGTATGCTTCAAACTCCTTGGTTAAATCTACTTTTAAGGCTGCTTGAACGCTATCAAGAACGACATTATAACGCTCGCCTCCTCTAATATATGAAACAACATCATCATCAAAAGCCCCACAAGACAAGTCAAATGACATGCGTCCTTTTTCACCATAAACAAGTGGAAAACTACAGTCAGGTGCAAAGCCTACCAAAGGCATTTGATAGTTTTTAGCATAGTGATTAATACCACGCCAATTAGTTTCTTCATCAGTACCTAAAATAATTTTAATTTCCTTTTTTAATTTTATATTGGCTTCTTTGATAAATTTTAAAGCATAGTAGCAAGCAATAGTTGGCCCCTTATCATCGGTTGCACCACGGGCAAAAATCTTATTATCGACAATTTGAGCATCATATGGTGGATAATGCCAGTGATTACCTGCTGGGACAACATCTAAATGACATAATATGCCAATAGCATCTGTTGTATCAGTTGTTTTATAACTTATTTCACCCGCATATCCTTCATCATTTATAACTTTAAAGCCATCACGTTTTGCCATATCTAACATATAGCATAAAGCCGTGTTAATATTTTTACCAAAGGGCATCCCTTTAGTAATAGTAGTTTCATCATAAACACTTGGTATTCTTAATATTTCTTGCAAAGTTTTGATAATTTCTTCTTTATGAAGATTTACGATTGGTTTAAAATCCATTTTTTGCTATTCCTTTCGCATAAAATTTTATTTTTTTACCATAATAAATTTATAAGGAGGATTTATTATGGATATTAATCTTAGAAAAGCGGTTACCGATAATCTAAAAGGGGCATCATTTGATGAAGTTTTTAAGACCATCGAAGATGCTACAAGTACTACCGAAGAAAAAGTATTACCTGGCCTTGGTGTTTTATTTGAAGTGCTTTGGCATACATCAGATGAAACCTTTAAAAAGACTATTGCTAGTAAAGTTAGTGAAAGTCTTCATTAAAATGATAAGTTGTTACAATTTATGTAGCAACTTTTATTCTTTTATTTGATCAGCAAACGCTTGTGATGAGCATTTAATAGTATTGCCTGTAACCATTACGCCCATACCACTATTTTTTAAAGCTTCTAAATTAACATCTTCGATGGTTTTAACCACAACGGTTACTCTACTTAAATTTTTACTAACGGATATAATATTATCACTACTACCAAAGTAGCTTAAATAATCAATATCATTTAGCTTTTTTTTATTAAATTTCTTTACTTTTTTATGATGCTTGATAATCGTTTTAATAAAACAAATAATGACTAATATACAAATTGGTATAAAGCAACAAACAAAAACAATAAAAAAGACAAGTTTTAGTTGTGGATCAGTAGTCGAACTTAAAAAGGGTAAAAACATTTAATCCCATCCTTTCTCTTTAATATAATTATAAACTATTTTACCATTTTTTGCAAGTAACATGTGATAAAAGCTTGTTTTAACTTATTTTAAAAAACGTAATTTTTTAGGTAATAAAACAAAACATTTTATTTATCAAAACATACTATAAAGTGAAAGTGAGGTGTCAATATGGCTTGTTGTGTAACAGGAAATAACACTAATACTACTAGTACTACTAATAATATTAATAATGGTAGTATTGCGCAATTATTAAAAAGAATTGACCAACTTCAAAAAGAAGCCATCTTAGCTAATGCTACAAATCAATGTGATAATTGCATGATTTCCGCAATGTATAATACTAAACCTATTGCTATTTATTTTTGTAACAATGGTACAAGATTTGAAGCAACCGTAGGTACAACTGAAGATACTGCTAATTTATTTAGAGTTGAGGAAGTTCGCGGCGATGAAACAGTTGTTTTAAGATTATTAACTGATGATGGCGGCGATGTTACTTGTACAACTTATACAATTGTAGTAAGAATTGCTTGTATTGGTGCTGTTCAATGTTTTGAACCAATTAATTGTGAAACTTTATGCTCACAACTAATTTAATTAGTTATTTGTACCAGTAGTGTTTTACTGCTACTGGTACTACCATTAGCCATATGACCTTGATTTTCTAAACTGCTGTATACCAGCAGAAACTGCTGTGAACCAGCAGTTTTTTATTGTCATAGTTTACTACATAAAATAATAGACCTAAACTTTTTTAGCAAATAATTTAGGTCTATTTTCTTAAAGATAAACTTTTAACCAAGAGCAACATCTAAAACCATCATAATGACAAAACCTAACATAACGCCTATCGTACCTAATTTATCTTCTTTAGAAGTCTTCCCAGAAGGAATTAACTCCTCAGCTACTACATAAATCATAGCACCTGCTGCAAATGCTAAAACAAATGGTAAAATAGGTTTAATGATTGTTACCAAAATTACACCAATAACCGCACTAATTGGTTCGACAATACCACTTGCTTGACCAAAAAGGAAAGCTTTGCCACGTGATATATTTTCACTACGCAGTGGCACACTAACCGCCATACCCTCGGGAAAGTTTTGTAACCCTATGCCAATTGCTAAAATCCAAGCTGAAACAAGTGAAGCCGATGAGGCATTAGATGCAATCGAACCAAAAGCCACACCAATTGCTAAACCTTCTGGTATATTATGTAATGTTATCGCTGCAACAAGTAAAATTTTACGACTCCATGAAGTATTTATGCCTTCTGGTGTTTCCTTATTTATATGTAAATGTGGCATGATAATATCAATGATAAAAATAAATAAGCCACCTACAATTACGCCAAGGCCTACTATTACATAACTTATTTGTTGCATTTCGTTTGCAAGTTCAATACTTGGCAAAATAAGGCTAAAAAATGAGGCCGCAATCATCACACCAGCACCAAAGCCAAACATTAGTGACATTACTTTAGGGGAAACTTTTTTAAACATAAAAACCATAGAAGCCCCAACTGCTGTAACAAACCACGTAAATAGCGTCGCAAGTAATGCCATTTTGACATAATAAAAATCCATACTACACCCCCTATGGTATTGTATGGATAATTGTTACATGATGTTATTATTTTTATTTATTTATTTAAACTTTTCTTAACAGCTTCTTCAATAGGAATAAATACTAATAAAATAATTGCTAGCGTAATGGCGACATTGATTAAAGTCGCTGGAAGTGATAAAAAGCCCGTATAAATAGAATTTATTAAATTAGTCTCGCCAAGGGTTAATTGTTTAAGCACTTTATAAATGAATTCACCTAAAATATTTACTACCATGGCAAGAGATGTCGCAATGCTTGCAAGTTGCAATCTCCTTGGCATCTTTTTACTAAAGAAACCAACAACTATTAGGAAAATACCATTTATAATACTGAAAACATAGCTTGCCCAAATAATTTCCTTTTTGCCAACATTACTAATTTCTAAATAACCATTATTATTTAAAGATATTATCATAAAAGTTATGCCAACAATTAATAAAATACCCCCAAGGATAAAAGTAATATATTTTTGAGCCTTTTCATTCTTTTTATTTAATTTATGATATACAAAACCAGTAATAATACCTATTAAAAACTTTAAAATAATGGTTCTAGTAATTGACCAAATATCATAGCCGGCCATTATATCATAAAGGCCCATACCTATTGAACCCGAAATACCACCAACGATTCCACCAAATAATAAGGAAGCAATAACTACTACTAAATTGCCTAAATGAATCATGGTATTACCAAAAGCAGAAGGAATAGGAATATGAATTAAAACACCAACATAACTTAAAGCACTTAAAATACCAACTAGAGCAATCTTATAAATGATATTTTGAACTGTATAAGTTTTTTTAGCTTGATCTTCTTGCATTTTACACCTTCTTTTTATTTGTTATTTTTAGTTATGATATCCTTAACTAAAGCTCGGTAAAAAACATCACCTATTTGTAAATAACCATTCATATTAGGATGAACACCATTAGTACCAATTCGTTCCACAATATTAGATCTAGCATTAACCGGTATTTCAAGTGATGGCATATTATATTCACTATCAAATTGTGCCTTTGTATCAACATATCTTACATAAGATTTAAATTCTTCTTCATCTGCTAAAGCTTCTAAACATTTGTTATAGTTAAAAGCCGAAGTAATGGTACCTAAAGTATCACTATATGGTCCATGAGCGCCATAATTTGAGGCAATTCCACCATTAACAGAGCATATTTGAATACCTAAAAGAGTAATATGAGCGTTAGGATAAGCCTCATGAATTTTTCTTATCAATATTTTAGCATAATCAAGATGATGACTAAAATCTAAATTATAGGGTTTATATAATCCGTTCCAAGTTAGTAAAATATATGCTAAATCAATACTTGAAAAATTATTTTTTTTAGTATAAGTTAAAAAATCAATCTTTTTACTTTTTTCATCCCAAAAAGGATTGGTAATTTCAAATTTATAATCTTTAACAATGATATCATCTTTATGAATTCCTCCTTCAAGATGTTTAAATACCATATCGATTTTAGGAGTTGGTGAATAATTACCTTCACCTCTTTTAAATTTTAATCTTTTTTCTTCGATACTTTCTAATACCCAGTTTAAAGAACCCGAACACCATTTACTATGTTGATCATTTTCATCAAGATTATGATGATCAACGTATATCCAAACAGGTGAGGCAGTACCAACTAAATCATTAGTACAAAAAGATTTCCATGTCCAAGATCCATAACCTTCATAACCTATTTGCATATTATTTTCGGTTTTTTTGCATGTTCCTATCATTTCAAGGCTATCTTTGTAACCAAGGCCAACCGGCAAACCATCATTTTGTGTAAAACGCCTATATCCTTCAATAGGCCATACCCCATTAAATGTTAAACTATCACCTATGCATAAAACATTGTATCTTTGCTTTGGCTCTTCTGGTAAACTAACATGTAAAATAGTCGTAGCTTTATCAACAATTTGATGTTCATCATCGTATAACGTAATAGTAAGATGGTAGCTACCAACTTCATCTTTTTTAGGTGTATAAGTAAAATAACGCGGATATGGATGACCTTTTTCGCATTCAACAAAGATATAATATTTGTATGGATTGTTTAAACAAATAACCCCTCGATAAAAAAGTTCAAAGGCATCGTTTACTACTAAATCATATTCTTTAGCTAAAAAAAGACACTTCATAATCATACCTCATTTTAATTTAAGTCTAATTCTACTTGATAATTTAAAACTAATTCTTCGGTTTGATCTTTTAATTTTATCGAAAACTTAGCTTTTGTTTTAACATTTGTTGCTTTAATAAGTCCTTCATCATCAATTAGGTCATCTTGAGGAATAAAGGTTA
>CANQWZ010000018.1 GCA_947627685.1 uncultured Bacilli bacterium | reverse complement strand
CACCAACGCCACCAAGGCCAAATACCGCAATGCTTTTTTGTTTTAAAAGTTGTAGTTTATCATCACCTATTAAATACCTAAGTCTTGTAAATTGATCTTCCATACCATTACCTCATAATATATATACAATATATATTATTCTACCATAAACAACTTAAAAAGTCCAGCAAACAAAAATATCCAATAAAATACAATCTTCTCTTTTGTTTATAAAACAATTATAATTTGTGAGTTCAAAGGCTAACATAGTTCCTTTAAGATTTGTAAGACAATTCTGCTCCATAACAAGTAGGATAAGCTGTTTCATTCATAAATATTATATGATTCCACGTTTCAAAACTTGGAGCGTACACTTCTGTTAAATTTCTACAACCATTGAAGGCATTATATCCTATACTTCTAACACTAGACGGTATGGCTATAGTTTGCAAGTTTTTATAATTATAAAAACTATAACTTGGTATATGAACTATTCCTTCTAACATATCTGCTGTAATTTCTGTTATTTCTTCCCCATTTATTTTTAATATTGCTTGTTCATTACTTAATGGATTACTATTACCATCTTCAAAATTGATTTTACACCATGAGCCTATACTTGTAATATTTACTTCTTTTAAACGGGTACATCCATAAAAAGCACTAGATCCTATAATTTTTACACTAGATGAAAGGGTTATACTTTCTAAACTTATACAATCATAAAAGGCAGATTCTCCTATACTTGTAACACTAGATGGAATAACTATACTTTCTAAACTTGTACAGTCAGAAAAGGCACCACTTCCTATACTTGTAACACTAGATGGAATAACTATACTTTCTAAACTTGTACAGCCATAAAAGGCAGATTCTCCTATACTTGTAACACTAGATGGAATAACTATACTTTCTAAACTTGTACAGCCAGAAAAGGCCAATCCTCCTATACTTGTAACACCATCTAACATATCTTTTGTTATTTTAGTAATTTCTTTCCCTTCTATCTTTAATACTGCTTGTTTGTTACTTAATGGATTACTATTACCATCTTCAAAATTGATTTTACACCACGATACTAGACTTGATACATTTACTTCTTTTAAATTTGTACAATATCTAAAAGCATTAAATTTAATGCTCGTGATATTTTCTGGAATGATTATATTATGTAAACTTATACAGTTTTCGAAAGCAGATTCTCCTATACTTGTTACAGTGGGTGATATTTCTATACTTTGTAAGTTAATATAATTATAAAAAGCACAATTTGGTATTTGCGTTGCCCCTTCTAACATATCTTTTGTGATATTTGTTACTTCTTCTCCATTTATCTTTAATATTGCTCCCATATAGTATAATGGATTACTAGAAGTGTTTTCAAAATTGATATTACACCATGATGCTAGACTTGTGATATTTACTTCTGTTAAACTTGTACAACCATAGAAAGCACTATCTCCTATAATTGTTATACTTTCTGGTATTTTGATACTTCGTATATCACTATATTGGAAAGCTCCTTCTTTAATTTTTGTGACTGCAACAGATTCATGTTTTTCAGGAATGATTATATCTATTATACTTTTATCTTTAATTCCTACTACTTCATAGGTTCCATCATCCAATTTATTATATATAAAATTGTCATCATATAAATATTTATCACAATATTCACATTTATCATCTACATAATGATGTTCTTGCCCTGTCGATTCTATTATATCTTTTTTTTCTTTTTGGCATATTTGACATTCATAAACTTTATATCCATCTTGAATACACGTTACTTCTTGTTCATTAGTCAATACAAAAATGTGATGCATATAATCTATTCTTTTGGTAGTAGCTTTTATTAAATCTGCATACATTAAATCTTGATTTTCTGGTGAAAATTTTAATTCTTTTATTTCTATATAACCATTATGATTTTTACTATAATCCAATTTCAAATCAAATGTTATATTAGTTACCCATATATTGTTATCCAATATTATGGATTGTTTGAAAGAATATTCTTTTGTATTTTCATCAAATACAATTATTTCATCTAAATATGATATATATAAACTTAGTTCTGTAAATTTATATTTGTTTTCATTTTGAACTTTAATTTCTAAAGTTATGGTATTTTCTTCATTTTCTAATTCAACTATATTATTTTCTTTTATAGTAGAGTTAGTTTCTATGGCTTGAAATGATAATAATTGTAATGGCTTTTGTGAATGGGTTTCTAAATTATTATCACATGATCCTAATAATATTACTGAAATAAGTAATATTAAAAAACTAGTTATTTTTATTGCTTTTCTCATTTTTTCCTCCTATTATGATTCTTTTAAAAAATTTTTAATATTATGAAGACATAAAGTGTCTAATAATATTTTTTTCTTTAGACAGTTAATATAACTTCTTTTTTGGTTTTTTACCATTTTACCAAACGCGTATATTCAAACTTCTAGAAAACATCATGCATAAATGATAATGTTGCGTTTTAAAAATTAGTACTTCATTATTATTTGTTATTATTTAATAATTCATATTCTGGTTCTTCATCTCCTCCTTTTAGTTTTTTCGTCTTTTGTTCCAATATATTTTGCAAAAGATATTGTTATTAATATGATAGAGCATATAGTTTGATATATAGGGATTAGTTTATAAAAAAAGTTTTCTATTTCTTTTAAATTAGCTGGTTGAATAATAAAACTATGTAAAGCATATAATATTGAATTTTCAAATGTTATACTAGTGATTACATATATTTCAAAAAACATTACAGCTTCTTCTACTAAACTGCCAAAAGCTAGTTTAATTCGATCATATTTGTGTAGAGCACTTGATTTGTTTTTATCAAATACATCCTGCAAGAAAGAAATGTTTATTTCCATAGTTCTAGAAATTAATCTTGTGTAAAGTAAATAGTGAATAAAAGTACAATTTCTTAAATAATAACAGGATAATAAAAGTATAATTATGGTAGATATTACTATATTCCATTTATTTTTTTCTTTTATATAATTAGCCAAAATTTTGGGGGCTTTCTTTTTGCCATTTTGATGTTTAATTGCTTCCTTAAAAATATATGTTAAAGCGTAATCAGGAGATATAAAAATAGATATAAAGTTTAATATGCATCCTAAAAAATTTTTTTTGATTACTTTCAAAATACATTTCTCTTTGTTTTTACTTATAGGCCTAAAAACAAGATAATTAAACAGAAAAATTAGTGCATAGTAAACAATTATGCACAATAATATAATAAATATATCTATTATATTCATATTGTTATTCCTTCTATAATCATAATAAAGTTGTATACTTTATTGTTTGTTATTATAAGATGGGGCTAGCTTTTCCATATTTTTTCTTTTGAAACTAATAGATGAATGAACATATCTATTGAGTGTTACATTGACATTAGAATGTCCTAATATTTCAGATAATGATTTAATATCAAAATTATTTTCTATACATTTTGTCGCAAAAGTATGCCTTATTGAATGAAAACTATAATGAGAAAGATTAAGCTTTTTTAGTAAGTTTTGGTAGTATAGATAGTAATTAGTAGGTTCAATATATTTATCTGTATTAGTGATAAAGAAATAATTATTTGCTAGTTTTAATTTTTTTAAATTTTCAATTAAAAAAGATGGCAAAGGAATTATTCTATTACTAGCATCTGTTTTAGGCATACTAACAATTATTTTAGTTTTGTTAGTCATAATATTATCTACATCCTTAATTCTAATAATAGTTTTATTGATATATATAATTTGTTTATCTAAATCAATATCATTCCACCTAAGAGCACAAAGTTCACCTATTCTTAAACCTGTATATAAACAAAAAAGAATACCAAAATTCTTAGTATTCAAATTATTTAAGATATATTGTTTTAAAACTTTTTCATCCTCTTGTGAAAAAACCTTCATTTCTTTAGTTTTAACTTTAGGAAAAGCAATTTGCAAATCATTGGTTTTAATACCAATTTTACTAGCATATCTAAACATCATTAAAAAGAGTTGTAAAATCTCTCTAATATATTTATTAGAAAGATTTTTTTCTTTTTTTAAAACCTTATATGAATAATTATTGATTAAATCACTTGTAATTTGTTCTATTTCATATTCACCAAAAAAAGGTCTTATATGATTATCAATTAAATTCATATAACAAGAAACAGTAGATTCCTTAACATCATTTTTCTTATACATTAAAAAAGAATCAATAATTGTGTTTAATATATATTTTTTATCTATCATTTTATTAATAACCTCCATTTTACCTCATATTATAAACATTTTATTATAAAATTTGCATTTTTTGTCTATTGGGTATATAATAGTAAGCGTATAATAAACAATAAAGTATACAACTTTATTATAGGCCTTATAATGTGAAATTATAAGTTAAAAAAAGAACAAATCGAAAGATTTGTTCTTTTATTTTTTATGTATTTTTAAGACAATAATGGTCATATCATCTTTTACTTTAATATCATGAGTTGAGGTATAGTTTAGTATTTCATAAACTATTTGTTGAGGTAGTAAGTTTTTAGTTTCACTAATAAAGGCTTCTAATTTGTTATTGTCTATTAGATTTTCTAAGATACCATCACTACTCATGATGATTAAATCACCATTTTCTAGTTCATATGTTATTTGGTCTACTTCTTCTTCAATGCCAAGGGGTAGGCTTTTGTTTATGATTTTATCTATCTTACCATTTTGTTTAAAAATGTAGGTGGTGTTAGCAGCCATTTTATAAAAGGTAGCAGTTGCAAGGTGACGGTTAATATCAAGAAGATCTAGCGTTGCGTAGCGTTCTAAATAGTCTTGAACAGTGTAAAAAGTATTAAGAATTTCTAAAGATGTAGCAGGATCGATATTTAATTTTACAATATCATCTACTAATTTAAGGGTCATATCACTTTCATAAAAGGCACTATAGCCCTTACCCATACCATCTGATATAGCAAATAAGATATGACCATTATCTTGTTCTTTGACTAAATAGTTATCACCACTTATTACTTGTGTATCTGCTGGCATATTGCCATAAGCGTATGTTACATCAATTATTAGCTTTGGCATAACATGGATATATAGGGTAGTGTTTTCTTCTTTTATTAATTCTACACTAACATCACAATTTAATATGGTTTCAAAGATAGTATTAATTATTGGTTTTACTTCTTCAAATCTTACATTTTTTATACCAATTTTTATCAAGAAGTCATTTTCATAACTTCTTATTACCTCATAGTAAGTAAGGTAGTATTCTAGGTTTAATAAGTAATCTTTTGCAAGGTATAAGTTTTGATAGTTTAACTCGACCTTAGAGGTTGTATCTACTACATAGTTTTTAAGAGCATTTGATACACCATTTATTTGCGCAAGTAAAATGTAATTGTTAGCATCTTTTTTTTCTAAATTTTGGCTTGTATAGTTTATTTTTTCATTGAGAAGTTTAGAGGTATTAACTAGGGATTGATACTTTGGACATTCATGGGGAAAGTTACTTTCTTTTATTGTATCAATTTGTAAGGTTAAAACATTTTTGAAGATATTAAATAGTGATGATTTGTTTTGTTTGAAGCAATTTTTTTGATTATGACAACTATTACAATGTTTATCTACAATGGTTTTAATACCACTGCTTAGTTTTTCGTTAAAGCCTTTAGGATTTTGAAATCCAACTACAAAGTGATCAAGAAAACTTGTGAATTTTAAGATTTCATCATTAACATTCTTTTGCGCTCTTTGATGCATTTCTTTGTATTCATCACCTTGCTTCATAGGTGTTCTAATTAAAAAATGAGCCATAATTTCAAAGATAATGCTAAGTAGCATAATTATTATATATGTAGCTTTTGTTGAATCGTTACTTAATATTAGAATGATTAAATAGATATTTAAGATACCAATTGTATATATACTTCTAATGGAATATATTCCCGCAAGCGTAATAATAATTATGCTTTCTTTAATGTTTAAAAAGAAAAATTCAATAACTACTATTATTAGACTAAATAATAAACCATAGATGTTTTGGTATTTACGGCTTAAATACATGGCAAAATAACTTCCCACAACAATTGATAGGTTAACATTTAAAAAAGTTATGTAGCTAGAAGCATAGCATGTTAAAACAGCGATTAATATTTCTAAATATATATAGGTATTCTTTATACTATGATCGTTTTCAAAAAGCTTTTCTTTTAAGGCTTTAATATCTTTTAGGGGCTTATTTAAATATATATCTAAAAATAGATAAATTAAAATACTTAAGAAAAGAAAGATTATTTTAAGGTATAAATCAAGTGGGGTTTTAGGATATAAAAAGAGGCTTATAGTATTTACTAAAAAAATAAAAGTAGCACAAATAATAGTGGGATATTTTATGATTTTACTATTGTTTTTTAGTTTGCTTTTAAGAAAAATTATTAGTAAAGTAATACTAAAGATTAAAACTAAATATATAATCAAGTATTCTTTCATAAAAATGAGGATACATGTTAGGGAGGCTGGATATATATAATACATATTTTTTCTATCTTGAAACAGATAAAAAAGTACTACCGGTAAGTATAGACAAAATAAATAGCCTCCTTTTAATGTTAAAATTAAAAAGAAGGATATGATGATCATATTGATTTTCTTTAACATAGAATGCTCCTTTTTTACTTATAGGAGTATTATAACTTTTTATTTTGTCATAAAAAGCCAAAATAAATATTCTAGCTTAAAAAACTAGAATATTTATTTTTCCAATTTAATTATTTCTTTGGCTTTTTTACTAACTTCGAGTCTTGGAATCATAATGATTCTTTGACAAGTTGTGCATTCAAGTTTAAAATCAATACCAATTCTTTTGACCAACCAAGTGCATCCACCACATGGATGGTTTTTTTTAAATTTGATGATATCACCAACTTCTACTTCTGTTACATCTATCATATTTTTTTCCCTTCTTTAATCATTTTGTTATTAGTTAAGATTTCTAAGGCTAAAAGGCGGTATTCTTTTGATCCTCTTGAATTAAAAGAAAAATCTAAAACACTTTGCCCATGAATGGGAGCTTCTTGTAAATGTGATGATCTAGTAATAATGGTTTTAAAGATTTTTTCTGGAAATAAGAATTTTACTTTTTCAATGATGTCATAGCCTAAGGTATTACGATTATCAAGTTTGGTTAAAAGAATACCTTCTATTTGAATATCTTTAGTTTTTTGAATTTTGTCAATTTTATTAACCATTTGACTTAAAGCATCATACGCAAAAAAACCACATTCAACCGGTATTAAAACTGAATCACTAGCATAAAGGGCATTATCAACAATTAAACCAAGTGATGGTGGGCAATCAATTAAAATAAAATCATATTCGTTTTTGATGATATCCAGTTTTCTTTTTAGTAATAATTCTTTATCTGGTATCATATAAAGGCTTTCTTCAATATTGGCAAGTTTGATGGATGAGGCTATTAGGTCTAAATTTTTGACTTTCGTTTTAATAATTGCTTTTCTCAAAAAACCAATATGGGTGAAAAAATCCGTAATGTCAAACAAAATGTCTTCACGATTAATTCCTAGTCCAATGGTTGCATTGGCCTGTTGGTCATAATCAATTATTAAAACTTTTTTACCATAATAAGCAAGCGATGCACCAAGATTAACGGTGGTAGTGGTCTTACCAACACCGCCTTTTTGGTTGACAATTGATATTATTTTGCCCATGGAATGCTCCTTTCTAAAGGGGTTTTTGTTTTATTTTAGCGTAAGTTCTAGGGTATATTTTAGGGGTCGTTTTTAGTTTTTTAATTTTAATTATACATCTTTTACCACTATCTTTTGGTAAGTCATATATATATATTTCAACAATTTTTGCATTTAGTTTTTGTAAAGCATTAGATGAGGCTTTGATTTCTTCTTCATAGGAACTACCCTTCATAGCAAGGAAAGCGCCATCTATTTTTAAAAAACCAGTAGCAAGTTCTAGGATAACATTTAAGCTTGCAACAGCACGTGCAGTTACATAATCATATTTTTCAAAGTTATCTTTTACATAGCATTCGGCTCTTTGATTAACTACTTCTATGCCTTTTAAATCAAGGCACTTTATTACTTCTTCTAAGAAGAGGCATTTTTTCTTAGTTGCTTCAAGTAGCGTTACATTAAGGGATGGATTGATAATTTTTAAAACAATTCCTGGTAGCCCTGCACCACTACCAATATCTAAAAGACGCTTATTTTCAAGATCTTTTTCTTTAAGTATACATAAAATACTATCATAAAAATGTTTGATATAAACATCTTCTTCAAGCAAAATAGTAGTAAGATTAATATTTTTAGCATTTTCAACAAGAAGATGGTAATACCTATCTAAAAGTTCTTTTTGTTTTATGCTAAGGGGGAAAAGTGATTCTAAAAGATAACTATATTTACTCATGATGCATCCTTTTATATGCTTCTATATATACTAATAAAATAGATATATCGGTAGGATTTACACCACTAATTCTTGATGCTTGCGCAATTGTCAGTGGTCTTATTTTGTTTAATTTTTCTCTTGCTTCACTTGCAAGATTGGGAATATCTTGGTAGGAAATACTAGATGGTATCGTAATACTTTCAAGTTTTAAGACTCTTGATGCTTCTTTGATGGCTTTATCAATATAGCCTTGATATTTAATTTTGATATTTAACATTTCCCCAAGTTCATAAGGTAAAGGATTATCAAGATTGGCCATTTTAACAATATCAGTATAACTTATCTCCGGACGCTTCATTAAATCTTTGGCTAAAATGCCATCATGTAAAGCAGGGGAATTAACTTGTTCTAGATAATCATTGATGCTTTTTTTAGGGGTTAGTTTTATTTCTTCAAGACGCCTATTTTCTTTTTCGATAAGCTCACATTTAGCTAAATATTTATCATATCGATCTTTTTTGATAAGCCCTACAAGATAACCATATTTAATAAGACGCTCTTCGGCGTTATCATGCCTTAAAAGTAATCTATATTCAGCCCTTGATGTTAACATTCGATAGGGATCTGTTACGCCTTTAGTAACTAAATCATCAATTAATACACCAATATATGCTTCATCTCTTTTTAAGATAAGGGGATCTTTACCCTTAAGGTATAAACTGGCATTAATACCAGCCATTAGTCCTTGCGCAGCTGCTTCTTCGTAGCCACTTGTACCATTAACTTGTCCACCAAAAAATAGTCCCGCAATCTTTTTGCTTTCCAAAGATGGTTTAAGGCTTAAGGGGTTTATCGCATCATATTCAATAGCATAAGCATATTTTGCAATCTTAGCATTCTCAAATCCTGGTAATGAGTGAACCATCATTTCTTGAACATATGGTGGCATACTAGTCGAAAAACCTTGAATATATGTTTCATCAATTTCAAGACTTTCGGGTTCTAAGAATAATTGATGATGCTCTTTGTCTGAGAATCTAACAATTTTATCTTCAATAGAAGGACAGTATCTAGGCCCAACTCCT
This sequence comes from uncultured Bacilli bacterium, assembly GCA_947627685.1. Taxonomy (GTDB): domain Bacteria; phylum Bacillota_I; class Bacilli_A; order ML615J-28; family CAG-313; genus CAG-313. The sequence continues at coordinate 8,314 of CANQWZ010000018.1, read as the reverse complement.
TCCACAATGCCAGAATACATACTCGATTCATCTAAATGCTTGCGAATAATATCGTGAGTCTTAGTTGTTGTATATATTAAGTAGCAAGGTACTTGTTGATCATAACTAATCATATCTTTAGGGTCAGTCTCAAAACTAAAACTAAGGGGCATATTAGTACCAAGTTCAAGCTTACCTTTAGAAAAATCAATGGTATTAGTATATACTCTTGGTGGGGTACCGGTTTTTAATCTAATCAGTTCAATGCCTAAATTTTTTAAAGACTTTGATAAACCATAATTAGTTTGTTCCCCATCAGGCCCTGAGGGTGTAAAAGTTTTTCCTCTAAGGATTCTTGAAGATAAATATGTACCAGTAGTTACAATAACGGTTTTAGAAAAAATCTTTGTCCCATCTTCTAAAACAACACCTTTAATACAGCCTTCTTCAACCATTAAAGCATCTACTAAAGCTATATATATATCTAAATTTTCTTGTTCTGTTACAACACTTTGCATGAAGCGTGCATATTTTAATTTATCAGATTGCACCCTTAAAGCTCTAACAGCCGGTCCTTTAGAACTATTTAACATTTTAACTTGTAAACAAGTAGCATCAGCTGATTTAGCCATTTGACCGCCTAAGGCATCAATTTCTCTTACTAAGATACCTTTAGCAGGTCCCCCAATTGAAGGATTACATGGCATGTTACCAATTCTTTTAAAATTACCACAAACCATAATTGTTTGAAGATTTACTCGCGCTGCAGCAAGGGATGCTTCGATCCCCGCGTGACCTCCACCAATAACTAAAACATCATAACAAGGTTTAATTTGTGCTTTTGTAATAATACTACCCATAGTTTTTATTTCCTTATTAGATATACAACAACAACGATACCAACAATAATAAATAAGCCTATTAATAAACCAAGAAGTTTAGTAAGCGATTTATTTAATTTAGCTTTTTTTTCAATTTTTTTCTTTTTAGCGATTTCTAATTTACGCTCTTTGGTCATAGGAAGAGGGGCCATACAAAAATCGCATGTCAAAGCATCGTATCTATTTTCATTATGACATTTTGGACAAATCATAAATATCACCTTTTTTCTTTTCGTATATATATTATATACTATTTTTGTTTTTTTTGCAAAATTATTATCTATATTGTAAACTGACTAACTAAAAAAATTGTACTATAATAAGTACAATTTTATTTTACAATTTTACCCATGGTATTAGGAAGCATTGCGGCAGCGTTTGCTTCATCTGTATCAATATGCATTGCAAGAGCATAACTATCACTAACTCTAACAACAACATCACCAAAAACAAGTGATCTTTCAGGAGTGTTAATTTCTACTTTTACAATATCCTTATCAGAAACGCCAAGTTCTTCAGCGTCCTTAGGTGTTGCATGAATGTGTCTTTTCGCAACAATTACACCTTCATTAAGTAAAATACTGCCACATGGACCAACAAGTGTACATCCTGGTGTTTTTTCTAAGTCACCAGATTCTTTAATACAAATAGGTAGACCTATACTTCTTGCGTCAGTCGCGGAAAGTTCAACTTGCGATGCCTTTCTAAAAGGGCCTAAAATTGATACCCCAACAATTTCTTTTTTAGGGCCAACTACTGTAACCCTTTCTTCACAAGCAAATTGTCCAGGTTGTGATAGTTGTTTTTTAACAGTCAATGTTGCTTCTTTACCAAATAAAGCCTCAAAATCTTCTTTGGTTAAATGAACATGTCGAGCTGATGTTTCCACTATAAATTCTTTTGCCATATTATTCCTTCTTTCATTTATAAACGATACATATATATTATAACAAATTTTTTTATAATGGTCAAAAATAAAACCTATTAAATTTGAAAAAGAAAAAGATTTATTATATAATATAAATATATAATATATATTATACAAGGATGGTTATAACAAATGAAATTAGGAATGATTTCTCTAGGTTGTGCTAAGAATCTTATCGATACCGAACTATTCTTAGGGGTTGCTAAAAAATATGGTTTAGAATTAACCAACAATTTAAAAGAAGCATCAATTATTGTAGTTAATACTTGTGGGTTTATTGAAAGTGCTAAAAAAGAAGCCATCGATACTATTTTAGAAGTGTGTGAAAACAAAAAAGATAAAATTGTTATCGCTATGGGTTGTTTAGTAGAACGCTATTTGGAGGATCTAAAAAAGAGTATCCCTGAAGTTGATTTTTATTTCCCCATCAAAGATTATCAAAATATTGATGATTTATTTAAAAAAATTTTAAACCAAAAATCATCATATAAAATGGATTACCAAAATAGAGTTATTACTACTTTACCACATAGTGCCTATCTTAGAATATCAGAAGGTTGTAATAATCATTGTAGTTATTGCGCAATCCCTTTAATTAGAGGTCCATTTAAAAGTAGAGCCTTTGATGATATTATTACTGAGGCTAAGATGCTTGTTGAAAAGGGAGTTAAAGAAATTACTTTAATTGGCCAAGATACAACAAAATATGGCATAGATCTAAACGAAAACAAAACCCTTGTTGATATCTTAAGAGCTATTTCTAAAATAGAAGGCATTAGCTTAATTAGAGTTTTATATCTATATCCCGATGAAATTACTACTTCGTTAATTGAAGAAATCAAAAACAATGATAAAGTTTGTAAATACTTTGATATCCCTCTTCAACATATATCTAATAAAATATTAAAAGCAATGAATAGAAGAGGCGATAAAGACTTCATAATAAAACTTATTAATCATATTAAAAAAACCATTAAAAACGCCATTATCAGAACTACTTTAATGGTAGGCTTCCCGGGGGAGACAGATGATGATTTTAAAGAGTTATATGATTTTGTAAAACATATGAAGTTTAACCGGCTTGGTGTTTTTACCTATTCGGATGAAGAAAATACAAAAGGCTTTGACATGATGCCTAAAGTGCCTCAAAACATCATGGATGAAAGGCTTAATGCTTTAATGAAGTTGCAAAAAGAAATCTCTCTTTTACAAAACAAGCATCTAATAAATCATGATTTTGACATCATCATTGATAAGTATGATTTTGTAAAACAAGCATACTACGCCAGAAGTTATGCTTATGCTCCTGATGATGTTGATGGTGCTATATATATCTATGATAATGTTTTTGATGCATCTTTAATAGGTAAAATTAAAAAAGTGAAAATAACAGATGCTAATTGCTACGACTTGATAGCTAAATTCATATAAAAAACTAGAAGTTTATGCTTCTAGTATTTTTTTTAAACCTTTTAAAATTTCAACCATAGCCCAAGTATCTTGTCTACAATATATACTTAAGGCTAAATATTTTTCTTCATATTCTTTTTTAGTAAGATAAGGTAACATACCATAAGTAACAATAGCTTGAGTGCCATTTTGAACATCTAAAGTGCTATATGTCAAATCAGTAAAAACAGGTAAAACTTTTTTAATTGAAAACGAACCATGTAGTAAATTATTATAGTAAGTAAAATGAGGTATTTCTTTATTTTCACCATATAAATTCTTACTACCTGCTAACACTTCAAATAAATCAAAAATATGATCATGAATCTTATAAAGTTCATCTTTATACATAGGATAAAATAAAGCAAGTTCTTTAAGCCTTGTTTGTTCAAAACTTTTATTATAAACTATAACGGTACCACCACTACTTAAATCAATATCTTTTATTAATTGTTTAGTTAATTCTAAACGATGATCTAGATGATCTTTTGCTAAAAACTCATGATGCGATTTTACTAAATCACAAGTATTAGGGGCTTTTTCAATATGTAGTGAATATTGAAATAAAGATTGTGAATAAGGTCTTTCATGATAAAACCTTGGAAGTGGACAGTTATAACTTTCAAAATCTAAATAATAAATAGGATAAGTAATATGACTTAAACCTTTTTTCATTCTTTCTTTATCAATATATATTTGATTCTTAACATAACAATCATATTGTGTAATATTATCTATTTTACTAATATATGGTCTAGCCTCATCAATTTTACAAATATTTTTATTAATTAAATCATATATATCAATATTTTTTAGTTTTCCTTTTTCATCAGGCTCTTTAAAAGCACAGTGCCTCATAAGATATTCATAAATGGAACCATCTACTAAAAGCTTTTTCAAACATATTTTACAAAACTTACAAGCAGTAGTTTTTTTATATTCACAAAACCTACCACTTATATTAGTATTGATAGTTAAATGTTGAAGATTATTTAATAGCGTATTTCTTTCTTTTTCTATTTGATCAAGATAAAGAAAAGTTAAATTAGTTACATCATATACTTTAAATAAATCCTCCCCGTTTTCATCAGTATCATAAATAGGTTTACCTGCTTCGTCATATTTACCACTAAATTGATAACTCGCATTTAAAACAATTAAATAATAAGTAATATCTTTGGGCTTTTCTTTTGCTTTTTTTAAACTTTCTTCAATGATATGCCTTTGAATGGCTACATCATATATATATTTACCCTTTTTATTATACCTATCTAACAATGCTTTTTTTGATTGATTAATTTTATCAATACTTACTTTAGCTTCTTCTATTAACTTATTACCCATATAATGGATAATATTATTATCATCTTTAACAAAAAGCGGAACTTTCTTTTTATTATTTAATGATACCATGCAATCATCATACGCACTAGATGTAATAGCTTTAACTTCAAAAACATGTATTTTTTCTTCATCTTCATAATAGCCATCTAAATAACAATAAAAATTATTGTTGTTTAGACGATATGAATACTTTTTTTGTTCAAAAGTATTTGTTGAAGATTGTATTTTTTCATTAAATAACTTTTCTAAATAAACTATAGCAAGTCTTTCTACCTCTGTAAAAAGATCTTTAAAAGCCTCTAGTTGTGGATTTGTTTCTTCTAATAAATCTTCGCCTGTTTCTTCATCAAACATATGAGATAATATTTCATCTATTTTGCTATCTTCTTTAAATAGATTATCATCTAAACTGTTAATATCATCAATAAGCTCTTTACTAATATCTTTTCCATCTATTTGTTTTACTTCGTTAAAACTGCGATTAGTATATAAATCATATAAAGCACTAGCATTTGGACATCTTGTTAAATTTTTAAATAAGGTTTTGGATATATTCATTAAAATCTCCTAAAGATATCACTAGAAGAAGGGTATAGTAAAATCTTTTTATATATATAATTAAGATTATAGTCAGTCATGATATCAACAATGCCATTATATTCATTGTCAAATGAAGTTATAAAAATGATATCACAATCTAATGCCTCTATTTCTGTCATAGTAAGAAAGAAACTAGTAAATAGTATTTTTAATACAACCTTTTCATATGTTAATATGATAACTTTACCCTCATCGGAATTGCTAATTTCTAGTGTTTTTTCTTTAATTCCCATAGCATTTAAAATTTTAAAAAGATCTTTATAATTACATTTAATGTCATTAGAAGTCTTTTTTATATATATACTATTAGTTATTTTTTGATCTAAACAAGGTATATCATCATTAATTACCATACTACTATAATAGCAAGTTTTATCAATATCATTTTCAAATGAAGATTGATTTACTTGGCTAGATAAATATATATCTTTTGATGATGTGACATAAATAATATTAATATTTTGTTCTATGTGCAGATGTTTTTTGTAGTATGTTTTGATGAGTTTAGCTAAAATTTCAGCTTCAGATTTTAAATTAAGTTGGTTTTTTTTAGGATAATTAATAAGTTCACATTTATTAACAATCATTTTGGGTAATATCTTTTTTTCTAACTTTTCAGAAAGATATAACATAATTTGATGGGCTATTTCAACTAAATAAATCATTTTACCAATTCTTAAATTAATGATATCATTAAAAGCAGTGTTAGTAAACTTTTCTATACAACTATCATAAAGTTCTTCATCGCATAATAAAATATTGTAATCAGTTGTATCTAGCGTTATTTGTTCTACCTCAAAATTAGTGGTAGAACTATTTATGTAATTATATAAATAGTCATATACTTTTTTAGAATTAGTATAAATTATCATACCATCAACAAGCATATTTGTTTTAGCATTTATAAGCTTTTGTTCATCTTTTATTTCAACATAACAAAATTCATCAATATAATCGTTCGTTAATGATTTATTGCTAGGAATAAAAATGTCATTTTTTTGTAAAAAAGCAAAAATCGTCATTTCCCCTGCATATTCATATGCTTTATCGTTTACAACAACTGCCATATTACTCACCTCTAATAAATTATACCATATTATCTATTTTTTATAAAATTTTTACATAAATTTTTAAAAATGGTAAATACTAGTAATTGAGGTATTTTATATGCAAATAAAACTTACAAAAGTAACAAAGAAAACTTTTAGAGAAAAATGTGGGGATTGTTATTATAATGGTAGTTGCAACATTAGTTTAAAAACTTGTCCCTATTTAAAAGTAAGAAGAACTTCTTAAGACCTATTAATAAGGGTTTTAAGAAGTTCTTCTTTTTGCTATATCAAAATATTTGTTATCTTTTTCAATACCAATAAATAATCTATTTAATCTCTTACAAACTATGCCTGTTGTGCCACTACCCATAAAAGGATCAAGCACTACATCATGTTCTTTGGTTGATGCTTTAATAATTCTTTCTAATAAAGCTTCTGGTTTTTGGGTAGGATGATAACCATATTTTTTTTCGTTTTTTGTTACTGCAGGAATTATCCACACATCTTCTAGTTCACTATTATTTATTTGATACATTGCTAAATAATCAAAAAAATGACCATTACCTTTATCGGCCCAAATAATAAATTCATATGAGAAGCGAAATTTATTTTTATAAATTAGGGGTGGTGGATCTACTTTTTTCCATATAATAATATTTATAATTTTAAATCCCACTTCATCTAAGGCTTTTTTGATATCAAAAAGATTATGATGAGTAGCACCAATCCAAATACTGCTATTTGGTTTTAATAATCTATATGCCTCTTTAATCCAAGTTTTAGTAAATTTATAGATATCATCATAATTTTCTTTTTTATCCCAACTACCTTTATCTACTGATACTATTTTACCGCAAGAAATGGTTGGACCACCGTTTGATAAAAAATATGGTGGATCCGCAAAAATCATATCAATTGATTTAGGTGTTATCTTTTTTAAAAGTTTAAAACTATCACCCTTTAATAGCATAAAAGTATCATCTTGATAATAAATATTAGCTTTTGGTATATTCATATTTTCACCTAATAATTTGTAATAATTACTTCCTCAACATTACCTCTTTTAGTTGCGTCCGCATTTATCATTCTTTTAGCATTTACTACCTTGATGTTAAAATCTTTATATAAATCATTAATATATTTTGTATTATGATTGCTTAACATAACATAAACACCTTTGTCAGATAAAGCTTTAAATAGTTCGGCTAGTCTTTTTTGATCTTCTTTAGAAAAACTAAATTTAGTATAAGAAGTAAAAGAATCTTTATTATCTAAAGAATCATATGGTGGATCAAAATACACAAAATCACCTGCTTTTGCTTTTTCAACAGCTTTTACAAAATCACCTGCTAAAATTGTAATATTTTCTTCCATAAAGTAATCATGTAATTTATCCATATTTTCTTTATCATAGGTTTGAACTTTAGTTTTTTTTACCAAATGGTACATTAAAATAACCTTCTTTGTTTACACGATATAAACCATTAAAACAACTTTTATTTAAGTAAATTGTTCTAGCTGCTCGTTTCCAAATAGGTAGTTTACTAAAATCTAAAGTGCGATCTATTTCTCTTACCTCATAATAATGTTCTTCACTGTGTTGTTTTTCGTGTTCATCTAAATCTTTCAACATTAATTGGTAATTTTCTTCTGAAGCAAGACATTCATATACTGCTAGTAATTCTTCATTTACATCATTAATAGTCGCAACATCAGGCATTAAAGTAAAAAGTAAAGCTCCACCACCAACAAAAGGTTCAAAATAGGCATTATATTCTTTTGGCATATATGATAATAGTTCATTGATTAGTTGTCTTTTACCACCAGCCCATTTAACAATAGGTTTTGCGTTCATATTGCTTTGTCTCCTTTTTTTGATGATAATTTAGCTTTTTTGCTATTTCATTCATTATAGCATCTTTTAATATAAAATAAAAGATTTTTGATAAAAAACAAAAAAATTTTCTAACAAAAAGAACCTGCTAAAAGCAAGTTCTTTCTTCTTCTAAATGGTGGCTTGGGCCGGGATTGAACCGGCGACACATGGATTTTCAGTCCATTGCTCTACCAACTGAGCTACC
>CANQWZ010000017.1 GCA_947627685.1 uncultured Bacilli bacterium | reverse complement strand
CACCTTGTGTACCTGTAGCATAATCTAAGCCACTTGAAACTTGATAAAACATATTATCTTCTGGTGTTAAATATACACCATCGACAATGCGATTTTCTAAATCATATCTAACAATACGAGCGTTGTTTGTATCAGCGATATACATGTATTTTTCAGTAACGGTTATACCTTTAGCATTATCTAAACGAATAGCAGCTTTACTTGAATCTTTTGAATAAGCAAAATAAGGCGCTTTGGAACGTTTATTTGGCGTAGAGATAGTAACATTTACACTTACATCTTCACTATGTTTTAAGCTTTCATCTAAAACGATTTTATAATTATATTCTACGCTATCACCATTAATAGTAGGTGTGCATTCCCACTTCCACATTGAAGATGGAACTTTTTCGTTATTAATTGTTATTTCTAATAAATTATCATTATAAGTATAATAACCACTTTGTGTTTCAGTATTGTAAGTATAAGTAGCGTAAATAAATTCACTAACTAAAATTTCTAATTCATTAGCATTAAGTGTATAATTATACTCTTCTTTTTCATCTTTATAAAAATATCTAAAATCTGATGTACTTAAATTAGAACTAGTAAGTTGATATGGTTCATAATAAAAGCCATAGTAATCTTGCATTTTTTTCTTAACTTCATCAGTTATTAAAAATTCATTAATAGCTTCAACTTTTTGGAATTCTTGATTTAAAACATAAATAGTACTAATACCTTTACCAACAAGTTCAGGCCAGTAATAGCCATCTCTTACGCCAGCTGTTTGAACAACTGTATCGGTTAATTCTTTTGAATCTAAGATATAAATATAGTTGCCATAAGTAGCTAAGTCGGTTAAATATTCAAAGTTTATGGCATCACTACCTTGTAAAGTGGCACCATTTAAATCTTTAATATCATCACTAAAATAAGTTTCTTTGTAAGATAAACCTTCAGCCGATGGAATAACATTATTCCAAAAGTCATAACCATAACTAGAGGCATTAACTTTAATGATACTAGGTAATGTTATAAATAGCGTTAAGAATAAGATAATTAAGATTTTAATTGTTATTTTATTTCTTTTATTCATATTGCCTCCTATTTCATACCTGAATGAGCCATAGTCTCAATAATTTGACTTTGTGAAAGAATAAATACTGAGATAGGGACAATCATCATAATTAACATAACGGCAGAGGCTGTACCTGTTCTTGCGACACCACCCGCAACAATTTGATGAAGTGAATATGATAATGGTTTTAATTGCTCACTATAAATGAATGAGCCACCATCATTATTCCAAAGTTGTTGGAACAAAAGAATAATTAAAGTAAGCCAAGCAGGTTTTACTAGTGGCATTACAATACGCCAATAAATTTGGAACTCATTAGCACCATCAATTTTGGCCGATTCAATAAGTTCAGTTGGAATATCATTCATAAATTGTTTCATCAAATATAAACCAAGTGAATAAGCAAAAGCCGGAACAATTATTGCAAATTGCGTATCAATTAAACCAGCTAAACTAAAGATAATATATCTTGGGGTTGCTGTAACCTGAGCAGCAAACATTAATGAATATACTACCATTGAAAAGATAATTGTTGAGCCTGGAAATTTATGTTTTGCAAGTGGATATGCAGCCATTGATGCAATAATAACATGGCCAACCGTACCAGCAAAAGTAATCCAAATTGTATTAAAGAAGTATCTTGAAAAAGGAACCCAAGATTCTTCTAACAACATTGATAAATCTTTAAAATTATCAAGGGTTGGATTTTGGAAAAATAGTTTTGGTGGGTAAATGAATATTTCCGCAAGTGGTTTAAATGCGGCACAAAATGAATAAACAAGTGGATAAGCACTAAATGCCCCAAATAAACACAAAAGAATAAATAAAGAAATATCTCCAGCAAGGCTTCTACTAACTCTTTTTTTGCGTTTAATTCTTCTACGTTTTTCCATTTTATAGAAGAATAGTTCCATCTTGCCCATTTTGGACTCATCTCTGATGCCAAATTTTTTTAGTTTTTTAGCTTGTCTTTTTAATCTTTTCTTTTCTTCTTTTGATAGTTCAACACCAGCTATTTGATCATCATCAACTAAAATTTTGTCTTCAGCCATTTTATGAACCTACCCTTCTTAAAATTTTTCTAACTAACAAGTTAGCTAAAATCATTATCAAAAATAAGATTGTCGCAATCGCGGATGCATAACCCATTTCCATCCTTGTATTACCATAGTCCATCAGGTGGGTAATAATGGTATGACCGGCATATTCGACGGATGGGAAGCCCGCAATATTAATCGAAACTTCAGCGATTGCAAGACTAGAAGTAATTTGCATTACGGCACCAAACATAAGTTGTGATTTCATTTGTGGTAAAGTAATGTACCACAATTCTTGCCATCTACTTCTAATACCATCAATGGCACCAGCTTCATATAATTCTTTATTAACACTTTGTAAGCCCGCAATAAATGATAAGAAACTTACGCCTAGTGACATCCAAAGTTGAACAATTATTAAAATCCAAATAATATAATTAGCATCTTGCAACCACGTTATCGGCTCTTGAATAATATTCATCTCCATCAATATCGAATTGGCATATCCATAGTTATCACTACTAAAGATTAATTTCCATACAAGATAAACGTTACCAGATATCGATGGTGCATAGAAAATAAGGGTCATAATACTTCTTAAAAGTGGTCTTAATTCATTGATTAGCCATGCGAAGACGAAAGCCATAATATAACTTACTGGACCCGTAATAACAGCCAAAATGGCGGTATTCTTTAGCGCAATCATAAATACTTTATCATCAACGAAAAGCGAACGATAGTTTTCCCAACCGATGAAAGTAGGGAACTCTAAAAGGTTAAAATAAGTAAAGCTTAACACTAGACTCATAAGAACCGGTACAACGGTAAAGATAAAGAACAAAATGGTGTATGGAGCAACAAGATAATAATATTGTCTTTTGACAAAGATTTCCCGACGAAGTCTACTTCCACGTTTGCTCCAGCGATCAATTTTTCTAATTAAAGAACCACGTTCTTTTTCGATATGTAACTTAACATTGGCTTTTTCATTTTCTTTTAAAGCCTCTAGATAAGCTTTCTCTTTTTCTTCATATTCGATTTGAATCGGATTTTTTTCTGTTACTATACTACTTGTATTATCGCTAGCATCAGGAATTGTTTGACTATTATCTTGATCTAAAACTTTTTTTCTTTTTGCCCAATTAACGCGCTTATTTAATTTAATTTTAATTTGATTCTCATTAGGATCATTATTAATGATGTATTTTTTATTTTTAGTTCCCATAAAAAGAATCTCCTTTTCTTTGGCTTTTGGCAAGGTAAGAATTTTGATAAACTTTATTATTTTTCATCTTCTTAATCCTCCACATTTGATACTAATTGTTCAGCTTGACTATCTTCCTCTTTAACAACTAATTGAGGATTAGCACTTGCCCAAGCGTCAAATTTTTCTTTAGCTTCTAGATATTCTTGTTTAGCAATTTCTAACTTTTCTTTGCTAACGCGAACTTCTTCTTTATAAGCTCTGATATTTTCTCTTACTTGCTCATCGTATTCACGATCGGCTTTTTTTTGCTCAGCTCTTTTTTCTTTTAAAGCCGCTTTAAGTTCCGCTTTTTCTTTACGACGATCTTCACGACTTATAATGCCTCTTTCAATTTCTTTTTGTCTTTTTTCATTATAACGACGCTTAAAGTTCAATTTTTCTTTTTTACCACCTGTAAGCACTAAGATAAGAAGATAAACTAGCACTACAACGGTGATAATTAACATTATTGCTACAGCAATTTTTCCAAACATAATTTAACTCCTTTCTTATTCTTCAATAGTTGGTAAATCAAATTCTTTACGTTTACGATTGATTTCATCGTTAATATTTCCACAATATTCCATTAAAGTTTCACGAGCATTATAATAATTATTAATTACTTCACGGAAAGCATTTTCGACTTCACGACCTATAATATAACTTCCGGCAACTTGTGGCATTTCATGAACCATACTCCATTGTTGCATTAATTTTTCAAGATCGGATTGTGGCCAAGCAAGGGCTTGGAATGCTTTAACATTCGCTGTAGCTTGACGAGCAGCCGAACCTAAGATACCTTCCATTTCACGACCAAATTGGGCTTGTGTTTCAGCACCGGTCCACCATTTTAAGAATTCCCAAGAAGAATTGTATTTAGCTTGTTTTTCTTTTTCGGAAAGTCTATTTGGTTGTTTCATGATAACAGCACCAGTACCACTAGCTGTAGAGGTATGGTCAATAATTTCACTGCCATCTGCATTATAGCCAACAACTGTACCAGGGATTAAATGGAAAGACCATTTACCTTTTAATTCTGGTGCAAATACCGATAATGTGTTATAAGTTTCATAATAAGCAATACCTATTGGCATTTCACCTGAACGGAAACGGTTGATAAATGAAGCTGATTTAGGGAAAGAATATAAGGTATAAAATTCTGTCCAATACTCAAATGAACGCATCGCTGCATCACTTACAAGACCGGTTTCTTTATTATCATTAGCATATAAAGAACCACCATTTTGATATAGCATTGATACATATACAGGGTTTAAAGCATTAGCACCAGCATCATTTACTGGTAGATAGAATTGAAGTTGTTGAACTTGAAGTTCAGCTACTAAATCAATAACATCTTCCCAAGTTTCTGGGATTAAATCATTCCAACCATTTTCTTCAAAAATATCATCACGAACGAACATAACCATGAAAATCTGTTTTTCAGGAAGAGCATAAATGCCTTTGATATGTTGTTGTAATTCTTCTTTAGTAAAGCGAGAACTATCAAATAATTTTTCTCTTGTTACACCACGGCTTTCAGCAAACTCATCAATAGCATAATAAGCATTTACTTTAGCAAGAGCATCTTGATCACCACTGTTTGCGGCCGCAATATCGGCATTAGTAATTGAATAAAAACTAAATTGTCTTAGTGATGATGCATGATATACGTTTTCTTTAGAATTATCCCAAGTTGTAGCACCATCTGGCATTGCGTAAACAGAATCCCAGAAATCATCAAAATTAGTTAAATCATATACAGCATTACGTAGTGCATAGTTAACTGGTAAAGTTGAATCAACATTTAACGCAACATCAGGACCAATTCCCGCAAGCGTTGATTTTAACAATACATCGGCACCAGTTAATTTCAAATCAACTTTGATACCTGTTTGTTTAGTAAAGGTCGTATCAATTAAGCTTCTTACAACATTAGCTTGGTCACGGCCAAGGGTCATCCATACTTCGATTGAATCACTTTGTTCACCTTCGGCTTCAACTGTTTCACCAATTGATGAATAGTCAATTAAGAAAGAGAAAACAAATGAACAAACATCATTCCATAATTTTTTGAAGAAACCTTCATTAGCTTTAGGAAGCTCTACATCTTCAGTGTGTACTTCTAAATAATCGATTGATAGTGGTAATTCTCTAAGTTCAGTAAGTAAAGTACCAAGGGACGAAATGTTATTACTAAAAGAAGATAACTTTTGGGTAATAATCCGCGGTTTTTCAATAAACTCTTTTAATTGACGTGTCATAGTATCAATTACACCAGTTTTATCTGATTTACCACCTGATATTTCAGCAATATTTTTAGAAACGGTAACTAAACGATCATGATATGCTTTAAGTTCATCAATTAAACTTGGGAATCTTTCAGTTATTTGATAGTCACGGTTTTTATCAGGAGAAGTACTAGTATATGAAACAATAGTACGATATTCTTTACTTAAACCATCAATAACAGTTTGCACTTCTTCTATTAATGGGGCATATGCGCCAAGGGTTACTTCAAGCGTAAAGGTATAAGTTTTATCTTTTTCAAAATAGAATAAGAAATCTTCTTTACCATTACCTAAAGTGATATTTTGCCAATCACTAGAAAAATGGAATTGTACGTCATTTAATTCATCAAATAAAACTTGATTAGTGCCGCCTTCTTCACTAATATAAGCAATTCTACTCGTATACATACCTCTAACCAAGTTTTGTCTTGCTCGCATTGAAATATTATAATAGCCATCCTCAGGAACACTGAAATTCCAACTAATCCAGTCACCTAAAACTTTCCACTGATCACCACCAATATAGTTTTTCTTAGTAACTCTTAAACTAAAAGGTTTAGTGTTAGATGATGAACGGTCAGTTTGAGGATAAAGTGTTGGTGATGATTTAAAGGTTGCTTTTTCAGCTTGCATTGCACCAGTTGTTTGACCTGTTAAACTAGGATTACCATATTTAGCCTTTAATTCATTTAAATATTCTTCATAAGTTGGTGTTTTTTGAACTGATAACAAATGTATTTGATCAATAATCATTGGTTCTTTAATTGAAACTAAAGTAATTTCGTTTTCCCCTTGTTCAAAATAGAACATATATGGTTCTGTAACATAACCCATATCATCTTTAAAGTAACTTTCTTTAAAAGTGAAAACTTCTACTTGTTGAGGTTTCATATCATTGCCATTAGTATCTGTTTTAAAATCACCATTTTCATCGAATGAGGCTGAAGCATCTTGCCAAATACGTGAAAAGCTAAAACTGTCAGCACCTTCAAAAGGAATTTCACCATTGATAAAGAGTTTTCTTTCAATGGAAGAACTATAACCGGTAACCGTAAAATAATCTAAATAAAGATTGTAAAAACCAGCCTCAGGAACATTAACTTTCCAAGTCAATTGACCAGTACTTTCATTTCTTATAATCTTATCAAGACTACCTTTATGGTTGTTAATTAAATTTTTGCAATTGCTAGCAATATCATCTAAAGATTCTTTTCTTTCCGCGTTACTAATTTTAACAGTTGTTTTGGCGAAAAAGATTTTTTCATAGATATAAGTGTATTCATCATCACTATATCCTTTATCATCAATATCGATAAAGCATTCAATTAATTTGGTTAAATTAGTTTTACCTTTAGCAGGATTTAAAGAATCTCTTGATAGATCAATTTCAGTAGCAGCAGTTACTTTACCATCAACGATAGTTGAGGCATCTTTATCATAACTTGTACCATCAATAGTAATGTCAACCCCTTCAGGCATGACAAGCGGTTTAGATTCTTTGTAAATTTGGTATTCATTTTTTACATCAGCTATATTATCGGGATTGTAAATCATATATTCATCATCTTTTTTACAAGATGTAAGAAAACCTATGCTTAATACAAAGGCACTAACAATTATAAAACTGAAAAATATTTTTTTGGCTTTCATTGGATTTGCTCCTTTCTTGTTAACTTTAATAGAATTTCAATTAGCCATTTTATACGTTTTACACTTTCTTCATAACCATATGGATTGTTACGCTTTTCCCATAAGGTTTTATGAACTTTTGCATATTGTTTAAGTTCTTGAATTTCTTTATTAAAATCTACTGTTTGTATCTTTAATAAGCTAAATTTAGCATTTAGAGATGCTAAAGTTTTTAATAAAAATAAACTATTCAACATTTCTTCTTTTTCTAAGGTATCTTTTGCTAAAGCAAGAAGGCTTTCTGCTTTAATAAAGGATATTTTTAATAAGGCTAGATGTTTTTCATCAATTAAATTAGCCATCATTTTTTCTTGATAAAAAGTAGTAGGATTATCTTGTCTCATAGCATGTTCTGCCCATAAAATGGTGTTAAACAATCTACTACCATAGCTACGATATTCACCTTCTAAAAGATGATATTTACCAAGTTCTAAAATAGCCTCAACTAATGCATCATCATTTAACATCTTCTTTAAATAGCAAATAGCATCATTTAATGAACTATCTGACCAAGCTACTAAGCCACCTAATATAAAACCAAGATAACTTACTGGTAAATATTGTAAATGGCCAATATCACCCCAATCAGTAACTAAAATGCCAAGGCCATGATATTTTTTAGAAGCATTAGCACTATTAATGATGGTCTCTTGCATATCTAAGATTCTACTAGTAATAGTTGACCAACTAGATGTTCCTGGTGCAAGCAAGTAATTAGTTTTTTTACTATCAAGCATTTTAGCATGTTCCATAAAGGGATAATCTTTATTATAGCCCCAATCTATGAAAATGGCATCTTTAGGTAACTCATCAATCTTATCAGGATGATTTATTAATACATCACCCCAAAGCATGGGTGTTTTTTGATATTTTTTACTTCTTCATAAAGTTTTAGAAAATAATCAATATATAATTGTTCTTTTGTAAGATTACTATCTTTACTCTTACCAAGCCCTAGCTCGTATGGTTCATCAAGATTCATATTGAAATATTTAGATGTCGTATATTTTAGCATATCACTATACATTTTTTTAACAAGAGCTATTGATCTTTCATCAAGAGGATTAAGGGTCGATGGGGCTCTATTACATCCCCAAAGATAAATACCATCAGCACACTCAGCTAGGTTTTTAAATTCTTCTTGACTAAGCCATTCACTCATATGACCTAATCCATTTTGGTTAGGCACAAAATCGATATAGTATTTTTTTACAAAAGCTTGAACTTCTAGATAGTCATCTAAACTAATATAGTTGTTTTTTGTTAAATATTTTTTGAAGCTTTGGTATTCAAAAGCAAAACCTTCCACATATAACTGTAAATGATTATAACGTAGTTTAGCAAACATTTTAATTAAAGCTTTTAAAGTTTCTAAAGAAGGCACTTTACTTCTACTAATATCAAGCATAACTCCTCTAATAGCCAAATCAGGAAAATCTTCTATTTCAAAACATTTATTAGTGTTTTCATCAAGCATGGCCACTAAAGTGTTAATACCATAGAATGCCCCACATGGCTTTTGAGCCAAAATGGTAACTTCTTTAGGCGTTGTTAATATTTGATAACCTTCAATATTTTTTATTTTAGGATCAAAAATAATATTTAAGATAAGGCCATCATTATTTGAAGAAAGAGGAATCATGTCACAAGCTAAAAAATTTAAGTTTTCATCACTACAATTAATTTTACTAATTTGTTTACTAATAAATTCATCAGTATGATAAATTAGTTTTTTAACTTTGTAAAGCATCTTTTTTTCCTCCTTCTTTTAAGGTTTTGGCTAATAATTACACTAAGCCATATTATTCAATTTATTATACCAAAGAAAACGTTTTTATTCAAGTGATAGACTTAATATTTTTATGAAAAAAGTTTCCTTGATAAACTACCACCTTGTTTTTTAAAAAAATAAAAAATTAGATAAAAATTTTTTACCTAATTTTTAAGAGATCTAAATTTATTGACTATTAATTTTTACAAAAAATTTTTTTACTTCTTAGTATTTTTATTTTTTTTAATATGCTCTTCTAGTTCTAGCATATACTTATCAAAATCGGACACAAACAATTTATCTTGTATTACTCTGTATTTTTCAAACTCTGTTTCTGCATGAAGTTTTGCAATTTCATTAGAAACTTTCCCAGCATCTTTTAAAAGACCATATTCAAACATTTCAATAAATGAATTAAGGCGCCCCTCCCAATCTTCCATTGTAAGTGGAATTTTTCTTTGAGCCATGTTTTCAGCAAAATCCAAATACGCATTAACCATTCTATTAAGCTGTTTAAGTTCAAATTCAGTTAAATAATTTTTTGCAATAATTACATCAGATTTTTGAATCTTTCCATCTGGACTATCTTTCCAAGTAGTAAGTCCCATATGTTCTTTTTGCGAGTTTGCTCGTTCTACAATTAACTCAGCTATAGTATGCCCATGAATTGCATAATGCATTTTGTTTTGAACAGTTGCATAAAATCTTCTTGTTGCAAGGGCATCTTTATCATAATCAATAGCTGTTGCATATAAATCTGTAATTTTTTGATAAAACAATCTTTCAGAAATACGTATTTCACGAACACGTTCTAATTGCTCCTCAAAATACTTATCAGTTAAATATGTTCCCTTGATTAATCTATCATCATCCATAACCCAACCTTTGATTGTGTATTCAGATGCAATTTGATTTACCCATTTACGAAATTGAACAGCTCTTTCGGAATTAACTTTAAAGCCCACCGCAATAATCATTTGAAGACTATAATGTTTTGTATCATATGTTTTACCATCACTAGCAGTTATTCGAAAATTTCGAGTAACTGAATTTTCACTTAATTCATTATCCATAAATATTTTTTTTATATGATAATTGATCGTATGAGCTTCAACATTAAAAAGTAAGCCTAACATTTTTTGTGTCAACCAAATATTTTCGTCTTCATATCTTACCTCTATGTTTTGCGTTTCTTCTCCTATTGAGGCAACATATGTAAGATATTCCGCTGCAGAACTTCGTATTGGATTTTCTTTTTTATTATATACGTTTATATTAGAGACTCCTTTCCTTTTAGCTTTATAAATCATTTTTTTACTTCTTATATATTAGTTTGTACCATGCCAAAGTTTTTTCAAACCATCAAGAGCTTGATCTTTAATTGGATTTTGGCCTTTTACTAAATCTCGATATGTGAAAAAGATAGTACCAGAAATATGATCAAATTGACAATTAAATTTTAATTGATTGTTAATTTCTTCAGGATTTTGCCATACTTCATTTGAACCCATTTGATATAGGGCTTGACCAATATATAATGTTGTATTTGTTTCTTTAGCTAAATTATTCCACCACTTAGTTAAATCATGATATGTAACATCTGCTCTTTCGAAAGGGAAATATATTTGAGGTACTACGTAATCAATCCATCCTTCTTTCATCCATTTGTATACATCAGAATATAATTCTGAATAACATTGGAGTGCGCCGGCTGAATGGTATGATCCTTTTTCCCAACCATCTTCTCTAATTGATTTATGGGTGCGATATATCGCAAAAGGGCTGATACCAAATAAAACTTTCTTGCCAGTTTTACTAAACAATTTTTTCAATTCATTATGAACGCTTTCAATCATCATATCAACATTTCTTCTACGCCAATCATCAAAAGCTTCATTTTCATTTAAACGTGTTTTTAAATAATCTTGTTCTTCTCTTACAAATGGTATTTTACCATATGGATAAAAGTAGTCATCAATATGTACAGCTTCAACATCATATTTACATGCTACTTCCATAATGGATTTAGTTACAAAGTCAATTACTTCTTTATGTGATGGGCATAAAATGATTTTATTAGCACCATCTACTAAAGTATGTTCAGGATGAAGGCGTCCAAAATTTTGTTCATCAAGGGTCTCAAGATAAGCTCTTTTGGCTTTTTCAATTTCTTCTTCACTAACTTTTGCGTCAGTTGGAAATAAAGCCCCTTGACCTACACGATAAGGATTCATCCAAGCATGAACTTTAATGTTATATTTTTTAGCTTCTTGAATGACGAAATCTAATACATCAAAGCCTGGATTTTGACCTTCTTTACCGGTGATAAATTTAGACCAAGGATTAAGAGCAGATGGATAATAGGCATCATTACAAGGTCTTACTTGAAAAATCATCGTATTTAAATTGTAACTTGCTATATTAGCAATCATTTTACATAAGTAATCTTTATAACTTGCAACATCTTCACAAATAGGTGTATCAATGTTGGCTACATTAGATACCCAAACACCTCTTACATCATTTGCTTTAAATTGATAACTAGGAATATCAATTTCTTCTTTGGTATCCCAATATTTAACAGTTTCATCTTTTTGGTATTTTTTTAGTTTCATTTTTATTTTCCTCTTTTTCTTAATATGTATAAACTACTTGTGAAAGTACTAATTAATAATATTAGTGTTATCACATTATTTTTTTGACATTTTGAACAGCCTTGAAGGGGTTCACCTTCAGTAAGACCACAAACTTTACAAGTTTTAGGATGCGTCTTATCAGCCTCTTGCCATATATGACCTAACGGAGCACCTTCTTCAAACCCACATTTGATACATATTTTAGGTTGTGTGCAAGTGGCATCTTGGAAATTATGATGGCAAGTTGTTACTACTGCAAATTTAGGGGTAGTAAAGGTTGCCTCTTCTTTACCATCACTTGCTTTAATAACCAGTTGTAAATCACTTTCTTCAATGGCAAAAGCTTCCCATCTTACTTCTAAAATATCATCTAAGAAAGTAGTATCACTAATTTCTAATAATCTTTCACGATATAATAAATAAACTTTATAAGATAAGTTATCATTATCAGCATCGGTTATTTTAAATTTTACTACTAATGTCTTTTCTACTAAAACCTCATCGCTCATATATGAAGCTAGTTCAATTTGAGGAAGATTATTTCTAACCGCTTTAGTAAAATCGATGGGATCACTTGCTAAATAAATAGTATTATCATAACTAATGGTTGCAAGATAATAAATATTATCAGGATTATAATCATCAATATTAAAAGTACTATTTTTACTGCCTATATTCATTTGGGCTAAATTTTTTGCTAGTGGTAAAATGTTAGTTTCGTCTTTTGTAAATTGATAAAGAGCATAAGCTTTGGCGTCTTTAATAGTATCATATGTTAAACACATTTTTTCTTCTGATATTTGTTCTATCTTGGATACTTTTGCAAGTGATGTAACATCATGTTGATAATCATATGCCTCATATACCGGTGTTAAAGCATTGGTTTGCCAACAAGTTTCAAGGACATGATTTAAAGAAAGTTGCGTATATGTTTTATCCATGCTAGAATAATTATACAAGACATATCCTGTTGTTTGGTTATCTTTACCTTGGTTATACATTACATCATATGCTATTTCATCACTACTTTTCCATGTATCAAACAAATATAAAGCCAGTCCCGAATAAAGTTTTACCGAAGTAGGTTTTACCACATCACTCCACCACTCCATTACCGAAGTATAAGTAGAGGTAAGTCGCATATATGTTTGAGGTAAAATGTAATCTATCCATTCTTCTTCAACCCATTTTTTAGTATCCGCATATAGATCGGCATAAGAATAATAATCATAACAACTTCCCGCCATACCTCCTTCTGTTCCTCTATTTGGGGCAGCAGGACATGCTTCAATAGTTGGTGCCCATCTTGAGCAAGGACTAATACCAAAGGCACAAGGTCTTGATTTAGTTTTATTTAAATTTCTTATTAAGGTACTTAAGGTTTCAATTAATTTATTAACATTATCGCGACGCCAATCATAAATATCTAATGAGCCACCACTTTTTAAATAAGCTTGATAGTCTTGATAATCAACAAGCGGTTCAGTTGAAAAAGTTGTGCCAATTAGTTCAGCGTTACTACCACTTGATGCGACATATGAACGATCATCAGGATAAAAATAATCATCAAAATGAATACCATCTATCTCATAATTTTCAACAATTTCTTCGATTGTTTTAACAAGATGTTCAATAGTATTACTACTAGCAGGGTTAAGAACATATTTACCTTCCGTACCAAGAACAACATTGTGTTCTAATTCTTCACCCGTCGCAAAAGCCGGATTATCAATATTAGTATCACAAGATGCTTTTAGATTGTTAAATTTTGCTTGTTTTTCAGCTTGTAAAGCATCATTATCATATTTAAGAATAGCGCTATTACTAGCAATAGAGATATTTGTATCAACAGATGCCCTATAAGGATTTAGCCATGCATGATATTCCATTCCTCTTTCATGTGTAACCTCAATCATCCAAGCAAGAGGATCCCAACCAGGATCTTTACCATATAAATATAAAAATTGGCTCCAAGGGTTATATTTAGATGGATAAAAA
Organism: uncultured Bacilli bacterium; assembly: GCA_947627685.1. GTDB lineage: Bacteria > Bacillota_I > Bacilli_A > ML615J-28 > CAG-313 > CAG-313. The sequence goes on along the minus strand of CANQWZ010000017.1, from coordinate 5,096 downwards.
GCATCATTACAAGGTCTTATTTGAAAAACGATAGCATTAAGATGATAAGCCTCGGCTTTATCAAGAATGGCTAAATATTGATCTTGCCATGCTTTAATATCACTTTCACTTGTGCCTGTTTGTTTAGCAATATCAATATTACTGACGGTTGCAACCCAAACAGCTCTAAGTTCCGTATCAACTTGTACATAATCAGGAAAGTTTTTTTGCGCATACCAGGTGCTATTAGCCGTACTCGCAGCAAAAACAGTAAAACCATTTACAAACATTAAACCTATTATAAATATACTATATAAAAATTTTTTCATAGTATTACCTTTCTACCTTTTCTATGGCTTTTAAGAAATTTTTTGAACCTAACATTGCTAATTCGTTTTCACTAAAGCCTCTTTTAATAAGACATGGAGCAATGTTTTTGGCATCCGCATGGCATGTTAAATCATCTAAATTAGCATTATCATAATCACTTAAAAAATGCATCATGTCAAGGCCAAACATTACATGATCAATACCAATATGATCAGCTAAGTAAATTATTTGATCAATTAAGCCATCAATATTTTGTTTGTTTTTATCTTTAGAAACAAAGTTACGAGCCGAATTAACTCCAACATAGCCATTTGCTTCTTTTAGGGCTTTTAGTTGATCATCATTTAAGTTGCGACGATGATTACTAATAGTATAAGCATTAGAATGACTAGCAAATAAAATTTTAGGAGATTCTTCTAAAACATCATAAAAACTTTTAATATTTAGGTGTGAAACATCAATAATCATTTTTTTATCATTCATATATTGAATAATTTTTTTACCTGCATCTTTTAGGCCGTGATCACTTTGTCCTGCTACACCGGTTGCAAAATGGTTTTCTTCGTTCCAAGTTAGGCTAGCATGGCGAATGCCTTTTTGATAAAGTAAATCTAAATCTTCTACATCACGCACATTTCTTAAGCCTTCTAAACCATATACAACATCAAAAGTGCTTTGATATTTTTTAAAAGCATCAAAGGCTATATCATAAGCTTCATGAATATCAAAATCACTATCACTATAAACTACCCATATTCCACCAACGATATTACCTTCTTTTAAGTCATTTAAGTGATAGCGGGCAAAAACATCTTTTTCACCCTCTTTAGTTCGTTTATATAAGTTATACATAATGTCACTATGTGTATCATAAATTTTCATTTTTAATCACCAATCTAATTATACTTGATTTTAAGTTTTTTTACAAGACTATTGAATAATAAAAAGTAACTTAACATCTATTTGTAAGTTACTTTTTACTTTAAAACTATTTTTTATTAATAAACAATTTTTTCCTACATTAAAACTTGGAACGATTTGCCATTATATAATTAGCAACTCTGGCAAAGGCATCAAGATGTAAATGCGTATTACGTGAAGGATGGACACGGTTAGTTAGGATACAAAAAGCTATTTCGTTTGTTCTATCAATCCAAATAGCAGTACCGGTAAAGCCGGTATGATAAATGGTATTAGCACTAGCAAAATCACCTTTAATACCACCATTACCACCAACAAGCCAACCTAAGCTTCTAATCGTACCATCTATTTCAGCTGGTTTATGCATTTTAACACATGGCTTATACATTAAATCAATACTTGCTTTAGATAATATTTCTTTATCATGATATTTTCCATCATTTAAAATCATTTGGGCAAATTTTGCCATATCGAAAATGGAAGCAAATACCCCCGCATGACCTGCTACTCCACCTAGTAAATAAGCCATTTCATCATGGACAACACCTCTTGTTAACCCCTTTTTAATTTTATTATCTCTTAATTCGGTTGCGGCAGATTTGTTGATGTCTTTAGGATTATAAGTTGTATCAAACATTTCAAGTGGGTCAAAAAGTACCTCTTTTGCAAAATCATCAAGTTTGCATTTTGTGATACTTTCAATAATTTGCCCAAGTAAAACATAACCTATATCCGAATAACAAATTTGCAAGCCAGGTTCAAATAATAAAGGTAAATCATAAATTTTATTATAAATTTCGGTAGCACTATTAAGTTCTAAAAGGCCACTAAGACCAGCAGGTAAACCTGATGTATGAGTCATTAAATGCCAAACAGTAACGTTTTCGTGTTTAAAGCGAGGTAAATAATTGCTAACAGGAGCAAAAAGTCTAAGCATGCCTTTTTCAAGTAACTTAAAAAGACAAGTCGTAGTAACAATCACTTTAGATAGTGAAGCAAGATCATATAAAGTATTTAAGCAATTAGGTTCGGTTTTTTCATATATACATTTATTACCTAAGCTATTTAAATAAAGGCGTTCTTTAGTAACAATGGCATAATTAGCACTAGGAAAAGCGCCACTATTTATTGCTTCTTGAATGATTTTTTCAACAAAATCGATAGTTTCCATATTATTTACCTAACTATTTATGTTCGATTAAATAATAATTTTTCTTGCCCCGTCTAATAACAGTGTATGTTTCATCAATGGCTTTAGCTTTAGTAATTACAAAATTTAAATCTTTTTCTTGGATTCCATTAACTAATACTCCCCCACCACTAATGAAGTCACGAGCTTCTCTTTTAGAAGAAGCAGCACCAAGTTTAACCAAACTATCAATTAGCATTTCATCACCTTCTAAAAGTACTTTTGGTAATTCACCAAAGATTGTTTCAATTTCGGTCTTTGATAAGTTTGCAATTTTACCACTAAATAAAGCTTCACTAAGTTTTATGGCTTGTTCATATGCTTTTTGACCATGAATCATAATGGTCATTTCTTTCGCAAGGGTTTTTTGAGCAAGTCTTAAATGGGGTTCTTTATTAAATGATTCTTCAATTTGTGCTATTTCGTCCTTTGATAAGAAAGTAAATTGTTTTAATTCTTTCATTACATCACTATCTGGGGTATTAATCCAAAATTGGTAAAAAGCATAAGGTGTGGTTTTTTTAGGATCTAACCAAATAGCACCACCTTCGGTTTTACCAAATTTAGTACCATCACTTTTAGTAAATAGTGGAACAGTTAAACCATATGCTTCAGCCTGAGCTCCATGGATTTTACGAATTAATTCAAGGCCTGATGTAATATTTCCCCATTGGTCTTGACCACCAATTTGTAAACTGCACCCTTCAGAATCATATAGATGTTCGAAATCTAAAGCTTGCAAAATTTGATATGAGAATTCTGTATAAGAAATACCACTATCAAGGCGTGATTTGACAGTATCTTTATTAATCATATAATTAACATTAAAGAATTTACCATATTTTCTTAGGAAAGTTAAAATATCAATATTATAAGTCCAATCATAATTGTTAACAAGTTTACATTTAAATAAATTTTCAACTTGCTTATGCAAGCAACTAGCATTATGATCTATTTGTTCTCTTGTTAAAAGTTTTCTTTCCGCTGTAGGTTTAGGATCACCAATTGATCCTGTTGCTCCACCAATTAAAAAGATGGGATGATGACCATATTTTTCTAAACGTTTAGCTAAAATGAAAACTAATAAATGACCAACATGTAAACTGTCACCAGTAGGGTCAGTACCTAAATAAAAAGTTAATCCGCCATTATTTAATTTTTCGACTAATTTTTCATCGGTAATGTTGTGAACTAATCCACGCCACTTTAATTCTTCAAATAAATTCATTTTTGTATACTCCTTCATTAAATATTAAAAAAAATCGTCCTTATTAGTTTAAGGACGAAACTTGGTTCCGCGGTACCACCTTAATTCAAAATTCATTTCGTAAATTTTGCACTTTGGAAAATATAATCAATAAATTGATATCCGATATAATTCGATTTTTTATTTGCTAAACTTTTCACCAGCCAGTCTAGTCTCTAAATTTTACCTTTAAAAAATCTACTATTTGGTAGATTGTCGCCAAACAATGCTATAATCTACATTCTTATTAATTTTTATTTCTTCTCGAGGTTCTTCTTTAGGTTGATCTAAATAATAATATTCATCTTCATATTCAGCCTCATGCATTAGATCGGTTAAAAGATCCATTGCGGCCTCACCAATTTCATAAATTGGTGTATTAATACAAGTAAGCGTTGGTCTTGATAATTCCGCATATTTAGTATTTTGGAATCCTATTACTTGCATTTCATCAGGAATAGAAATTTGTAATTCTCTAGCTACATTAATAAATGATACAGCCATGGAATCTCTAACAACTATTGCAACATCAGGATGATCTTCTAAAAGAATCTCATGATAAGCCTTTTCGTTAAGATAAGTTTTGCCCGAAACATTAATAACACGAGCTTCTAAACCGGCTTCTTCCATTGCTTCTTCATAGCCTTTAACTTTTAAATCATTAACAGCATACTTTTTAACAGTTGAAATAATCCAAATTTTTTTATTGCCACGACTAATCATTTCTTTAGTCATTTCATAAGCAGCTTTTTTGTAATCAATTGCAACTGATGGTATTTCTGCATCACTACAAACACTATTGGTTAATACGACACTAACACTTGAATCTTTAATAATTTCCAAATAGTCATCATCAATTTCATCATTTATGTATAGAATACCATCTACACCTGAAGATATTACTGTACGCCATAATTCGCGTTCATTAGCTACCGCATCTTCATCATTACTTGTGTTATTAACAAATAGACGTAATAAATAGCCACGTCTTTTGGCTGTCGCAGCAATGCCATCAACCATGCCTGCAATTGAACTTCGCGTAAGTTCAGGCACAACAATTGCTACGGTTGTTGATTTAGAACTTGCTAAACCTTTGGCATTTAAATTAGGTTTATAACCTAGCTCCTTAATAATTTTTTCAATTTTTTCTCTTGTTGCAGGTTTTACTTTTTCAGGATGATTTAATACTCTAGACACTGTAGCAAGTGAAACCCCAGCTGCTCCTGCAACATCGTAAATCTTGTTAGGACTTGTACGTTTATCACCTTTCATAGCTTTACCTCTTTCTTTCTAGGAATATTATATCATATTTAGTAAAAAAAGACAATAGATTTTGCAAATTTTTATGAAAAAATCTGATTATCTTATGATATATTCAAAATAGTTATCTTTTGAATTTTACAAAATATTGATTTATTAAAATCTTTTATG
>CANQWZ010000016.1 GCA_947627685.1 uncultured Bacilli bacterium | reverse complement strand
AAGCTTAAGGCTGCTTCGATCAAGACCTGACCTGGTTCACCATGGAACCTTGGATGAAGGTATCTAAGTTGAGATTACAATATAATTATACCTTTTTTAAATGTTTTTGTCAATCTTTTTAAGCCTTTTAGTTTGAAAATAACTTTTTAATAAAGCACTAGATTCATCTTTACAAATACCACTCGTAACTTTAATTTGATGGTTAAATTTATATTCATTACTAAAAACATTAATAATACTACCTAATGCTCCAAATTTAGGCTCAAAGGTTGCAAAAACGACGTTTTTGATACGTGCTTGTAAAATGGCACCTGCACACATTAAGCATGGTTCTAAAGTTATATATATAGTTGACCCCTCTAAAATCCAACTATTTAACTTTTTAGAAGCTTTCTTAATGGCTATTGTTTCCGCATGCCCTAAAACATTACTAGTTTTTTGCCTTTTATTATAAGCCCTTGCGATAATTTTATCATTATAAACAATTACACAACCAATAGGAACTTCATCTTTTAAAAAGGCTTTTCTAGCTTCTTTTAAGGCTTCTTGCATATAATATTCATCAGTTTTATTTGTCATAGTTTTTATGAGGGACCTGATGGCAGTGTCTACAGCGTGATTCATATTTTTCTCGTGCACTAACTAAAATGGTAGGATCATCATAATCAGCAGGATGGCCATCAATAATTCTTTGGGTACGAGTAGCAGGTGCACCACAAACCATACATATGCCTTGTAATTTAGTAACATATTCAGCTTTAGCCATTAAAGTAGGCATAATGCCAAAAGGTTCGCCTCTAAAGTCTAAATCAAGACCGGCCGCGATAACTCTAACTCCACTATTCGCAAGGCGTTCTATGACATCAATTAGTTCAAAGCCAAAAAATTGGGCTTCATCAAAGGCTACTGCGTAGGGAAGTTTATTTAAATAATTAAAAACTTCACTTGCATCTTTAATCGGGATTGAATCTACTCTTTGATTAGAATGTGATACAACTTGTCGTTTATCATACCTATCATCAATAACGGGCTTAAAAACGATAACATCTTTTTTAGCATATTTGATACGATTAATTCTTCTAATCAGTTCTTCGGTTTTACCAGCGAACATACAACCACAAATGACTTCTAACCATCCATCTTTGCATTTTAAATCCATTTCCTTGATCCCTCTTTTCCTTTTTTATTTATTGTTATTATATAATAATTTACATTTTTTTTAAAGTAGAAAGGCTTGCTTTTTTTTGTGATTTAAGATACAATTAAAGCTAGGTGAGGTAAAAGAATGTTACAAAGTATATTAGAGGCCTTAAGCAGTGGCAAAATAACTATTATAGAATATATTAATCAAATTAAAGCCCTATCTTTAGAACCCAAAGCTTTATCAGATGAACTTGAAAATTTAATAGTAACAGATGAATTAATGAATGGTATTGTCCTTTTATGGATATATAAGTATCATTTATTTAAAAATTTAAAGGCTAAAAAAGATGGCTATTTATCTTTTTTTGATGGTTTACAAAGTTATATTATAGATGATGATATTACACCAATTTTATTAAATGATTATAATGCGATAATTAAGTTTAGTAAGCTTTATATTATTATTAATCAAGATAAAGATTATGTAAAAATAAGCCTACCTTCTGCTATTAAAAATAACCATTTTTATTGTTATAACTGTAATGATCAAATGTTTTTAAAAGATGTCCTAGAATTACCTGATTATAGTTTCTATATATTAATAAATGACTAGCATTTTGCTAGTCATTTTGTCATTTTGTCATTTTATAAATAGTTTGCATAATTTCTTGTAATTTTTCTTTACTACTATCTTCATTAAGTAAGGCTTCTTTTACACATCCTTCTAAATGAGCTTCAATAATTTCTTGATTTGCTTTTTTGATAATGGCCATTAAGGATAAAAGTTGATTAGATATATCTATGCAATATTTATCTTCATCAATCATTTTTAAAATGCCACTGATTTGTCCTTTGGCTGTATTTAATAAATTAACTATTTTTTCTTTACTTGCGCGCATTAAAATAATCCTTTTTTATCAGTAATTTCAACTACTTCGTATCCGATATTACTGATTGTGTTTTTAATTAGATTATCATCTATTTGGCCACTAATAACAGCCTCATTTTTAGTTAAATCAACTTTAACTTTTTTAATACCTTCCTTACTTTCTAAGGCTTCTTTTACGCGTTTAGCACAATTTTCACATTGCATACCGTTAATTTTTACGACTTTTTTCATTATATTTCCTCCTTCTTAAAATTATTGATTCTTAAAGCATTTAAGACAACACAAACAGAACTTAAACTCATAGCAAGAGCACAAATCATCGGACTTAAGGTAATACCAAAGAATGGATATAAGACCCCAGCTGCCAGTGGGATAAATAAGCTATTGTAAAAAAAGGCCCAAAATAAGTTCATTTTAATATTACTGATAACCTTTTTACTAAGGCTAATTGCTGTTGCAACGGTAGTTAAATCATCTCTCATTAATACAACGCCTGCTGATTCAATGGCAATATCGGTTCCTTGACCCATCGCAATGCCAACATCAGCCATTGTTAAAGCAACTGAATCATTAATACCATCACCAACCATGGCAACCGTTTTACCACTTTTTTTAATTTCATCTACCACCATGGCTTTACCTTCAGGCATAACAGAAGCAATTACTTGATCAATGGCACATTCTTTACCAATAATAGATGCAACTTGTTCATTATCACCCGTTAGCATAATCGTTTTAATTCCTAATTTTTTAAACATTTTAATAGCTTTAATACTGCTTTCTTTTACTTCATCTTTTAACGCAATCATACCCAAAACTTCTTCATTATTAAATACAAAAATAACGGTTTTACCTTCTTTTACAAGTTTTAAATAAGTCTTTTCATCATATGGTAAATTAAGTAAATTAACATTGCCACAAAAATATAATGTTTGTTTAATAATACCTTTGATACCCTTACCTAAAATATTTTCAAAATTTTGCACTTCATAACTTGATAGCTTCATTTCTTCGGCTTTTTTGGTAATACTGTAGCTTAATGGATGTTCAGAATTTTTTTCTAACGAATAAGCTATTTTTAACAATTCTTCTTCTGGCATTTGATAACTAATAATATCTGAGACGTTTGGTTTTCCATATGTAATAGTACCGGTTTTATCAAGAACAATGGTATTTACTTTATGAAGGGTTTCGAGGCTTTCTCCTGATTTAATTAAAATGCCATAATTAACCCCTTTATAAGTACCAACCATTATAGCAACCGGTGTAGCAAGTCCTAAAGCACAAGGGCATGATATAACTAAAACAGAGATGGCAATTGATAAACTAAATTCAAAATCTTTTTTGACAATCATCCAAACGATAAAACTAGCTATCGAAATACCTATTACTATGGGTACAAAATATAAACTAATTTTATCAGCCATTTTCGCAATAGGGGCTTTAGAATTACTAGCTACATCTACTAAGTCAATTATTTTTTGTAAAGTTGTATCATTACTTTCACAAGTGGCTTTGATTTTAATAATGCCGTTTAAATTAATAGTACCACTTTGAACCGTGCTTCCTACTTCTTTTAAGATGGGTATTGCCTCACCCGTTAAAGCGGCCTCATCAACACTAGTTATGCCTTCAATAACAATTCCATCAATAGGAATATTAGTACCTGGTTTTACTAAAACGATATCATCAACTTTTATATCATCTACACTTATTTCTAATTCTTTGCCATCTTTTAAAATAAGGGCCGTTTTGGGCGTTAAATCCAATAATTTAGAAATAGCTTGCGTTGTTTTACGTTTAGAACGATTTTCAAAATATTTACCAAGTGATACTAAAGTTAAAATCATTCCGGCTGATTCAAAATATAACTTCATGTGATAATTATGAATAAGGGCATCATTTTGCTTGATACTGCCTACAATTAACATTACTAAAGCAAATATGCCATATAATAAACTAGCAGTTGATCCAATCGCAATTAGTGAATCCATATTAGGTGAAAATTTAAAAAGTCTTTTAAAACCATTTATAAAATAATTAAAGTTTAAGACGATGATGGGAATTAAAATAATTAACTGAATGATTGCGCTAAGATATGGGTATTTATTGCTATCAATAAAAGAAATACCTAACATATCACTCATTGAAAAATACATCAAAATAACCATTAAAATAATAGAAGCGATTAACTTTCTAAATTTACGTTTTTCATTTTGTTTGTTTTTTTGATTAATGAAGCGGTTTTTTTCATAAAGGGATGCTTTATAACCTCCTTCTGCTACCGCTTTAATAATTTGCTTTTCATCGGTTATTTTTTCATCATATTCTACAATCATCGTATTAGTCATAAGACTAACTTCAACTTTATAAATGCCCTCTAATTTTTTTACATCATGTTCAACATGGGCACTACAACTAGAACAAGTCATGCCTTCAACACTAAATTTTTTGCGAATCATATATCCTCCTACCCCCTCCCCTACCTTTGGGGGGTTATATTATTATTTTATTACAAAGATATTTTTTTAGCAACTAAAACGCAAAAAAAAAGAACCTAAAAATGCTAAACTTTTATCATCTAACAATTTAGGTTCATTTTATTTTTTTAATTATCAGTCAGTAAGTTTATTTCTTTAACTTGATTAGAACGTTTTTTCTTAAAAGGGCCTTTGGCATTAGTATATAAAACTTCACTGGTTATACTATCTACTAACCAAAAGTTTTTTTTGTTTTCAATATAATTTAGAGGATGTTCGATTAGCGTGTTAAGCTTTTCAATGATTAAATGATATAAATAAATGGTTGAATTATATTGAAGTAATTTTTTATCATATTTACAATATTCTTTAACTTTTAGGCTATAGTAGTAATAATAATAAATTTTTGTTTCCTTAAGATGAAGGGATGCTCTTTCTTTTTGAAAAACAATTAAAAGATGGGGGTTATCTAGCACAACTTCATCATTTATTTGTTCTATAGCAAAAGCTAAATTTTTAATATTATTTGAAAATTCTTTTTGGAGTATTTTGTTTTTATAATCGTTTTTGATTTTATCGATGTAAGGGCCCTTTTTTAAGGCTTTAGCTTTTAAAAGTTTCTTTTTATATACAAGACCAAAGATATATAAAGTAAGGGGCAAGGCAAACATTAAAAAGACAAAGATTAAAGAATTACCATGCGAAAATTCAAAGTTAGTGGTTACTTTAAAAATTATTAAAATAACTATCCACCATACTAAGATAATAAGATTTTTATATATAGCTAAAAAGGTTTTAAATTTCATCGTTGCTATAATAGGCTTTGGCAACCAAAGTTGCTAATTTACAATTATTATAAACTAACTCGATATTGGCTTTTAAGCTTTCTCCTTTAGTTAAATCTTTAATTTCTGATAACAAGAAAGGGGTTATTTCTTTACCTTTAATGTTATTTTCTTTGGCCTTAGTTATAGCATTATCGATGATTTTTTTCATCTTCTTTTCATCAAGCGAATATTCATCAGGAATCGGATTAGTAATCAAAATGCCGCCTTCTAAACCTAAATCCCATTTGGTATGCATGATGTTAGCAATATCTTTAGGCGAGTCTACTTGATAATCTACTTCTAAAGAACTACTTTTGGTATAAAAGGCTGGTAACTTTTTTGTTTTATAACCAAGAACTAAAACGCCTTTAGTTTCTAAATATTCAAGGGTTTTAGGTAAATCTAAAATAGCTTTAGCTCCAGCACACACTACCGCAACATTTGTTTTAGAAAGTTCTTCAAGGTCGCAAGAAATATCAAAAGTTTCGGATGCTCCCATGTGAACACCACCTATTCCACCGGTTGCGAAAACCTTTATTTTCGCAAGGCTTGCAATATACATGGTCGCACTAACAGTGGTTGCGCCATTTAACTTAGCAGCTACTATATATGGGATATCACGTCTTGAGGTTTTGATTACTTGATCTTTTTCTTTAGCAAGATAAATAAGCTCATCTTTTTCAAGACCCACACACATCATGCCATCAATAATCGCAATTGTAGCCGGAACTGCACCATTTTTTCTAATAATTTCTTCACACATTAGGGCGGTATTTAAATTTTCAGGATAAGGCATACCATGTGAAATGATGGTTGATTCTAAAGCAACAAGTGGTAAATTATTCTTTAAGGCCTCTGTTACTTCCTTGCTAAATTTTAAATACTTGTTCATTTATTTATCTACTGCCTCATCAGGGAATAATCTAACAACTGATGATGCTTGATATACTTTACCATCTTTAGTAACAACTACCTTAAGATCGATATTTACTTGCGTGTCAACTGGTAAATTATAATATAGACCATTGGCGCCAGTCGCAAAATAACGCGCTAATACTTCTTCAGTTGTTTGATAAGCACCTGTTTTTAATTGCCATTCAATATTAGCACCATTTAAATATTTTTGAATTAAATATTCTTTTTGAACCATTGCTAAAAACTCTTGCCAACGATTGGTTCTAATCATATAACTTGGGCATTCTTTACCAGAAAAATCATAGTGGCGTTGAACGTTTTCTAAAGTTAAATTATATTTTAACATTAGTGAAGCAACAAGTTTAGCGTTGTTAGTAATCGTTCCTTCATAGTTGCCACCAGTTGCACGATTATCACCAAATTGGTTAACACACATTTCAATACCAATACCATTAGCATTACCAGTACCAACAGATGTACCATCTCCAGCATGCCAACAAATAACATCATCGCCAAAACTTTGATAAATGCTATAAGCATCTACTTGATAGTTCCATGAAGCTGCTCGCGCACCAGGATTGTTAAAAGCACTATTATTTTGAATTCTTGCTAAAGCGGCGGCTGTATGACTTGGATCAGTCATTGCGGTTTCGTGAACAACAATCCAAAGAATGTTTTGTTCATTTGGCATTTGATAACCTTCATACAAACGGTTATCTAAAAAGGCTTGTGATGGTAGGCTTTTAGCTCTATCAGTAAAGAATTGATTAACAAAATCTGTTCTAGTTGTATCAATTAAATATTGGGTATTTACAACAGGTCCACTAGACTGTGCTAAGTTTAAAACACCAAAGGAATTCGTTCTAACTTGATAATCTAATTCTAACTCATTATGAGTATTTAATTTTAAATAATTAATTGAACCCTTTAATTCTACTTTAGTAATATATTTAACAAGATGCGAAATATATTCTTCCTCAGTCATGGTGCCACCAATATTTTCTAAAATGAAATCATGTTCTTTAACTGAAGTTTCATTTTGCGTCTCACACCTTAAGGCAACGCTTAATCTTACTGTTGTTTTAACAAGTGGGGTAAGAACAACATCATCTAAAACTAAAAATTCTGGTATATTAGAATTATAAATAACATCAACATCTAAATCATCAAAATGTAGTGGTAATGTAGAAGTCTCACCATTTACGAATTGATCAATAATTTCAGCTATTCTACTTGATGCAATTTGGGTTCTTTGAGCTACAGTGTATGCGACAACTTTAAAATCTTCACGGTAACTAATTGCAATACCATCTTTGATTACATATATCATCAGTGTTGCATCTTGATCATAAGCCTTTTGACTAATAACGCCATCTGAGGTTATAACGTCTTCAGTAAAACTTTTATATTGTACTGTACAACCGTTATAATTACTATTTAGTAAAACAATATTTTTAGAAACTTCAGGGTTAATTTTACTAGAATAATATTTATAAGCTGTTTGATATACATTTTTATCAACTTCTATTGGTTCAACTTCAATATGACATTCTTTTTTATAAGCTATACCATCAACAACAAGACTTGCTTCAAGTACAGCATCTTGTGTATTTTCACTAGCTACTACTACACCATCATCAAGCATAACCGTATAATCAAGTGATTTCCACGTGATTGGATTGCCATTTACCTCTTTTGGTAAATCAACTTTACCAGATGTCGTTGTTGGTAAATTAAAGGTTGCAACAATTAAATCAACTCCTTCAGTAGTACCACATCTAGTACATCTTTTAGGGTGATCAATAGTTGCATCTTCCCAATCATGACCTAAAGCAGTGCCCTCTGTTTTTCCACATTCTAGGCAGGTTTTAGCATTAGTACAAGTTGCATCTACAAAGTTATGTTTGTGTTTTTTACAACTTGTAAGGCTAATAACGATTAAAATCATTGCTACAAAAGCGAGTAAAACATATCCTCTTTTTTTCATTTTTTTCTCCTCTTTCCCTATATTTTTTACAAATTAATTATACCATAAGTTTTTAAAAAAATAAAGTCTTATTATTTACATATTAAAAAATGAACCCTTTTTGTTAAACTTTTTTCATCTAACATTTGGGGTTCACTTCAAAATAGCTTAATAAACTTAAGGGTTTTTTTGGCTTTTTATTATTTAGCAATTGTTCCCGAACGATAAATATCAGCTAGTTTTACATATATGCTATCACCTAAATCATGGTATAACTCGCCACCGTTTATGGCATTACCAGGATAGAAAGCATCATATGTTTCAATAATTTGACTATAATATTCATCTTCTTTTAACGCCGCAATCGCAGCCTTTGTACATGGGCAATAACCTACATACTCAACGTTTTCTACAATATTATCAGTATCTAGCATAAAGTTAAGGAACTCATACGCAAGATCGGTATTTTTAGAAGTTTTAGGTATAACCATTCCATCAAAATAAATATTTGTTTTTTCAGGTATATAGATATTAATATAGTTATCAAGACCTTCTTCTTCTAAGATATATAATTGGTCAAAAAAATCACCCGAATAAACCATCGCAAAATCAAGATTAACACCTTGCGCAACCCATGCTTTTAAATCATCTGATGCATATTTAACATCAAAGGTTTGATTTTGTTTTACTAAAAGTTCTCTTACTTTTTCAAGTTCATCTTCTTTTATGGTATTAAGACTATAATCAAGGTATAATTCCGCAACCGCTATGGCATCACGTGGATTATTATACATACCTATTTTTACTTCATTTTTATTTATTAAGTCTTCATTAAAGAAAACATCCCAACCATTTTGTAAAATGATGTCTTCAAGACCACTAGTTCTAGCATTATACATAATACCTATTGTTCCCCAAAAGTAAGGAATAGCATATGATTCATTATCTTCAAAATAGGAATTTCTAAGGATTGTTAAATTGTCATCAAACATATCAGCTTTGTAATTAGGCATTTTACTAAAATCTAATTTATTTAACTTATTTTCATTATAAAGTTTTTCAATCATGTAATCAGAAGGAATAGCAACATCAATGGGATACTGACCATTATTAATAACGGTATACATATCTTCATTTGATTCACTAGGAATCGCTTCTATTTTACAATTAAATTTCTTTTGAAATTTTTGAACTAAACTACCATTTAAGTATTCATTCCAATTTAATAAATATAGCTTTTGTTTTTTACAACTGGTAAGACTAAAAGTCCCTATTATAATAATAGCAAAACATAATAAAATTTTTTTCATTTTATTTTCCTCCTAATTGTTTTTTGGTTTTTTTCTTTTTACCTTTCATATAAATATATATATTATAACCAAGTAGTACAAATAAAATACCAAAGGTTAAAATAGTATTATATGCATATACACTAGGTGATAAAGCTTTACCTTTTCTTAAATATACAATCATCGAAACATTAGGTAACAATCTACCACCATTGAAAAAAGTAATCGTAAAGTCATCTATACTCATTGTAAAGGCCAAAAGCATGCCCATAATAATACCCGATTTAATGGCAGGAAGAATTGCTTTAAAGATGGCTTTAATTGGACTGCAACCAAGATCAACGGCTGCATCATATAAATTATCATCAATTTCTGATAATTTAGGTAGTACACTTAATACTACATAAGGAATACTAAAAAAGACATGGGAAATTAATACACTAACAAAACCAAGTTGCCAATCAAAAACTGAAAAAACCATCATGAAAACAATCATTAAGGTAATAGCCGTAACGATATCCGCATTAACAATTGGCACATTATTTAAAAGAATCATTTTTTGGCGTTGTTTTTTAGGTAATGCATTAATACCAAGCGCAAATAAAATACCTAAAATAGTTGAAATAAGGGTTGATAAAATAGTAATTAAAAAGGTATTACCAATCGCTTTTTGTAAATCATTAGCCGCTTGAATATCATTACCTGTTAAAAAGGTATCTGGTGAAATTAAGCCACCATACCATTTTAAAGAAAACTCAGTAAAGATACCATTATTTTTAGAACCATTAATAGATTGTAAAAGAATAACAACAATAGGCATATATATTAATATAATAGCTATACCTATACAAATGATTTTAAAAATTTTAGGCCAAACTTTAGTATTTATTTTGGTAATGGTTTTATCTTTTACTAAACTTGCTTTCTTTTTGACAAGATAAATAAACAATATAATTATCGCAATTGTAATCATAACAAGGTTTCCCCCTCTTTGTCAACTTTAGCAACGACAAATAAGGCAATCGTTATTACTAGTAAAATGACAATCGCAATCAAAGAACCTACACCATAAGTAGCATCTTTACTAAATTGTTGTTGAATATATGTACCAATTAAACGATATTCACCAAGCCCTTCGGCTACTCCAAAACCGGTTGCGCAAGGCAAGAAAACTAAAATAATACCGGTTGTAACGCCTTTTAAAGAAATGGGGAAAGTTACTTTCCAAAAAGTTTTAAAGCGGTCTGCGCCAAGATCATCACTTGCGTCATACAAAGATTTATCAATTTTTTCTAAAACGGTATAAATAGGTAAAATCATGAAAGGCAAATACATAGCTACCATACCAATTATGACAGCCACAGGTTTTTCATAAATATTTAATCCTTTTACGAAAAGACCAATTTTTTCCAACATTGAGGTTATAATATTACCTTCCATAAATAAACTAGCAATAGCTTTGGTTCTTAATAAGGTATTTGACCACATTGGTAATATTAATAAAGTAAGTACTAAAAAACGATTTTTAAAATGCGCTCTAGCAATGATATAAGCAACAGGATAGGCAATTAATAAGCAACAAAATGTCGCAATAGCCGAATAAAGAAACGATAACCAAAGGGACTGTAAAATATCTTTTCTTTGCAAAACTTGAAAATTATTAAAAGTAAATTTAGCATCAAATATTTTAATACCATGTGTTTCTTGAAAAGCCATAACAATTAAGATTAAGATTGGTATTAAAACTAGGACAATCATCCAAATAAGATATGGTATCGATAAATGTTTAAATTTATTCATCTTTAGTAATACCATCCTCTAAATTCAAAATTTCTTCTAATACTTCTTCTGCGTCGGTATCTTCTTTTTTCATTAAATGAATTTCATAAGGATCAACATTTAAACCTATTTGTTCACCAACTTTAACATATTCATATGTATGAACAATTAATTCTTTACCTTGGATGATAACACAATGTTCAAAATGTACCCCTTTAAAAACCGATGCATCTACTCTACCTATTAATTTAGCTTTACTAAGTTCAACTACATCCCAGTCCTCTGGTCTTATAACAACTTGAACTTCTTCACCTTCACTAAAGTTTTCATCAACGCATTCGAAATCTTCACCCATAAAAGAAACAACTTTATTTTTCTTATAAATACCAGGTATAATGTTACTTTCACCAACGAAGTTAGCAACAAAAGAATTTTTAGGTTCATTATAAATATCTTCAGGTGTACCAATTTGTTGAATAACTCCTTTGCTCATAACAACAACTGTATCACTCATCGTTAAAGCTTCTTCTTGATCATGAGTAACAAAGATAAAAGTAATGCCTAATTTTCTTTGCATTTCTTTTAGTTCATATTGCATATTTTGACGTAGTTTTAAATCTAGTGCCGCAAGTGGTTCATCTAGTAATAAAATTTTAGGTCTATTAATAATGGCTCTTGCAATAGCAATACGTTGCATTTGACCACCTGACATGGAATCCACTTTACGTTTTTCAAAACCCTCCAAATTAACCATTTTTAAAGCATTTCTAACACTATCATCAATTAAAGCATTAATTGCTTTTCTGATTTGTCTTCTTGAAGGCTCTTTAGTAGTATTGAAATTAGGATATAAAACTTTTATTTTTTCGGTAATAACCTCACTTGTATAAAAATCAACTAATTCTTGATAACTACGATTATTTAAGCCAAAAGCTACATTCCCATAAACATTTAAATGGGGAAATAACGCATAACGCTGGAAAACAGTATTAATAGGTCTTTTATGAGGTGGTAAATCATTTACTACTTTACCATTCATAATAATTTCACCTTCATCAGGTTTTTCAAAACCACCAATCATTCTAAGCGTTGTTGTTTTACCACAGCCTGAAGGACCAACTAAGGTAATAAATTCATTTTCACGAACATATAGATTCATATGATCTACTACTACTTCGCCATCATATGATTTTACAATATTTCTAAGTTCAATTAATTTTTCTTTTGCCATATTGATCTCCTTGATTAAAAGTTAGGTGGGCTGCTTACCCAAATAATTTTAGCTAATTTCTTGCTATGGTTATATATATAGTGGTTCTTATCAGTTGTAAAATAAAAAGTTTCCCCCTTGTTACAAATATATTTATTATTACCATAAATAATTGTTACTGCACCTTCTAAAACATACCCAAATTCTTGCCCTTCATGAGGCATATCAAGAGTAGATTCTGCTCCTGGTAGAAGCTCACAAAGAATGGGTTCCATTTCATTTTTTTGCGCATTAGGCACAAGCCATGTTATTTTAACTTTATCTAAATCCTTTTCGAAATAATCATTTTTACTAAAAACAATTTGTGGATTTTCTTCTTCAGTGAAAAACTCATGCAAATTAGTACCAAGTGCCGATAAAATATCAGTAAGAGTACTAATAGATGGACTAGTTAAATCGTTTTCTAATTGTGAAATATAGCCCTTAGTAAGTTCACAGCGATCGGCTAGTTCTTCTTGGGTTAATTGGCAAAGAATTCTTAGGCTTTTTATTTTATTACCTATTGTCATTATATCACCACCGGTTTTATTAAAATAAACTTTTTGTTTAATATTTCTAAACACTATATTATTATACGTATTATTACAATAATTGTCAAATATAATGTATATATATTATCAAAATTTCGACAAATTTAAAAAATATAAAAAGTCATAGAATAAATACCCTTAAAACTTTGCCATTTTAAAGTTTTCTATGACTATATTTTATTATTAAACAGTAATGTTCCAATAACCTTTTGTCCCACCAATTCGTTCAATATAACCTTTTGTTTTTAAATTATTTAGTGTTCTTTGAATAGTTCTTGAAGATTTTCCTGTTTTTTTACTCAATTCATTAATTGGGGTTTTTGGGTTTTGTTTAAGCAAAGATAGCATCTTCTTTTCATTTTCGGTTAATGTTTTATTTGTAAGATGATTTATGCCATTTTGGCGATTAAAAATGAAAGCAAAACCATCTTGATATTTAATATATCCAATTTTTATTGCTTTTTCTTTACACTCAGAATATACTTTTTTAAGCCCACTACTATAAGTTTCTACATCTTCAGATAAATATAAAGTATCTAGAATTAATGGATTGCGCACCATAGATTGTAAATTTTGATTTACAAAATCTTCAGGATTATAACCAATTGGAAATGCTCCAGGATTATATATTACAATTTTATTGGGATGTATATCAATTTCATGTTCTGTAAAAGTATTATATCTAGCATGGGCAAAACTATTACAAATAATTTCTCTAAGTGATTTTATGGGAATTTCGGGGATTTCTATTCTAGACATTCCCACAATATCAGCTTTCCAAAGTATTTTTTCTTTGACATAGTTTGAAGCAATATCAATCAAGTCAATAATATTTCCTTTGACACGATTAATATCTAAAAAAGTCATTTTCTCATCGGTCGCAAAAACTGCCATTTTTAATGTAATCGGATTTAAAGAAGAAAATAGATATACTGCCGCATTTGTTAGGTGATCATTAACAATAAGTCCTAAACGCTTTAATACCTCATCTGGACTACTATTTGTATCTTTTAAACGATTACATGCTACAGCTTTATTATAAAACTTTTTAAAAGAATTTAAATCAATATCTTTAATAGTATAATCTGTAATTTCTTTGTCCCAACTTTCTCCTTTATTATATTCAAATAAGTGCCTTAATTCATTAGGTGGAAGAACTCTATCCTCATCAGCTGTTCTGATGTAATAGACTCCTTTACAAGAATATGGTTTTTCGTTACCAAAAAAATGACTTCTATTACCGCTTTATCATCAAACATTTTTTTAGATATTTGAGGAATAATTGAAGGGGTAATTGATTCATAAATTTTTCTTGATACATCCCTTAATGTTGATTCGCTAATTTCTTGCCCTACTACTTCACCATTAGGATGTACACCAAAATAAATGGTTCCTTTTCCATGTTTATTTAACATAGCACAAATAGACACCATTGCCTCATTTAACTCATCTGTTGTTTTTTTAAACTCTAATATTTCGTCTTTAATACCTAAATTCATTTTTATACCTCCTTATCTTTGATTTTCAATTTTACAACACTTACAACAATTTTTAGATTAATTTAAATTAAATTTTTTTAATTTTTAGTCTTTCATATAACATTTAATGCTCTGAAAGCCATCAAACAATGATGTTGTATTGTTGAAGATTTATTTTTAGCTGACATAATTATATCTGCAATATACTCATCAGTTTTAACAAAAGAATTAGGTATAAAAATTAACTTATTTTTTTGATTTTTATTATTAACAGTATGCTTATTTTTTAATTTTTTCAATATATTGATATTTTTGATTCGATTATTCATACAAAATTAGGCTAAATAATATATCTATTTATATGGACAAGTATAATTTTTAATTTTATCATAATTTAAATTATATTCATTCTCAAAATATAATTTAATATATTTATCTATAGTTACATAAACATCCATAATACATCTTTTCAATATTTCATAGCAAGTAACAATATCATTATATTTAATAACAGTAGGAACACCGCTATTCATATAATCATCAGAATTAAGTGAATAATGTATGAATTTGTTTCTTATTTGATTAAACATATTAATTAATTTATATTCATCATCTGTTAATACTTTATTTAACTTATCTAACTTTAAAGCTTCTGCAAAATTAATACTTACAAAATCAGCATTATTATGTTTTATATTATCAAATTTTTCAGGATTTTCCCAAATTTTTTTCTTATCTTTTAACTGTATTTTATATTTAAAATATAATTCTATAAAACTTACAAATGATATTATCCAATATTTCAAATCATGAAAATTATCAAAACCTCTAGTATTTAAACATATAAATGCATAATCTAACATATTGGCTTCAAAACTGAATTTTATACATCTATCTTCTAGTTCTAATTTCATTTTTATACCTCATATATAATTTTTAAAATGCATTTGACAAAAAATTAAATTGTTCAACTAAAGAAAATCCACATTTATTCAAAATATATAAATATAATGAAAATATAATTTTGTCACAAATATATATATCTTTTTCTGTTATTTCAGTATATCCACCATGGATTGTATTACGAAGTTCACTAATTCTCGAGCTATAATCTTCTATCTCTTTAGATGAAATATTAGGAATGCTTCCATATTTTTCTGCAAAATCATTATATGTTAAAAATAATAGATTAATTTTTCTTTTAAAAGTTGTTACTTTCAGGCAACTAACTATACAGTTTAGCTGTGCATCATCTTTTTTTATTTTCCCTTCATTTTGATATTTTTTTACCAATTTTATAAATTCCTTAATAAAATCACTATTATACCTACATTCATCTGCAGTTGAACTTATTTTTGAATCGTCATAATTGTCTACGATCGATTCAATGGAATTTGATAATTCCCAAATTCTTTGTATTGTTAAATTATTTAATGAATTTAGAGTATTTAAATAACTTAATTTATTGTTTGAATTAACAATATATTCTAATAATGTTTTGATTTTATTTTTAAAATTTTTTGCATACACAAATCTAAAGCTAAAATTTTCATCATAATTAATTTTTTCATAAATATAGTCCCAAGTACATATAGAATTTTCTACTTGTATTGTTTCTATGTATGGCGTAGTAGTAAAACTTAAAAAACTTAAAAATTTATAAATACAATCAATTATTTTATTTAATTTATTAATATCAATATCTTGCTTAAAAATAATTTCTAATTTATATTGATGTATAACATTTGATAAATTAGTTAACATTGTTGGACCATTATTTATTTTATAAGAAATATTATCTTTTTTCTCATCAACAAAAAATTTTATATCTGCGTTTATTTCACTAAAATTAATATTAAAAGATAAATCTTCGAATCCTCGTTGACCTATTATACTTTTTAAAACTCCATTAATAAAAGTAACCTTTTTAAATGAATTTGAATTCGATAATTTTTCAAACATACCTGTAGGTTGTTTGAAAAAATTAACATTAATATATTTTTCTTCCTCAATTTCATATAAACAATCATAAGTTTGTTGCGCATTTCCTATATCAAATAAATAGAACAATCCGTTTTCCATATATACTGGTATGAGTTGATTTGATGTCAATGATATAAATCTAGTTTTTAATATATCAGATTCAGAAGTTACACCAGAGTTTAAAAAAATTAATGTTTTTTTCTTTTCATCAAAACATATCAATTTCCATTTCTTTTCAAAAAATATTTTTCCTATCATAATGTTTATTACTCCATAGGTTTAATATTTTGTTCAATAAGTTCTATTTGTTCATTAGAAAATTCATATTTTTTATAAAGTTGTTGATCTATTTCTGATATAGATGCATTCCATAAAATATCAGAATTATTAGTAAAATTTTGAATAGGAACAAATTGATAAATTCCTTGATAAAGATTTTGTGATGTTTTTAAAATTCCTGCTAAATATCTTAAAAATTTTGTTCCCATATATTTCTTTAAATTTTTTGCTTCATCACAATTATCAAAACATCCTATTGCGATAAGAGAATCAGTACACGCATCATTTGGTAAGCCGATATATGATTTTCCAATTATTGAAACTGGTTTTTTATCACCAAGTAACCCTGCACCACCATTTGCTTTAGATGTAAATACTTTATATGAATTTAATAACTTTAATCCTTTTGTAATTTTTGATGAATCAACATATTTGATTATTTCATGAGCACAAAAAATTTTTACACTATTTTCAAATGGATTATTTTGAGATATTTTTACTAATTCACTCTCTTTGCCTACTATACCAAATGCATTTCTTCCTGTTGCTATAGTTGATAATCCAATAAAATTTTTTGCATTTTTGACTTTCTTTAAAATATCTATTGCTTGATTTTGTGAAATTATAAATTCTAATCCTTCTTCAAATAATGGGCGACTCATAATTAATTGTTGGTTTTCATAATTTTCACTGAAAATTACATCACCATTATAATTTTCATCATATAAAAAATAGTTCACTCCTCCTGCTATTTCCACATTTGGAAACAATATTTTATTATTAGAATAATGGAATATTTTTAGAATATGATTATTATTTTTTATAAATTCACGCAACTTAAGAAATGATTTATCTTGAGCATCTGCAGTAAACCATCTTGAGGGTGTTATTAATGAAACATAAGTTGACTTTAACTTTATAGAACACATTACAAAATATGGAAACAATTGTTTAGATAAAGATGAATTATCATTTGTAGCACTTATATTTTCTTGATATGGTGGATTTCCAACAACTGCATTAAATTTCATTTCTCCTTTTCCTCCTACATTCCAAAATGATTTACTTTTTACTTTATCAATAAATTTATCTTGTTTATCTTTTAATTGCATTATTAAATCGTTAAATGCATGCATATTTAATTTACCATTTCTATAACCTAATAATGTTCTTCTTGTTATTTGTTTAGCCATTGGCGTTTTACATATAACAAAAACATTTTCTCTACATACCTTATCCCATATTTCTTGCTTTTTCTCAAAAGTAAGATCATCTTCATTAAAATCTTTACAATATGTGCGATATAATGAATATGCTACATATAATGGATAAAGTCCTGTTTTGGAATTTATTTCAAGTATTTTAGAATTTTTATTAAATATGTTTTTTGTTACATCTTTTTGATCTACAAATCTAGGTTTATCTAATGGCACTTTTATATTATGTTTTTCATCAAAGAAGTCATATCCACCTATTGTATCACTCATATGCATATTTACAACATTCCAAGGTGTTAAGACTGTTTCTTTATCAGGATTTCTAAAAGTAGCAAATAATGAAGCAATTTTCTTTACTCTTTCAGTTGGTTCTAATTCATCAGCTCGTTTTGCAGTTGCTCTTATTCTACGCCCTGCAGCGATAAATACATCTTTTTCATAATATTTAGAAAATTTTTTAAATAGTTCTTTAGTTACACCATTAGGCATAAATTCATTCCATGAATTATCATCTATAAGATCAGAATCAGTAAATGTATCAATTGTAATATCATAATCTATATCTTTATCTATACCATAGATTAATAAAGGGATTCGAATAGAAATAGCTCTTAATATTGAAATAGCGCTTTGCCTATTTTTTTTCTTTTCAGCTAATTTTTCTAAATCTTCTAATTCTTTAGGTGTTCTTTCTCTTACAGGCTTTTTTTGAATTTTTTCAAGTTTTTCCCTTTGTTCATCGGTTAAACCAGTATTATTAATATCAATCTCACCTGTTTTTGGTTGTGATGATTGCGAACCTACAATTTTTTTAAGATTTTCGAATTCTTTTAGTTCAATTTCATTAAGTTTGTAAAGTTCCTCATTATAAAGTCTATCATCATCAAAACCTTTGTTAGCTACTCTTTCGGCATAGGCTTTCTTCAATTCTTGTATTAGAGATTTAACTTCAAATGCCTTCATGCCTGTTTCATCAACTGATATTACAGGACAAAAGTTTAAAAATTTACCAAGTTGAATTTCAGCAGATAATTGTACTTTCCCTGCTATTGCTGAAAGTTGAACAGATTCAGCTACCATTTTTAATGTTCTGTCAGGTGCAAAATCAAAGACATAACAATTTTCTTTCATTTTACCATTTATATTAGCTGGTGTTTGAACTCTAAAAATCGTTTGTAAATATTGACCTGCAGAAGTTGAATATGTACCTGATAACATTAAGACAGC
Organism: uncultured Bacilli bacterium; assembly: GCA_947627685.1. Taxonomy (GTDB): domain Bacteria; phylum Bacillota_I; class Bacilli_A; order ML615J-28; family CAG-313; genus CAG-313. The sequence goes on along the minus strand of CANQWZ010000016.1, from coordinate 227 downwards.
CGTCCATTCGGGAATTGATACTCCTGTTGTAAGTCTTCCACATGATAAAGTGATAGTATAAGTTGAATCAGGATCATTTGTAATAGCAGATTTTACTGCTTTTAAAGCATCAGATGTATCAATTTCTTCATCACCAACACCTGCTACATTGACAATATCAAAATATTTAAAAATTTTATGTTTTTTAAGTAAATTACTTAAAGCTTTAGCTTCTTTTACACCTGGAA
>CANQWZ010000015.1 GCA_947627685.1 uncultured Bacilli bacterium | reverse complement strand
TAATTATTTTGGTGGTTTGGCATATCATACCTATTCAATGTTACAAATGGCTGATCGTTATTTAGAGGTATATCCTGGCATGAATAGCGATTTATTGTATGCGGGAATAGTATTACATGATATTGGCAAAACCAAAGAATTATCAGGCCCTAAACTACCTCTTTATACAGATGATGGTAACCTTTTAGGACATATTATTATTGGCTTACAAATGCTAGCCATTGAAGCATCAATTCAAAATGTTACTAGTACAGAAGAATATAAAACTTTAAGTCATATGCTAGCTTCTCATCATGGTGAACTTGAATATGGTTCACCTAAAGAACCTGTAATGATGGAAGCTTATGCTTTACATTTTATCGACTTAGCTGATGCTAAACTCGCACCAATAAGTAGTGAAGTTGAGAAAACACCTAAAGGCAGTTATACTGCTCCTATTGCAACTATTAATCGTAAAACAATTTATGTACCAAATATCGATAAAAATGACAAATAAAAAGAGCGCATTCTATAATAGGATGCGCTCTTTTAAAAACCAATTGGAATTATTCTTCTTCAACAATTATATTAGCATTGAGATAATTTTCAAGTGCTTCTTTATTACCAGAATAATCTATTGAAGTTAATAATTTCTTAGATTCATCTACTAAAGCATTGTTAACAATAGTATCACTTGTTAATTCATTAACAGCAGGGATATAGTAAGTTGTTAAGCAATTTCTAGTATTACTAGAAGGAGAAGAAGAATCTTCTAAATAATCAGTATAATCTTTGCGACTAGGTTTATAAGTCTTATCAACTGAACTAATATAATAAGGTTTAACGACTTTAGTTACAAAATATAAAGCTACAGTATTATTGCAAACTACTAAATCATTTTGTTCTTCACTATCAACATCGATAAAGTCAGTTGATCTAACGGTGTATGAAGCATCATTTTTAACATAAGTATATTTAGTTGATAAATCTTGACCTGATAAATCAACACCATTATCAGCACTATCAAATGATAATAATTTGCTATATTGAGTACGTAATTGATCTAATATTACTTCATCTTGACTACTAGAAGAATTATATGTTGCACTTGAAATAGTTTTTAATTTTAAACCAGCTTTCTTAAATTGTTGCCAAATGCCTTCAGTATATTTAGTACTAATTCTATATTCAAGAATAATTTTGTCTAAAGTTGTACTGATAGCTTCTGTTTTTACTTCTTTAGCCTTTTTATAAACTGTTTTAACTAATTCTTTAGCAAGATTAACTTGTTCATCAGTTAAATCTTCGTCAGCAACACCATCTAAATCTTTATCATAGTAAGCATTGATAGCAATAGCTGTAGCATTGAAATATTTAGTAAATATTTCATCCATCTTTTCTTGAACTTTTTGGTCTACAGGAATGGTATTACCATTTCCATCAACACTTTCTTCTTGTAAATATAATGTTTCCTTAAAAGTATCTAAACTTTCAGTATATAAAGAAGAATCAAGGTTAACGATTATTTTTTCTTCACTTAAAAGGCCTAAATAATCACGAATGAAATTATTCCAACCATAACTACTAGGATAACCTAAAGATGTATAATCACCATTATCAAAAGCATCTTTATATTCTTTTACTTCTTCATCAAATAAATCATCATATGCTTCTTGATCTAAAATTTTATTATTAACAATATCATAAACATCATTATCTTTTAAAACAACATATTGTTTAATATATAATGAAGCAAGGTGATCACCATAATAAGTTATAAGTTGATTATAAATATCATCAGCACTAACATTTACAACTTCACCATTTAATTTATAACTGAAAACATATTTATCGCTATCTTCATTAGTATTAGTAAAGCTAGGATAATCACCTGCTGCATAACTTAGACTAGAATAAACATTTTCGTAAGTTAAACGATAATTGTTTTGTAAACCTTTATCATAAATTTTTAAACTATTAAGAAGTTGATTCTTTTGTGAATACATAGTTACATAATTGTTAGATACAGCATTATTAATGATAAGTTGTCTCATCTCATCTTTCATATCTTCAAAATTAACTTCATTGCCATCTTCATCAAGTGTTTTTGATTCAGCGTTTTTATAAACTAAATAAGCCATTGAACCATAAACGATAGGTGTTTTAGTATAACCCTTAACACTCATTTTATTAACATCTGTAGCTAAAGAAGCATTAATTTTGGTTAAATCTTCATATTTATAAGTTTTAATACCACTAGTAGTAACTTCATATAAATCTTGATAAATTTTTTCAAAGATAGCTAAAACTTCATCATCACTAAATTTAGTACCATCAGCTTTTTGCCAACCAGTATTTAAATGATCTAAATCAACGGCATTTCTAGTTAAATAATCATTAGCTTCAACATTAGAGTCAAAAGCAACAATAATTAAATCATTAGTTTTATGATAAGTACTATTGAAAGTTGCTTCTAAATTTTCATCAGTAATAGCATCTTCTTTAAGTTGGGCTTCATAATAAGCTCTAGCAGCTTTAATACGACGGAAAACTAAACGATAATACTTTTCATAATAGTTAGCATCAGTAGGATTATTAGTTAAACCAGATAAAGGTAGTTCATCAATAAATTCTTGTAATGCTTTTGTTTTTTCTTCCTCAGTTAAATCATCTGATCCATAAATGATACCATCTAGATATTCTTTAAATTCTTCTTCAAATGTTGCGTCATTTTCATATGTTGGAATTAATTTTTCATCTAACATATTTAACATTATTTCCGTACCATAAGAATTTAATAATTGATGATAAGCTTCTTTCTTAGTGACTTTAAAATCACCAATCTTTATAAAAGTATCATCAGGAGAAGAAATGGAAGGAACAACCATTGTTTTTTCTTTAGAGCAATTATTACAACTTGCGCAAACTAGTACCGCAAAAACAAATACTAATATTAAAGTAATTTTTCTAAGGGTTTTCATATTATGCTTCCTCCTCATCATAAGATTTTAATAGATAATCTAAATAGAAATTAAATTGATCTTCATTGAAGTAATCAGCAAATTCCATTTGATTATAATCTTCTTTAATTCTTCTAATGATTTCTTTTTCTAAAATATGTTCTTCAACGGCTGATAAAGCTTTATCAAACCAAGCGCTACATCTTGCGTTTATTTTTTCATCAATTGTATAGCTATTGCTTTCGTCATCAAATTCTTCTAAATCTTCATATTCGCCAGTTGCTTTTAATTTAGCAAGAGCATCTTTAACAGCTTTCTTCGCATCTTCAACTTCTTTTTCAAGTATTTTAATTTGTTCTTTGTAAGATGATACTGCTGTTTCATTACCAGAGGCATTTTCTAAATTAGTTTTAGCTGATTCTAAAGAACTACTAACTTCAGTTAATTCTTGAACGGCTTCATATAAATCCATTTCTTCATTTGTTGGGAAAGCAGTAGCTGTTGATGCGGAAGTAATAGCAACAACGTGATAGCCATAAGAAGAAGCAAAAGCGTATTTACCATCGATAACGTTGTACTTTAATGGTTCAACGATAGGATTAGTATAAGTATCATCATCACTTGCTTTTTCAGCATCGTAAAGTAACTCATTTTCTTTTGCATATTGCCATAAATCAACCATAGCATCTTTAAATTCATCTACTAAAGAAGAACTATCATTATAACTAGTTGCAGCCTCAAACTTTAATTGTAATCCAGCAAGTTTATATTTACCAAATGCTTCTTCTAAAGTAGTAGGATTTTCAACATTTTTATATGGAGCATTGTTATAAACATTAACTATTTCAGTAAGTTTAGTTGCAAGTGTACCTACAGCGATAACTTCATCATATCTTGACATAATTAAGTTAGCTAATTCTTCAACAAGGGCCATTTGTTCTTCAGTCCAGTTTTCCTCAACGATATCTTCTTTATTGCTTTCAACAATTTTGCTATCAGGTGAGCCATCATAATCATAATCAACAGAGATGATTAAATTCATAACTTCAACTTGATAGAACTTATCAAGTAAGTCTTCCATTTCAGCTTGTAATAATTCATATTTGTTATCTTTATATAAACGTTTAGTGTAAGCTTCTAAAGCATCACTATAAATTTTACCACCGAAAAGTTTACTAATTAATAAATCTTCATCGGAATCAGCGTTAAAATAATCATGAATGAATTTTTTCCAACCATATGAAGATGGGAAATTAGGAATAAAGCCATAGTATGAAAGATATGCATATGTGAAATAATCTAATTCAAAATTTTGTTTGAAAGAAGCAATATCTGATTTTATTAATGATTTAACATAAGATTTATCTTTAATATCTTTCCAAGGGTTCAAATAAACATTACTTTCATCGTTAATAATATAATACTCGTCTAAGAAAGATTTGAAATAAGTTGAACCATATTTGGTAGAAAGTTGTTCATATAATTCATCAGGGGTAATTTTTAAATCACCAACTGAAGCAACAATCTTACTTTTGTTTTTAGTTGATTTTTTGAATTTAGGATAATCACTTTCACCTAAAGTAGAACTGTAGAAAGTATTATAGTTATATTCATAAATAGCTTCAATAAAACTATCATAGATTTTGAATTTGTTTTCTTGACGATTAACATATAATAATCTTTCTCTTTCATTATCATCAAGTTCAGATTTTTCTTCAATCATCTTATCAACAACTTTTTGATGTGTTTCTTCATCACTTAAACTAGGTTCTTCAGTTTCATCTAATTTAATAAATAAGCAGTAGAAATTACCAACTGATCTTGGTTTAATTGAATAAGATTTGTAAAACTCTTCAACATCACTTGCAAAAGTATAAGTAGTATTAGAAGCACTTAAATAAGAACCAAAAGTGCTAGAATCATTAGCTTCATAAATAAATTTATTAAACTTATTCATATCGTTATTTAAATTAAAAGTATAATCTAAAATGGTATTAACAGGATCAATGGTAAGTACTTTATCATCAGTACTATCATCAGGATCAATTGAACTAGTTCTTAAAACTTGAATATCATAAGAAACTTTAATTTCATTATCTTCACCTAGACTTAAAGTAGCTGTTAGTGTTTTAGTGTGATTAGAATCACCTGTAGTAATATCAAGCTTACCAGTTTCAGGATCTAAAAGGAAAGTCTCATCATCAGTAATAGCATCCCAAGTAATAGTTGCTTTACCTAAATCACTATTAAGAATTTCAACTTCTTTTGGTAAAATAATATCAACAGTAGTAGTTCTAACGCCACGCATTTTTTCATCTAAAGCAAGTTTTACTACTTGTAAGGTTTTTTTAGCACTAGGAGTAGTTGTATAATCTTCTGAGGTAATGATATCTTTGCCATCATTAGTATAACGCCACATATCATTATAAATTTGGATAAATTTGGCGATAACTTCATCAGGCATTAAATAATCTTCAAGAGTAGGATATTTCTTAGTATCAGTATCCCAACTAGTTTTAACCCAACCTGCAAGTTGGAAACTAGAAGAACTTTGGCTAGAAGAACTTGTTGCCGCATTTTCAACATTAATACCATAAGCTTTAAGGGTTTCAATAGCTGCTTTGTTATTAGTAAAAGGAATGTATAAACCAGTTGTTTCTTTACCAAAGTTATCTTCGAAGTAATCTTCAATTTCATCATCGGTAAATTCAATTTGTTCTTTACCATTCTTTAAATTTTCAAGGTGTTTAGCTTTTGCCCACACATCTTTAGCATATTGTAAACGATAATATTCCTTAACTTTAGTCCAAACTTCACCAGTATAATCATCGTATTTAGCACCGCTTTTCGCAAGGCTACTACTGATAACACCAGTAAGAGCTAAAGAATCAAGAATATCTTCCCAAGCTTTTTGTTTATCACCTTTAAAATCTTCACCATAGATGTCTTCTTCAACAAAATCAATGAATTCTTGACTATTAACATCTACTTTGTTATACTCATCTTTATAAAGATAAAGGTCTACTAAACGTACAAGTTCACTAACACCATAATCTTTTTTAAGAGCATCGTAAAGATCTTGTTTTGTAACATTTAAATTACCAAAATGTAAATAAGTTTCATCACCATTTGTTACTTTTGGTGTTCTACCATTGGCAACATTAACAATAACAATGGTTATACCAATTAGAATAACTAGTGAAAGACCTATTATTACTGGTAATAATTTTTTAAAAATTTTCATTTTGTTATTTTTTTCCTTTCTTAATATTTAAAATTTTTAACATATATATTTTACCATTATTTGTGAAAAAATTCAACTTCAAACGATTGATTTTCTTAGCTAAAACCCCCTTTTTTAACAATCTTTTTTTAAATGTGAAATTAATGTGAAAATATTCTAATAGGCAAAAGTAATATGCAACATTAGAAAACCATCATAAATTAAGAGTGTAAAATGATAGTTCATTAAAAAAGATGAAAGGGGGAAAAATGATGAATCAATGCCGTGGTGAATATGGTTATGCCTTCATATTAGTTCTATTTATTTTACTAGCAATTATTGGCGCATGTTGGGGATTCTAATATGATAGACGACTAAAGCCGCTTAAAAAGCGGTTTTTTGTTTTATTTGATACTAAAAATAATTTCTTATCTATATTGCGAAAAAGATGATAATGTGGTATAATCATTAAAGGTGAAAATAAATGGAAATAGTCGTACTAGCAAGTGGTTCAAAAGGTAATGCCACATACATACAAACTCCAAATACTAAAATACTAATTGATGCCGGAATTAGCTATTTGCAAATTAGAACAAGACTGCTTTCTAAAGGTATTACACTAGATAAGATAGATGTTATTGTGATAACACATGAACATACAGATCATATTAAATTTTTGGTAAGCATTGCAAAAAAAACCCAAGCTAAAATATTTATCAACGAAAAAACGTATGAAGTAGCTAATCAAAAATTAAGTGGTGGTCTTACTGATTTACCGGTTTATTTTATTTTGGCCAATAATCGTTATGAAATAAATGATATAACAATTGTTCCCATTAAATTATCACATGATGCAAGTTGTTGTTATGGCTACTTATTTAAAGAAAGTGGTGGCATCAATAGAACATATGGTTATATTACTGATACAGGCTATATTCCCAAAGAATATCTAAATTTAATTGCTAGTTTGCAAGTTATTTCGCTTGAAGCAAATCATGATGTAAAAATGTTAAAAGAAAGTAATAGAACTTGGCCTTTAATTCAAAGAATTTTATCTAATGAAGGTCATTTGTCTAATGTACAATGTGCTACTTATGCCACATCTTTTGATTATCATTTTGTCAAAGTTATCATCTTATCACACCTTAGTGAAGAATGTAATCTAGAAGAAATAGCCTTAGGTGAAATGATGAAAGCTTTTGGAGGTCAATTGCCATGCCAAATAGCCATTGCTAAACAAAACGAGCCCCTTGCCATAATAGAGGTAAAATAATGTATAAAATTATTTGTGTTGGTAAAATTAAAGAAAAATATTTAGAAGATGCCATTAATGAATATAAAAAAAGAATCACCGCTTTTCAAAAAATCCAAATCATGGAAATAAAAGAATATACAACTGATGACATTAGTAAAAATATTAATAATGAAGGGCAAGAAATACTAAATAAAATTGCTAGTGATGATTACGTTATTACCCTTGAAATTTTGGGAACAAGTTTAGATAGTATAGCTTTTAGTAAGCATTTAGAAAAAATAGCTACCTATCAAACTTCTAAAATTTGTTTTGTCATTGGCGGTTCTAATGGCTTAAGTGCGGAAGTTAAAAAACGTAGTGATTTTAAATTATCATTTTCAGCGATGACTTTTCCTCATCAACTAATGCGATTAATTTTATTAGAACAATTATATCGTGCCTTAACAATTATTAATCATTTAGAATATCACAAATAGGAGAATTTATTATGAACATTTTTTTAAGCATTTTATATTATTTTTGTATAGTAGCTTTTGCTATTGCTTACATTGTATGCTTTATTTTAAACCTCGTAAGAGAAATTAAAATTACTAAGCAAATGAAAAAAGAGTGTAAAGAAGTAGAAGCCAAAGTTACTGAAATTATTCGTGAAAAAAAACGCGTTTATGTTAAAGTTGAATATATTTCCCCTACTAACCATATAAAGTTTATTGATTATTTTGAATTTACAGTTAAAGAATTTAATGATCAATATTATGTTGACCAAGATATTAAAATTTATTATCCTAATATTGATGGTTTAAAAAGAATTACCTATTTTCCGGTTTTTTTAGATAAGAGTAAAATAAAAGTTAAAATATCAAATTTATTTACAGATGGACTGCTTTCTTTTGTAGGTATTTTTATGACTATTTGGCTTACTAGTTTAGTGGTAGCTTTAAAAGGCTTTAATATTTTTAATAATTACAATACCAGTCCTGATAATTTGTTAAATTGTAATACATCCTCACCACTTATTTATTTACTAGTTATTTTTATGTTTGTTACTACTATACCATATATAATCGAAAGATTAGTTTCAGCACCACGAGAAGAAAACCAAAATTATTTAAAACTTTATGGTGCTAAAAGTATGGCTGAAGTTAAAACTTTCAAATTTAGTCGTAATAAAGATGCAAATGGTAATAAAGAATCATTATTAGAAATAGAGTTTTATGACAACAAAGGTGAGTTAGTAAAAGCTAGATTAAATTCTTTTATGTATACGCAAACACAAGAACAAATTATTAACATTTTATATGATTTAAAAAATCCTAAAAATGTAGTATATATGAGGAAATAGAATGACCAAATTTAAACTTGTCGCTCCCTATAAACCAATGGGCGATCAAATTGAAGCCATAAAACATCTTAGTGAAAATGTTTTATTAGGCATCAAAGAACAAACACTACTTGGAGCAACCGGTACTGGTAAGACCTTTACAATAGCCAATGTTATAGCCAGTGTTAATAAACCTACTTTAGTGCTTGCTCATAATAAAACTTTAGCAGGACAGTTGTATGCGGAACTAAAAAGTTTATTTCCGGAAAACAGGGTTGAATACTTCATATCTTATTATGATTATTATCAACCCGAAGCTTATGTGCCAAGTAAAGATATGTATATTGAAAAAGATTCTAGCATTAATGATGAAATAGATCAAATGCGACACGCAGCAACCCAGAGTATATTAGAAAGAAAAGATACTATTATTGTTGCCTCAGTATCATGTATATATGGTATTGGTGATCCTGATGATTATGAAAACTCGATGTTGGTTTTACGAAAAGCTGAACATTTAAAGCGTAGTGAGTTACTCGAAAAACTTGTCATGATGCAATTTGTCAGAAATGATATGGAATTTGCGCGAGGCACATTTCGCGTTAAAGGTGATAATGTTGATATTTTACCAACAAGCGAAAATACTATGGGACTTAGAATAAGCTTTTTTGATGATGAAATTGAACGTATAGCTTATTTTGATGCAGTAACGGGCAAAGTTATCAAATTAACGGAAGTTGTTTCAATCTTTCCAGCCACGCATTTTATTTTAAGTGATGAAAAAAAAGATGAAGCTATCAGAAGAATCGAAAAAGAATTAGAAGAACGCATTTGCTATTTCAAAGAAAGAGGTCAACTTTTAGAAGCTGAGCGGATTGAACAACGCACTAAATATGATATTGAAATGCTAAAAGAAATAGGTAGCTGTAGTGGTATTGAAAATTATTCAAGACATTTAAGTTTAAGAGAAGAAGGTGAAACACCTTCGGTATTACTAGATTTTTTTGGTGATGATTACTTAATGGTAATTGATGAATCACATGTTACTTTACCCCAAGTAAGAGGCATGTACAATGGTGATCGTAGTCGTAAACAAACCCTTGTCGATTATGGCTTCCGTCTTCCATCAGCCCTAGATAATAGACCATTAAATTTTAGTGAATTTGAAAATAAAATAAAGCAAGTAATTTATGTTTCTGCTACCCCTGGCGATTATGAAATAAAGCGTAGTTATGAAATTGTAGAACAAATTATTAGACCAACGGGACTTCTTGATCCCCTAATTGAAATAAAGAAAACTAAAAATCAAATTGATAGCATTATATCAGAAATTAGAAAACAAATAGCTAAAGGAGAAAGAACCTTAATTACCACTTTAACTATTAAAATGAGTGAGGATTTAACTGCTTATTTAAAAGAAAGTGGCATTAAAGTTGCTTATTTACATTCAGAAATTAAAGCTTTAGAACGTCTTGAAGTTATTCGTAAATTGCGTCAAGGCATATATGATGTTATTGTCGGTATTAATCTTTTACGTGAGGGTTTAGATATTCCTGAAGTTAGTTTAATTTGCATTTTGGATGCTGACAAAGAAGGCTTTTTAAGAAGTGAAAGATCATTAATTCAAACTATTGGTAGGGCCGCTCGTAATAAAAATGGTCGTGTTATCATGTATGCGGATAACACAACTGAATCAATGGCAAAAGCTATTTCGGAAACTAATCGTAGAAGACACATTCAAGAAGAATATAATCTTGTTCATCATATTACCCCTAAAACGATTGAAAAAGAAATAAGTAAAAGTTTATCAATTGAATCTGATGATACTTTAGAAAAAATAGATGAGGTAATTACCTTTGATAAATTTAAAGCAATGTCTAAAATAGAACAAAAGAATTTACTAGCAAAGTTAGAAAAAGAAATGAAAGATGCCGCGAGTGCTCTTAATTTTGAAGAAGCAATGAGTTTAAGGGATATTATATTTGAACTAAAGGCAGGTAATAAATAATGGAAAATAAAAAGATTAAAGTTATTGTTGGTCTATCAGGTGGTGTTGATAGTAGTGTTGCTTTAATCAAATTAATCGAACAAGGATACGATGTTGAAGCCATGTATATGCGTAATTGGGACTCTGCTATTAACAATGATGTTTTAGGTAATCCTGATTTAATGGATGATGTTTGTCCCCAAGAAAGAGATTATCAAGATGCTTTAGCGGTCGCAAATACTCTTGGTATCAAGCTTCATCGTGTTGATTTTATTGATGAATATTGGGATAATGTTTTTACTTATTTTCTTGATGAATATCGCAAAAATCGTACGCCTAATCCTGATATTTTATGTAACAAAGAAATTAAATTTAAAACCTTTTTAGATAAAGCTTTAGCTCTTGGTGCCGATTATATTGCTATGGGTCACTACGCAAGGGTTATTCATGATGGTGATCATAACTATTTATTAAGAGCAGTAGATGCTAATAAAGACCAAACTTACTTTCTTTCTCAACTAACTAGCAAGCAACTTGCTAAAGCATTATTTCCTATAGGAGATATGCTAAAGCCCTCCGTTAGAGACCTTGCTAGAGAATATAAGTTAGTGGTGGCTGATAAAAAGGATTCCACCGGCGTATGCTTTATTGGTGAAAGAAATTTTAAAGAATTTTTAATGAATTATATCCCCGCTAACCCCGGTAAAATTATCTCAACCGATGGTAAAGTAGTAGGCACGCATGATGGTGTAATGTATTATACTATTGGTCAGCGTCATGGCCTTCATATTGGAGGACCGGGAGAGGCATGGTTTGTTTGTGGTAAAGATACTTTAAAAAATGAATTAATTGTTGGTCAAGGTAGTGATGCCGAATTACTTTATGCTAATAGAGTAATTGTTAATAATATCAACATCATTAATGGTACCTTTACGAATGGTCAAAAAATGACTGCTAAATTTAGATATCGCCAGCCTGATGAAGAAATTACCGTCAACTGGCTTGACCAAGATACTTTAGAAGTTAAGTGTGCAAGACCAGTAAAAGCCATTACCCCTGGACAAGCATGTGTTTTTTACGATGGTGAGTATTGCTTAGGGGGCGCAACAATCGATCAAGTTTACATGAATGATGTTAAAAGAAAATATTAATGTGTCTAAAACATAGTGACTAAATTGTTTTAGGCACATTGCTTTTAAATGATTTTAATCACGAAAAGGAGGCTAAAATATGGACAGCCTTAAAGGTAGTATAAAACGTATAAACTACTATAACAACGAAAATGGTTATGGCGCTATAATAGTTGAATTAGATTACCAAAATGCTACAAATAAGATAAATAAAAAAACCATCGTTGGTAATACTATTACAGTCGTTGGTTACTTTGATCGCATGCCTCAAGAAAGTGAAGAATATGAATTTGAAGGCGAATTTGTGCATAATAAGAATTATGGCTTGCAGTTTAAATTTAGTCGTTTTACCAGAAAAATTGCTACCTCAAATGAAGGTATTATTACTTATTTATCAAGTGATATGTTTCCAGGCATTGGGCCTAAAGTGGCCAAAACCATCTTAGAAAAATTAGGTAGTAATTGCATTCAAAAAATAAAAGAAGATAAAGGCGTTTTAGATGATTTAAACTTAACTAAGAAGCAAAAAGAAGCCTTAAGATACGGAATAATTAGTGATGAAAAAAATCAAGAGAACATGCTTTTTTTCCTTGATAATGGCATAACTTTAGATATGACTCATAAAATTATCGCTCTTTTTGGTGAAGATGCCAAAGCCATCGTTTCAACAAGCCCCTATATTTTAATGGAAAAAATTGAAAGATTTGGTTTCAAAAAAAATGATGCCTTTGCGTTAAAAATAGGAGTACCTGAAAATAGCCTCATTAGACTGAAAGCATTAATGACTTATGTATTACAAGATGCTATTTATAGCATTGGTAATAGTTATCTTGCTAAAGATGAATTATATCTTTATACCGAAAAATATTTGAATAAAATGGTAGATGCTACTACTTTTGATGCGGTATTAGATGACTTACAAGCTAATAAAAAAATTTATATTGATAGTGAAAAAAATATTTTTGATTATCAAATGTATTTACAAGAAATAGATTTAGCAAGTGAAATTGCTAAAATGTTAAAAGGCACTAAAGATTTAGTTAAAAAGCCTCTTACTTACCAAAATGAAGATATTAATAAATATTATCAAAAAATAAAAAATAAGGCTAATATTAATTTTAACCAAGAACAAGCTCAAGCCATTCTTAGCGCCTTTACAGAGCCCATTGTTATTATCACAGGTGGCCCTGGTACGGGAAAAACAACCATCATTAAAGCTATTATTGAAATGTATTTAAAATTAAACAAAGATAATAACTTAATGCTAGATTATATTGCTTTACTTGCACCAACCGGTAAAGCTGCTAAACGCATAAAAGAAGCAACTAATATGCCTGCAATGACCATTCATAAATTTTTAGGTTATATGGGTAACAACCTTTTTACTTATTCTAAATATAATAAAACAAATGCTAAATTAATAATTGTTGATGAAGCTTCAATGATGGATTTACCCCTTGCATCAAGACTAATCACCTCCATGCAACCTGATGCTAGACTTATTATTGTAGGTGATGTTGACCAACTACCTAGTGTAGGCCCTGGTCAGGTTTTAAAAGATTTAATTGATAGTAGAGAAATCAAAACCATCAGGCTTAACAAAATTCATCGTCAATCAGAAAATTCCAGTATTATCAAACTTGCTCATGACATCAATGAAGGTATTTTGCCAGAAAATCTTTTAGATAAATTAAATGATCGCGTCTTTATCCCAACTGATAATGAGCATTTAGCTTCGCTTTTAGTAGATATTACCTCAAGATATTTGGCTAAAGGTTATGATATAAAAAAAGATTTACAAATTCTTATTCCTATGTATAAGGGTGATTGTGGTATTAATGAAATTAATGAGGCCATTCAAAATTTAGTAAATCCATATATTAGTGATAATGAACAAGTAAAACATTATGGTAGGATTTTTAGAGAAAACGACAAAGTTATTCAACTTGTTAATAGAGCTGAAAAAGGTATTATGAATGGTGATGTTGGATATGTTACATCTTTAATACATGAAAATCTCAAAGCTACCGGTTTAAGAGTAGCTTTTGATAACAATATCGTTGAATACAATATGGATGAATTAGAAGATTTAAGTTTAGCTTATGCTATTAGCATCCATAAAGCTCAAGGTGGTGAATTTGACATTGTCATTATGCCCATTACTTCTAAACACTACATTATGTTAAAACGTAAATTAATTTACACTGCTGTTACTAGAGCCAAGAAAACTTTAGTCTTACTAGGCGATGTCAAAACCCTTAAGCAAGGCATTGTTAGAATTGAAAATAGTCGTAGAACTATTTTAAAAGATAAATTAATAGCTTTTTTAAATACTAATATCGAAGAAGTATTAACTAAAATTAAAAAAGAAGAAAATACCCAAAATGATGAAATAGGTAGTGTTTTTACAAGTCTAGACGAAAATGATTTTAATGATTTTTAAAACAAAAAATGGTAAAAAATATTTGTATGATAACTTTAAAATACCATCATAATAATATTGCATAAAGAAAGTATCTTGATTCGTTATTAGGAGAACATACAATATTTGAATCGTTAACAAAAAAATATTCCCTTTGTTTAGAACTATTAACTAGACAGATAAAATCCACTTATGCGATAAAAGTCAAAGAGGTGACAAAAATGAAATCATCAATCGTTCCTTTCGCGGCTGGAGCAATGACGGTTTTAGGAGCATGGATCATTTGTGCTAACAAACAAAAAATTAATAAGCTTATGAAGGATGTTAACGAAACAATGGACCAAATGCTTCAAAAATGCAAAAAAACCATGCAAGAAGAAAGCTGTTCTTGCAATGGCTAAAAAAAGTATAAGTTAGTATAAGGTAAAACTTATAAAGTATAAGGCAAGACTTATACTTTTTTTATTTATTTAAAAATAATTACTAATCCTAAAATAATCCCTAATATTATTGCTAAAACGTTGGTTTTTTTGGTTGCTATCGCATTTGCACTTGGCAAAACATCTAAAAAAATTACACATAACATTGCCCCTGAAGCAAAACTCAAAGAAAGAGATATTCCCATAATACTACTTGATCCCAAAAAGTAACCCATTATGGCACCAACAGTGGTAGGAAGCCCTGCTAAAAGGCTTATTAAAAAGGTTTTTAATTTTGACATTTTGCCACCTATTAAAGGTAGACTAATAGCTAGTCCTTCGGGGATATTATGTAGACCAATTAAAAAGGCCATTTTTAGCATATCAGTTTGCCATGATTTAGCAAGTGCACCAATTGACATTCCCTCAGGAATATTATGAATAGCTATAGCACCAAGTAAAATAAGTCCTGCTCTTATTAAAGAAGAAGGGCTTTTTGTTTTTTTAATACTTATACGATTTATCAAAGCATCAAGGATATAAACAACCAAAAAGCCACCAAATAGCCAAGCAATTACAAAAAAAATATTCATTCTAAAATTAACTAAAGGATAAATAGCATGCTTTAGCATATCAAAACAAACAATACTTAGCATAATGCCCGCGGTAAAATCAAGCCAAAAAGCCATGAAGTTATTAGAACTATTTTTAAATAAAGATCCAATAATACCCCCCATACCAGTACCAAGACATCCTGATATTAAACTGATGATAATAACATTAATTAAATTATTCATAAACTCTTAAATCCTTTAAAAACGTTTAACTATTAAAAAATATGCTTTATTTTTTTAAAATATGATTTCAATCTATTTGACTATTTGTTAATTTCTTGATATAATTTTTGCATATATTATGTATTAAAAAAGGAGTTGAAAAAACAATATGGATCCACTGGTCCCCTTGTCGTATATCAATATTTTAGCTAATACGACTAATAATGGCATCTTAATATTAGTAATTATTTTATTACTAATTAGTAGTGCTTTCTTTTCAGCGGTTGAAACAGCCCTTACAAGTTGTAATAAAGTGCGTTTAAGTGTTAAAGCCGATGATGGTAAAAAAAGTGCTAAACTAGTTTTAGCCGTTTTAAAACGTTATGATAAATCCTTAATTTCGATTTTAATAGGTAACAACGTTGTTAATACGGTTTCCTCCGTTTTGGCTTATGGAATTGCCTTTCATCTTGTAAAAAATAATTCACTTGCGACTATTATTTCAACTGTTGTCATGACCATTTTAGTATTTACCTTTGGTGAAATTATTCCTAAAAATATCGCTAAAGCTAATGCTGACAAAATGTCCCAAATCCTATGTTATCCGCTTATTGTTATATACATTATTACTTATCCCATCATGCAAATTTTTAATTTTTTGTTATGGCTTTTCAAAAAAATCTTTAAATCGAAAAAAGATGAAAATATCTTAACGGAAGATGAATTTCAAGATATCGTTGAAATTGGTGAAAAAGATGGGGTAATTGATGAAGAAGAAAGTAATATTATTCAAGCTGCTGTTGATTTTAATGATACGACCGTAAAAAGTATTCTAACTCCTAAAGATAAAATGGTGGTTTTAGATTATGATAAACTATCTAGAAATGAAATTTTAAAAAATCTAAATGATATTAAATTTTCACGTATCCCCATTTATCTAGGTAATAAAGATCATATTATTGGTATTTTAAATATTAGAAAATTTTTAAAGCAAGCTATTAATTTTAAAAAATTTGCGATCAAACAAGCAATGAGTGAAGTAATTTTCGTAGTAGATACGACTCCTCTTGATGAAATGATTGAACTTTTTAAAAATAAAAAAAGTCACATGGCCATTGTAAATAATAAAGACAATGAGTTAGTTGGTCTTGTTACAATGGAAGATGTACTAGAAGAACTTGTGGGTGAAAGCAAACAAGAAATAGCTAGTAAAGGGGGTAGTAAATAATGAATCCCTTTGTAGAAGCTTGTGTTATTGTTTTACTTGTTATTCTCGTTCTTTGTTCGGCTTTTTATTCGTCTTGTGAAATTGCATACGCAAGCGTTAATAAGATAAAATTAAAAAGTAGAATAGATGATGGTGACAAAAAAGCTACGAAAGCTATGAAAATAGTTAATAACTATGCGGACGCCCTATCAACTATTTTAGTTGGTAATAATTTAGTTAATATCTTTATCTCAACTATTTCAACAGCTATTTTTACTTTTTATTTAGGTGAACAATTAGGTGAAGTCGTTTCCATTATTGTATCTACTTTAGTAGTGCTTATCTTTGGGGAAATTTTACCTAAAGCGATTGCTAAAAGATATAGCTTAAGTTTATCCATTGCTTATGTAAAACCACTTACCTTTTCAAGAATTCTTTTCTTCATCATTGTATGGCCAGTCACAAAACTAGTAAATATGCTATCTAAATTATGGACACCTAAAGAAACAGAACCGGTTGTTACCGATGAAGAATTGATTGCGATCACAGAAGAATTAGAAGAAGGTGGTGTCATTGATGAAGATGATGCAGAACTAATTATTTCAGCGATTGATTTTATTGATGTTACAGCTCATGAAATAATGATTCCACGGGTTGATGTTTTTGCGATTGATATTGAAGATGAACAAGCTGAAATTCTTCAAAATGAAAAAATTTTCCGTTATTCAAGAGTGCCTGTTTATGAAAATACCATCGATAATATTATTGGTATTTTAAATACTACAGAATTAATGAAAAAAATTTTAAATGGTGAAGATATTGATTTAAGAGCAATGTTAACTAAACCCATGTATGTTCATAAAACCAAAGCTATTTCTAATATCTTAACCGAATTCAAACAAACTAATCAACATTTAGCAATTGTAGTTGATGAATTTGGTGGTATGATGGGTATTTTAACAATTGAAGATATTGTCGAAGAACTAGTTGGTGATATCTTTGATGAAACCGATGAAGTAGAAACCGATTATAAAGAACTAGCACATAATATTTATGAAGTTGATGGTGATATGAATATTTATGATTTCTTTGAATTAGTTGATTATGATACAAGAGATTTTACTTCCGAATATACTACCGTTGGGGGATGGTGTACTGAACTTTTAGAAAAGTTCCCAGAAAAAGGCGATCACTTTGACTATGCTAATTTAAAGATTAATATTACCGAAACAGAAAGTATGCGGGTAAGAAAATTAATAGTAGAAGTAAATGAAGAAGAACAATTAGAAGAATAAATAATCAAAAAGAGTATATGGCACAAGGACGATATACTCTTTTGCTTTACAAAAAATACCTTTGCAAAAGATATGAAAAATTAAAAAAATTAAGATATAATTATTAAAAAGAGGTGATTAAATGAAAAAATATATTATTTTATTTATTGCTTTGGTGGTGCTTTGTTTTAGTCTTAGTGCTTGTAGTAAGAAGAAACATTTAGCAAATGTCGATTTAATTAATGAAAAAATTAGTCTTTTACCTATAGAAGTACGCAAAAAAGATGAAGCTACTATCGCCGAAATAGAAGCCTTATATAGCAAACTTCCTGAAAAATATCAAGCAGAAGTTAAAAATTATCAAGCTATTATTAATGCTAAAATTCGTTTAGCCGGCTTTAAAAAAGGGGCTTTAGATATGATTGAAAGAATTAATCAACTCCCATCAGTAGAAAACGTTGCTATTGTGGATAAATTTTTAATAGCCGATGTTAAAGCAATTTATGATGAATTAACACCTGAAGTACAAGACTATGTCGAAAATTATCATAAAATAGCTGAACTAGAAGCCAAAATTACGGAACTTGAGAAAAAGCAATCTGATCAAGCAATAGCTAATCAAGTTATTTATTATATTAATTCTTTACCTGATAGTTCAAAAATGACTAAAGATGATATTGAATTAGTGATTGAAGCAAGAAGACGTTATGAGGCTTTAGATGATGATATCAAGGCTTATGTTACTAATTTAGCTGTTTTAGAGGAATTAGAAGCTTATATCGATGTCCTTCTTGCTGATGAAGTATATGATGTTTATTTTTATTTAGCCGGTGGAAGGCTTGAAGGTACGACTTATTTAGACAAAGAAAATGTATATAAAGCAACATATAAAGGCAGTAAAGTTTTAGATACACCGACTAAATTAAATTATATTTTCTTAGGTTTTTATGATAATAAAGAATGTGTTGGTACGCCAGTAACTAAAGTTTATCAATCAATGACGCTTTATGCATGTTGGCTATATGATAATACTTATATTGCCACAAAGGATATATTAAATTGTGTAAGTGATGTAGCAACATCTAGTACTTATGATAATTTAGTTTTAGAAAATGATGAGGCTACCTTTACTTGGAAAAGTTCTGATCCTGATTTATATGCTATTGTTAAAAATTGTTTTGGTAAAGTAGTGATGGAAAATCAAACGCATCAAAGTAAGAAAGTAACAATTACCGTAACCATTAATTATAAAAATGGTAGTAGTGAAGACAAAAGTAAAGAAATAACAGTTGAGCCTATTTTATTTGCTGATTTACCATCAACACCAGTTGCTACTTATTTTTCAGTTAGTGCTATTTCTTCTTATGCTAGATATAATGAAAGATATAAAGAAGAAGGAACTTTATTTTCAGAAACGACTAAAGAGGCTTTAGATATTTTATATTATGCTTTTATTGAAATTGCTGCCGATGGTAGTTGCTACTTTGGTAGTGATAAATATATCGAAGAAGTAAGAGAGTTAAGAAAACATAATGTAAGAATTGTCGCATCAGTTAGTGGTACTTCCACAGCGCAATCAAGACTTTTTGCCACTCTTACCAAAGATGCTACTAAACGGCTTAATTTTGTTAATAATTTATTAAATTTAATTGATGAATATAAACTTGATGGTATTGATATTGACTGGGAATCAACCTCAGAAGCACCTGTAATTGCTAGTCAAATGAGTGATTTGATGCGTGATTTAAGAGAACAAATGAATATTCGTCAAGCACCAAATGGTACACCATACTTCTTAAGTGCGGCTGTTCCTGCATCTTCTTGGGGTGCTGCTCAAGGTCGTTTTGATTTTGTTAGTCTTAATGAATATCTTGATTATATTAATCTAATGTCATATGATATGAATCGCGAAGATATAACATCACATTTATCACCTTTATACCCATCTAAAAAGGACCGTGGTTATGGTTTTGGCTGTCATTATGGCGCTAATCTATTATCAGATGGTTCTCATGGCTTTTCCAAAAATAAAATTTTAATTGGTTGTGCAGCTTATGGTAAAGCCTATCAAATTACGGGTGCAGTAACCGATGGTGAGTATCCGGGCCTAGGGGTAAAAGCCACGCTAACATCACTTCCAGGAATTGATGGTTCATTTGCAACAGGCACGCTTTTTGGTAATGCTATTTTGGCCCTAATTGCTACTGGCAAATATCAAAAATATACTGAATATGATGGTAACAACTTAGTTGGTTCTTATTTATATAATAAGGAGGATAACATTTTTGTTACTTATGATAGTGAAGAAGCGATTATTGCTAAATACCAATATGCTAAAAAAATAGAAGGTATGGGCATGATGTGTTGGTGCTATTCCGAAGATCCATCCGATTCGGTTATTAATGCTATTTATAAAGCTATTAATTCATAAACCAAACATAGGCAAAACCCCATAATAAAGGTTTTGCCTATTATTATAGAAAGTAGGTCTTTATTAATGGAAAAAATGGTCCTGTGAATTAGTTCAGGGTTCAAGCAAATGCACCTATGAATTTCTTCAGGGTTTTGTGCCCTGTGAATTAG
>CANQWZ010000014.1 GCA_947627685.1 uncultured Bacilli bacterium | reverse complement strand
CATATTTTGGTCCTCCTTCTACCAACTAGCCTTTGTAACACCAGGGATTAGTCCTTCATAAGCAAGTTCTCTAAAGCAAACTCTACATACTTTGAATTTGCGATATACTGCATGAGGACGTCCACAGCGTTCACATCTAGTGTATTTTCTAGTTGAAAATTTTGCTGGACGAGCACATTTTACTTTTAATGATTTTTTAGCCATTATTTACCTCCTACTTCTTTGCAAAAGGCATGCCTAAATAATTTAATAATGCACGGCCTTCTTCATCAGTTTTCGCAGTAGTTACGATAACGATATCCATACCACGGATCTTTAAAACTTTATCATAATTGATTTCAGGGAAAATTAATTGTTCTTTAACACCAATTGTATAATTTCCTCTGCCATCAAATGAGTTAGGATTTACACCACGGAAATCTCTAACACGAGGTAATGCGATTGAAATTAATTTATCATAGAATTCATACATTCTTTCGCCACGTAAAGTAACTTTCGCACCAATTGACATACCTTCACGAAGTTTGAATACAGCAATTGATTTTTTTGCTTTAGTAACTAAAGGTTTTTGACCTGTGATTTGGGTTAAATCTTCAACAGCAGCATCTAATAATTTAGAGTTGCTAATAGAATCACCAACACCCATATTAACTACAATCTTATCAATTTTAGGAACTTGCATAACTGTTGTATAACCAAAATCTTTGGTTAATTTAGCTATTACTTCGTTTTTATAATATTCAAGTACACGATTCATAACTCAAGCTCCTTTCTACTTAATAACAGTACCAGAAAGTTTACAATAGCGAACCTTCTTACCGTTTTCATCTAATTTGTAACCAATCTTAGTTGGCTTCTTTTCAACTGGGTCTAAATATGCTACATTAGAAACATGAATAGGTGCTTCTTTTTTTGTAATACCACCATCAGGATTAGCGTTTGATGGACGATTATGTTTAGTAACAATATTAACGCCTTTAACAAGTACACGATTTTTTAGAGGGTATACTGCTAAAATTTCGCCAGTTGTATATGTGCCATGATTTGGTTTATGTTTTCCTGTAGTAACAACTACTACATCGCCTTTTTTAAGTCTCATAACGCGTCTTCCTTTCTATAATACTTCTGGTGCTAAAGATACAATTTTCATGAAATCTTTTTCACGTAATTCTCTAGCAACAGGGCCAAAAATACGAGTTCCACGAGGATTTTTATCTTCTTTAATAATAACAGCAGCGTTATCATCAAATTTGATATAAGATCCATCAGGACGTTTAATAGCTTTTTTAGTACGTACGATAACTGCTTTTACTACATCACCTTTTTTAACCATACCGCCAGTAGATGCAGCTTTAACAGAACATACACAAATATCACCAATTGTAGCATTTTTGTGGAATGAACCACCTAAAATTTTAATAATCAAAAGTTGTTTTGCACCGGTATTATCGGCTACATTTACTCTAGTTTCTTGTTGAACCATAAGTTACCTCCTGATTAAATAATTACAGCTTCTTGAACTATCTTCACTAAACGGTAGCGTTTGGTTGCAGAAAGAGGACGAGTTTCCATAATTTCTACAATATCTCCTTCTTTAGCAGTATTTAGTTCATCATGAGCTCTAAATTTCTTTGAATATTTTACTCTTTTACCATATAATGGATGTTTTCTATATGTTTCAACTAAAACGGTAATTGTTTTTTCGTTTTTAGCAGAAACAACTTTACCTACATAAACTTTACGACTATTTCTTTCCATCGTACACCTCCACTACTTAGCCTCACGTTCTGTTAGAACGGTATAGCATCTAGCAATTTCTTTTTTTACTTTCTTAAGCTCAGCAGTGTTTTCTAATTTTCCTACTTCTGCTTGGAAACGTAAATTGAATAATTCTTGTTTTAATTCGTTAATTTTAGTTTGGATTTCAGAATCACTTAAATCGCGAAGTTTACCAGCTGGTGTTTTCTTTTCCGCAATCTTTTTTGCAAGTTTTTTATCAACTTTTACTTTTTTCTCTTTAGCTGCCATTAACGATCACCACTTTCTTTAGCTACAAATTTAGTTTTAACTGGAAGTTTGTGTGCTGCAAGTCTTAATGCTTCACGAGCAATTTCTTCAGATACACCACCAATTTCAAACATAATTGTGCCATCTTTTACAACTGCTACATAGCCGTCTGGAGCACCTTTACCAGAACCCATACGAACTTCTAGCGGTTTTTTAGTTCTAATATTGTGAGGGAAAATTTTAATCCAAACTTTACCATCACGTTTCATATAACGAGTCATCGCAATACGAGCGGCTTCAATTTGGCGATCGGTAATCCAAGCACCTTCTAAAGATTGAAGACCAAATTCACCAAATGTAATAGTTCTTCCACCTTTAGCTTTGCCTTCGTAACTTACACGATGAGGACGACGATATTTTGTTCTTTTAGGCATTAACATAATTATTTAGCCTCCTTACTTGGTACAGTTTTTTTAGCTGCAGGTAATACTTCACCTTTATTAATCCAAACCTTTACACCAAGTTTTCCATAAGTAGTAGAAGCTTCTGCTGTTGCATAATCAATATTAGCACGGAAAGTATGTAGAGGTACACTACCTTCTGAATACCATTCACTACGTGCAATTTCAGCGCCACCAAGACGTCCTGAAACTTTTGTTTTGATTCCTTTAGCACCAGCTTTTAAAGCTTTTTGAATAGCCATTTTTTGTACACGTCTAAATGAGGCACGATTTTCTAATTCTTCAGCCATCTTACGTGCTACAATTCTAGCATCTTTATCTGATTCTGCTTGTTTAACTTCAACAACGGTTAGGAAAACATTTTTACCTGTAATTTTTTCTAATTGTTTTACGGCTTCATTTTTCTTTGAGCCTTGAGAACCAATTACAAGACCAGGTTTACCGGCATGAATAGTAACAATTACTCTTTTTCCTGTACGTTTAATTTCAATTCTTGAGATGTATGCTGCTTTATAAAAATCATTTAGAAATGCACGAACTTTTAAATCTTCGTGTAGTAAATCAGCTACTTTGCCTTTAGGGGCATACCATTTAGCATCCCATTCACGAATAATTCCGATTCTTAAACCAACTGGACTTACCTTTTGACCCATATGTTTCCTCCTTCCTAGTTGTTATCTGCCACTACAACTGTAATGTGGCTCGTTCTTTTTAAAATTCTATTACCGCTTCCCTTTGCACGAGCTCTCATACGTTTAAGGGTTGCGCCTTCGTTAACATAAATTTCTTTTACAACAAGTTCATTTACATCCATACCATAGTTATGGTCTGCATTTGCAACTGCTGAATTTAATACTTTTAAGATTGGTTCGGTTGCAGTACTTTTAGTTGTATGTAAAATACCTACTGCTTGACCAACTTTTTTACCACGAATTAAGTCGACTACAAGTCTTGCTTTTCGAGGTGATACTCTAACTGATTTTGCCATTGCTTTTGCTTCTGCCATATTACTCACCTCTACTTCTTAGCAACTTTCTTATCTTTGCCGTGACCACGATAAGTTCTAGTAGGTGCAAATTCACCAAATTTATGACCTACCATATCTTCAGTTATATAAACAGGTATATGTTCTCTACCGTTATGAACTGCTACTGTGTGTCCAACAAATTCAGGGAAAATAGTTGATCTTCTTGACCAAGTTTGAATAACCTTCTTTTGATTGCTTTCATTTAATGCAACAACTTTTTTCATTAAATGTTCATCAATAAAAGGACCTTTTTTAACTGAACGTGACATATATTTGGTTCCTCCTACTTATCATTTCTACGACGGACAATAAGTCTATCTGTTTTATTTTTTGTTTTTCTGGTTTTAAGACCAAGAGCAATTTTACCCCAAGGAGTCATTGGCGCTTTACGTCCAATTGGTTGACGTCCTTCACCACCACCATGAGGGTGATCATTTGGGTTCATAACTGATCCACGAACGGTTGGGCGAATACCCATATGACGTTTACGACCAGCTTTACCAATATTAACAAGTGAATAATCTAAATTACCAACGATACCAATAGTAGCACGGCATTCATTTAAGATACGTCTTACTTCACCACTACCAAGACGTACTAAAACATATCGTTCTTCACGTCCTAGAATTTGGGCAGTAGCACCAGCTGCTCTTACAAGTTGTCCACCATGACCTGGATGAAGTTCAATATTATGAATGGTTGTACCAACAGGAATATTTGCAATAGGAAGCGTATTTCCTACTGTAATATCAACATTTTCACCAGACATAATTTTTTGTCCAACTTTTAAATCTTTAGGTGCTAAGATATAACGTTTTTCACCATCTTCATAAGCAACAAGTGCGATATTGGCGCTTCTATTTGGATCATATTCAATTGTCTTAACAACAGCAGGAATATTATCTTTGTTACGTTTAAAATCGATGATACGATATTTTCTTTTTTCAGCACCGCCTTTATGACGAACAGTGATTACACCTTGAGCATTACGACCTGCTTTTTTATTTAGAGGAACTAGAAGGCTCTTTTCGGGTTTATCAGTTGTTATTTCATCATAAACTAAAACTGTCATATTTCTTCTACCATTAGTGGTAGGTTTATAATTTCTAATAGCCATATTTTCTTCCTCCTTTACTATACTTCGAATACATCGATAGATTGACCTTTTTCAAGTCTTACAATTGCTTTTTTGTAAGCTGCTTTATAGCCTTCATATCTTTGTAATCTTTTTGCTTTACGATGAACATTAATTGTTCTAACATCAGTAACTTTAACATTGAAAATTTCTTCTATAGCTTTTTTGATTTCGATTTTGTTAGCATCTTTAGCTACTTCAAAAGTATATTGAAGTTTATCAACTAAGCCACTTGTTTTTTCAGTAATGATTGGTCTTTTAATAATATCATAAGCTGATTTCATTATTTAAGAACCTCCTCAAATTTTTCTACAGCAGCTTTAGTGATTACTAAATTTTTAGCGTTCATCATTTGATATACTGAAACATGGTTATAAACACTTACTAAAACATTTGGAAGATTGCGTCCAGCAAGTTCAACATTACCATTTTCATCTTCAAGAACTAAAACTACTTTTTGATCTTTTAAATTAAATGCTTTTAAGACTTCTAATAAGCCTTTAGTTTTAAATGTATCAAGAGTGATTTGATCTAAAACAACAATACTATTTTCACGAACCTTTGTACTTAAAGCACAACGCATTGCAAGTCTAACAACTTTTTTGTTAACTTTGATTGCATGAGATCTTGGAGTTGGGGCAAATACTACACCACCACCACGCCATTGTGGAGAACGAATTGATCCTTGTCTTGCACGACCAGTACCTTTTTGACGCCAAGGTTTACGACCACCACCACTTACTTCAGAACGCGTTTTAGCTTTTTGTGTACCTTGACGCATCGCTGCACGTTCTGCAATAACTGTATCAAAAATTGCTTGTTGATTATCTTCAACTCCAAAAACATTATCATTTAATACAACTTCACCAACTTGTGAACCACTTTGGTTATATAATACAACTTTTGGCATGTGTTTTTCTCCTTTCCTTATGCTAATGCTTCAGGGTTAATTTCTGGTTTTTTAGCCTTTACTGCATTTTGTACTACGACAAATGAATTTTTAGCTCCAGGTACATTACCCTTAATTAGAATTACATTATTTTCAGCATCATATTTAACAAAAACTAAGTTTTGAACTGTTTTTGTTTGTCCGCCCATTCTACCTGGTAATTTCTTACCTGGTTTAATACGAGCAGGTTGAATTGAACCCATTGAACCAGTACCACGATGATATCCAGATCCATGAGCAGCAGGACCTAAATGATAGTTCCAACGTTTGATTACACCTTGGTAACCTTTACCTTTAGAAGTACCAGTTACATCAACTAATTCACCTTCAACAAAAATATTTCCTTTAACCTCTTGTCCAACTTCGAACGCTAGCATTTCTTCCCCAGCGATTTCTTTAATGAAGCGCTTAGGGGCTGTTTGTGATTTCGCTACATGTCCTTTTTCAGCTTTGTTTGCTAATTTTTCTTTTTTATCAGCGTAACCAAGTTGTACAGCAGCGTAACCATCAGTTTCTACAGTCTTTTTTTGTAATACAACGTTCGGAGTTACTTCAATTACTGTAACAGGGATTAAAGCGCCCGTTTCAGTAAAAATTTGTGTCATTCCGATTTTTTTACCTAAGATTCCTTTGGCCATGAGCATTTCCTCCTTCTCAAATTTATTTTAAAACGATATCGACACCAGATGGAAGTTCTAAATGAACTAACGCATCCATTGTTTTAGGAGTCATATTTGCAATATCAATTAAACGTTTATGAGTACGTCTTTCAAATTGTTCACGACTATCTTTGTCTTTATGAGGTGAACGGATAATTGTAAATACTTCCTTTTCTGTAGGTAGTGGAATAGGACCAGATACTTTTGCACCAGTTCTTTTGCACGCTTCTACAATTTTTTTCGCAGATTCATCAAGTAATCTGTGATCATAAGATAATAATCTTATTCTTAATTTTTTTTCTTTTGCCATTTTTATCCTCCTAGCTTGATTGTATAAGCTAATAGCTCCATGCAAATTCCCTGACCATACACATGGCGACAACTCTTCCATGTGTGCCAGCAACCTCGCATATCACAGCCTTTCTTTTAGCCTTATATATTATACCTATTTTTGGTTTAATTGCAAATATCTTGCATTTTTTTTCATACTTTTTTAATCTTTCTTTCCTTCATCAAAGCATTTACTATACAATTTTTTCCTAAACCAAAAAAAATCAAAGCATAAAGCTTTGACTTTTTTTAATTTACTTTCTTCTTCTAAAAATTATAATAGCACTACCAAAAACGAACGATAAACTTATCATATTTAATATAGCATCTTTTTTGCAACTCTTGCAACTCTTTTCTTTTTTAAGTGGCTCGCCTTCAGTAATACCACACTTTTTACATCTTTTAGGATGGTCATAAGTGGCTTCTTCCCAGTCATGAACGCACTCTGCTTTACCAAAGGTAAGTTCTTCACTTTCTAAGGTACCATCTTCTTTAAAACTCTTTTGATATACAACAACAAGCTTTATGCGATATTGATTATTATCAAAGTCTAAATTATTATATGTTACAATACCCATTGTATCATTTAAATCTTTTCTTTCATCATTAAATAAAAGATATTTTTCTTTGATCCTATCACCATTGTCTTCAATTTCATACTCAACTCGTAAACGGCTTCCGGTTTGAGTTACTACAAAATTAAGAATTTGTGGAATTTCATATGCTAATGTTTTATATGTATAATCAATAGATTGTTTAGTGTAGGTCTCTTTGGTTTTAGTGTTTTCATATACATATGAATAATTAATGGTATATTTTTTGTCTAAATCTAGGCCCTTTATTTCCAAAAAATCACTAGTAAGTTCATAACTCTTACCTTCAATATTAATAGTAGCACTTAAGGTTTTATATGTATCATCATTATCTACTTTTGTTACTTTAAAGCCATGTGAAAGAGCCTCGAAATTTAATCCTGCTTCATATTCCTTAGTTTTAACATATACAATAGAACTACAATCAGTACCCAAATATTTATAAGTCATCGTTCCAACATATTCTTTACCTTCTTCTAAATCATTAATTTGAATAGCATCGTTTTCACATAAATATTCTTTACCATTAATAGTAAGTTTAGCATCGGTTATGTCTTTAGCGTAGTCGTTATTCTTTTTTGTTAGTTTTACCGAAGTCGTTGTAGCGTTTTGTTCTAAGCTTGCAAAACCACTATCGCGAACAACAAAGAATAAACCTGTACAAATGTTTCTTTGACTACCTTCTGTTCCACCATCACTACTATCACTTACAAGATCAAAACCATCAAATTCATTACGATAGATCGCTGTAACAGAGCCGCCACCATCATCTTGATATGCTGTATAAGCATTATAATAACTAAGGATAGCATTAGTTTCGGTATGAACGGTACCTGAGGCATTTCTAGCAATATTTCTTGTTGTCATTAAGAAATAGCTACCATCTTCATTAACACCAAAGATTGATCTAGGTTTACTAGTTTTATTATACTCTGCATTAGAATCTTTGTATTCACCATTTTTAACTTGTACTGTATGATATCCTGTAACCGATTCAACATTATTTGCTTCTTGTGGACTATATTGTTGTTCAACAATAACTTTTAAGCCAACACTTAACTTAGCAAGTAATTCACTATTAGTTGTTTCGATAGCAAATTGTCCTTTTCCTAAGGTTATGCTTTTATCAATTTTACTAATAGTACCTCTACCATAAAAAGAATCAACTGGGCTATAAATGGTTCCATCATAATTAAAATCACGAGAGTTATTCATATAAGCAAGATCGGCATCTTCAATTATATATAAATCGTTTGTTGACTCAGCTTTTTTAGTAGAAAATTGTCCTAAAAGATTATGATTAACATGGCCACTCCAAACCATAGTTTGACCATTTTGTGCGTTTTGGTTGTAACCATCAACAGGATATGCTCCAACTAAATTATCATTTTCATCATAAAGTTGAATTTCAATGCTAGTAGATCCCGTAATATCAATAAAAGGATTATTTGCATTATTAGTTATACCAATACCTTTTGAACTAGCTCCAAGTGGATTAATGGTAAATAAATTTTGACCATCAACAGTTAGAGGATAATATGTTTGATTATGGAAAAAGAAATATCCTCCTTTTTGACCAATTGCATTAGTTTGATAATACCACTGGTCAGCATTAATTCCCGCAAGCACAATCCAACCTGGATGTTTTGCTTCATAATCTTTCGCAAGTTCGGTAAGTTTTTGAGTAACAAACCCTGAATTTCCTTGAGGCATTATCCAAGTAACTAATTTAGATGTCGTGCCATCTGTTTTCATACTAAAGTAGTTAACATTTTTTTCACTACCTTCAGTAGAGCCTGTTGTAGGCCTACCAATCATATGTGAATAATATAGACCATATTTGGTTTTAATTTCTTCACTTGATTTGGTCCAAGTTGTAGTACCGCTTGCGTCAATACTATCATAAGCTTTAACTTTAGCGTTATTATTTACAATTCCTAAAAATAAACTAAAGCTAAGGCCTAGAAATAAAAGTGATTTAATTATTTTTTTCATTCTCATTTCCTCCTTTATATTTACCTTTTATTCCTCTTAAATAATCAAAATGTGCTTCTTCCATCATATAAAATTTATCATGGTAATTTTTATCTCTAACTTTCATCATGTGTCTTTCACCACGATATAATTTTTTATCTAACTTTACATACTTAGGATCTATTTTTTCATATTCATCCCAAAGATAAAAGCGATTTCTTGTTTGATAATATATATCCATTAAATCATAATCAAAGGTAGTTAGTTTTAAAAACCAAAATTTCTTTTCTAAAACTTTATAATTATTGTTTCTAAAAACATAGTTTTGTAATAATATTACTTTATAACCATTAGCCCTTGCTTTTAGACAATATTCATAATCAAAGGTCGTTTGATAATATTCTAACTTTAAACCTTTTAATAAAGAAAAGATATTTAAATCTACTAATGTACCTACTAAATTACATCCCATACAAGCTCTTGAATCTTCGGCTTGTCGCATATGCATTTCACATCCCCTAAGGGGCATCGCTGTAAGAACGGCTATTTTGTCTTTTGTAGCATGCTCAATTAGATATCTTTTAAGGGCTAAAAAAGTTTCTTCTTCATAATAATAACCAAGTTCTAATACTACACCATAATCAGCTCCAGCCTTTTTTAAATTCTCATAAGCTATTTCGTAATCATATGCTTCACCATAATCACTACAATTAGTATAAGATATATTATCATACTTAGTAAGTAGACTATAAAAAGGGCTTAAATCTTGTCCTGTCATGTTGTAAATATACAACTGATTAATATGTGATATATATGTAGTTACTTCTCTTACATATTCTTTTATGTCAACATCATCAATCATTCTTTTTCTGATAAGTAAGGCTACATTTATTTTTATATCTATTTTATGTTCGTTTGCTTGCATAAACATACCTCACTTTTATTATACCATACTTTTTATATTTTTTAATAATTAAACTTTATTTTACAATTTATAAAAAACAAAAAACTACCCTATAAGGTAGTTTGTTAATAAGAATTTTTTGACTCTTTGAAATTTCTTATTTTTGATTTTCTTTTCCTACTGAACCAAAAACATTCATTTTTTCATTTACAGCGCTAGCAATACCTTTAGATGCAGGGCCTAAAATCTTTCTTGGATCATAAACTTTACTATTCTTTTCGTCACTTAAAAATTCTCTTAAAAGTTTATTGAAAGCAAGTTGACATTCGGTATTAACATTAATTTTACAAGTACCACAAGCAATAGCTCTTTTAATTTTTTCATCAGGAATACCTGTACCACCATGTAAAACAAGTGGTAAATTTGTAGCCTTACCTATTGCTTCCATTTCCGTAAAGCCTAGTACTGGTTCTCCTTGGTATGGGCCATGAACTGATCCTAGTGCAGGTGCTAAAGCATCAACGCCTGCTTCTTTAACAAGACGAACACATTCATTTAAGTCAGCATATTTAATGCCACCAATAACACCGTCTTCATTACCACCAACTGTTCCTACTTCGGCCTCAACGCTTACACCTCTTGCATGAGCATAATCAACAACTTCTTTAGTCATTTTAATGTTTTCATCAATTGGATGATGTGATCCATCAATCATAACAGATGTAAATCCTGCATCAACAGCAGCTTTACAACTTTCAAAAGTTGACCCGTGATCTAAATGAATAGCAACTTCAACTGTTATATTTAAGCCTTTCATTAAACCTTTAACCATTCCCACAACGGTATCAAAGCCACCCATATATTTACTAGCACCTTCTGATACACCTAAAATAACAGGTGATTGATTTTTTTCAGCTGTTTCAAGAATTGTTTTAGTCCATTCAAGATTATTAATATTAAATTGGCCTACAGCATATTTTCCTTCTTTTGCTTCATTTAACATTTTACACATATTTACTAATGGCATATATAAACCTCCTATTTAAACCATGTTACATATATATCTTACTTTAAATATTTTTAAAAGTAAAATAAATAACGTTTTTATTTTTTAAAAGACACTTATAAAAAAAATAAGTACTATAGAATTTTTTCTATAATACCTCTTTTTTTATCCTTCTAAATATCTACCCATAAACATGCCACCAAATTCCGCGAGTGATTTTTCTACATCGGTGATGATGTCACTTAAAACAATAACCGAGCCTGATATATCACCCATGACATTTATAGGCTTAATAATAGCAGCTTTTTCAATAGGGAAATTTTCTAGAAATTCAAAATTTTCAGCTTTATCAATAATTTGTGTTTGCCTTTTACTAATTTTTTCTTCTAAACGGATTGATATTCTTTTATTATTTAAATCAGTTTTAAAGTTTCCCGCGTAAGCAATTACTTTTTCATTATCGGTAATAATAATGTCTTTTTTATTAGATGCATATATACTTTCGGCGAATTCTTCAACAAAATCATTTACATTTTGCACCGGAGAATATTTTTTTAAAATAATACGGTCTGTGCCATCGGTATATATTTCTAAAGATTCACCTTCTTTAATTCGCATTGTTCGTCTTAATTCTTTAGGTAGAACAATTCTGCCCAAATCATCAATTCTTCTTACTACTCCAGTTGCTTTCAAAATAAAACCTCCATAATAATAAATTTTCTAATATTATTATGGAGGCTTTTTTTATTCTTTATACACCTTTATATCTTTTATTTTTTCTAAAAATTTAGTTAAACCATATATATAACTTTCTTCTTTTTCAAATGGATTAATTTTGACAATTATTCTTCTACTTCGATAATCAAATTTATATTTTAATTTTAATTCTAATGATAAAGTAAAAAGTTTTTGTAAATTAATATGGCTACTTGCCTCCTCATCAAAATTAAAACTTACTTCCGTCTCTGTTTCTTTAAAACTTTCCACACCATTTATTTTAAGTAGATATTCAAGATACTTTTCTTCCATATATAACAAAATGCTTTGGTCTAACTTTCCATATCGATCGGTATATTCTTTAACAAGCATATCTATTTGTTTACGTGATTTAATTTTATTAATTGATTGATGTATATCTATTCTTATCGCATCAGCTCCTGCGTAATCTTCATCAACATGTCTTGATACGGAAAGATGATATTTTCTAATGTTTGGCTCTTCTTTTGGTAGTCCTTTTTCTTCTTGGATGGCTTCATTTAGTAACTTCATATAAAGATCCATACCAATAGCATCAATATATCCTGATTGCTCACTACCTAAAATATCACCAGAACCTCTAATTGCAAGATCACGCATAGCAATTTTATAACCACTTCCCAGTTCAGTAAATTCTTTAATTGCTTCTAGCCTTTTAGTGGCATTATCGGTAATAACTTTGCTTTTATCATACATTAAATAAGCATAAGATATTCGATCACTTCTACCAACTCTACCTCTTATTTGGTATAATTGCGCAAGACCTAAAGTATCTGCTCTTTCTATTATTAAAGTATTAGCATTAGGTATATCTATTCCTGTTTCAATAATAGTAGTACATATTAAAACATCATAAGCTTTATCTAAGAAGTTAATTAATTGATTTTCTATTTCTTCTTTATCCATTTTGCCATGGATAATACCAACTCTAGCATTTGGCACAAGTCTTTTTACTTTTCTTCTAATGGTATCCAACTCGGTAATTCTATTTAATAGATAAAATACTTGTCCTGATCTTCCCATTTCTCTATTAATAGCTTCTCTAATAACTGAGTCATTGCTTTCAAGGACATATGTTTGAATGGGAAGACGATTATTAGGGGCTGTTTCGATTAACGATAAATCTCTAAGACCAGATAAGGCCATTTGTAAAGTTCTTGGAATTGGCGTAGCAGTAAGAGTTAAAACATCAACCATTGCTTTTAATGATTTAATTTTTTCTTTATGTTCTACGCCAAACCTTTGTTCTTCATCAATAATTAATAGCCCTAAATCTCTAAAACCAATATCATTTGATAAAATACGATGTGTACCTATAACAATATCAACATACCCTTTTTTTAGGCCATCAATAATTGTTTTTTGAATAGATACAGGTACAAAGCGATTTAAAAGTTCTACTCTTATACCATATTTTTCAAATCGTTCTTTAAATGTATAATAATGTTGCCTTGTTAAAACAGTAGTAGGTGCTAAATATGCTACTTGTTTACCATTATCTACTGCTTTAAAGGCGGCACGCATGGCAACTTCTGTTTTACCAAAGCCAACATCACCACATATTAATCTATCAAGAGGTCTAGTTGATTCCATATCTTTTTTAACATCAATAATAGCTTGCTTTTGATCGGGCGTTTCGGTAAATGAGAAATCATTTTCAAATTCTTGTTGTTCTATGCTATCACTTTTATAGATGAAACCTTCTCTTGATGCACGTTCAGCTTGAATTTTAATTAATTCTTTAGCAATTTCTTTAGTTTTTTCTTTTATTTTAGCTTTTCTTTTTTGCCATTCTTTAGAATTTAGACTATTAAGTTTAGGTAGTTTATCTTTGGAGCCAATGTATTTTTCTAATATATATATATTCTCAACCGGAACAAAAAGCGTTCCGCCATCCGCATATTCAATACACAAGTAATCATTTATAGTATTTCTTACTTCACGGGTTTTAATACCTAAGTATTTACCAATACCATAGTCTTGATGAACAACATAATCCCCGGGATTAATTTCATCTTTGCTATATATTTTAATCGAATCTTTGAAAAACTTTTGATATTTTGAACTTTTAACAATTTTATCAGGTGAAAATTCATTTGGTGTAATAACAACAATGTTTTGACTTAAATCTTGAAAGCCATATGCATTAGGTATAACGCTAAGATATATGCCACTTGATGTAAAGGCCTCAATATTATCAATTACCTTATAATTTATACCATGTGCTAAGAAGGTTTCTTCTAAAAAAGAAAGTTTAGCTTCATCTATATGGGTAATTAAAAATCTTTTAGCCTTATCAACCTTTAAATCTTCAATCATCGAACGAATATTATTATTATATTCAAAACAATTAGTTGTATCTAAAGTAAAATGATAGTCTAATTTGATATTATTTAAAGATTTAGTAAATAAACTTGTAAAAATATTTATGTTAGCATCATAAAGCACATCACTTAAATTAACAAAGAAATCATCCTTTACCTTATGACCTACCTTAGTTAAGTATTCACTTATTTCGACTAACATGGCTTTTTCATGTTCTAGACATCCTTGATAATCCTCATATACACAAATAGGCTGGTCAAATAATCTAATAAATGGCTGATAGTTATCACAAAGATATGGTAAATATATATATAATTGTTCTAAGTTTTGATAATTTTCAAGATTTTCAAGGGCTGTTTTTACTTTATCAGTTAAAGTAAGTTCTTTTTTGATTCTTTCTTTAATCTTTGAAATATCTTCTTTAGGATAATAAACTTCATAAAGAGGGAAAATGTCAATCTTTTCTACTTTACTAATTGACATTTGTGTTTCAACATTAATTTTTTTGATGGTTTCAATTTCATTATCAAAGAAATTTATTCTAAATGGCGTATCTTCATTAATTGGAAAAACATCTATTAGACTTCCTCTTACACTAAAAGAACCAGCACAAGAAGTAATGGCTACTTTTTTATAGCCTCTTATGATAAGTTCTTCAACTAGCTGGTTTCGGTCTATTTTAGATGATACTTCATATTTTAAAATAGCTTGCTTTAGATGATCTTTATCCATCAATTGCCGTGTTAGGCCTTCGGTATTAGTAACAATTATTTGGGGAATATCATTTACTATATTATAAATTGTTAACATTCTAGCAAGCCTAAAAGCATCAGATGTTGCTACTAACTCACTAGAAATAAACTCTTCCACAGGAAAAAAGCTTACGTTTTCACTTCCAGCCATATCTGATAGTGATTCATAAGCTTTCGAGGCCTCATATATTGATTGTGTTATATATATTAAATTTTGTTTTTTACTTTCAAAATACCCTACAGCAAGCATTCTTGATAGATTAATGGCACATTCTGATAAATAAATATTAGTTGTTTTACTAGAATCTATACCAATAATTTCATTATAGGCTTTGCTATAAGGGGTTTTTAATTTTAATAAATCAAGATATTTCATTTAAAACTCCATTATAATGATTCATTATATAATCGATGCCATATTCTAAAAGATCATCGATTAAACGCGGGATTTTTTCTAAGACCTTATCTATTAAAACCATTTCCTCTTTAGTAAACTTTGCTAAAACATACGAGATAGTATCCATTTCTTGTTTTTTCGCAATACCAACTCTTAATCTTGCAAAAGTTTCGGTTTGTAAGGCTTGAATAATTGATTTTATGCCATTATGGCCTCCCGATGAACCGCTTTTTCTTATCCTAATTGTACCAGTTGGTAAATCTAAATCATCATATAAAACAAATAGTTCGCAAGGATCTGCTTTGTAATAATCCATAATAGCTTTTACCGCAAGACCTGAATTATTCATATATGTAGTAGGTTTTATTAACAAATGTTTTTGCCCTTTATATATATATTCACCCACTAAGGCTTGAAATTTTTTTTCAAGTTTAAATGTAATATGGTTTACTTTGGCAATTTTATCTATCATCATAAAACCAATATTATGATGCGTTTTTTCATATTCTTTACCAATATTACCAAGACCTACTATGATCATTTCTTTCACCTATTATTCTATATTTAATATTTTTTTATATGCGATAACGGTATTTTCTAAAAGTGATACAACCGTTAATGGTCCAACTCCACCTGGAACAGGTGTAATATATGAACATTTTTTAGCAACTTTTTTAAAATCAACATCACCACATAATTTATTTCCTACTTTATTAGTACCTACATCAATTACTACTGCATGTTTTTTTACCATATCTTTAGTAATAAAATTAGCTTTTCCGATTGCAACTACTAAAATATCAGCTTTAGATGTAATGCTTTTTAAGTTTTTAGTTTTAGAGTGGCATATTGTAACGGTAGCATTTTTATTTAAAAGCATCAAAGCCATTGGTTTACCAACAATATTACTTCTACCTACTACTACTGCGTGTTTAGATGCTATTTCGATGTTATATTCTTCAAGTAATTTAATGATACCTTGAGGTGTTGCGCTATTAATTGTAGGCATTCCACAAAATAATTTACCCTTATTGCAAATGCCAAAACCATCTACATCTTTTTTTTCATCAATTGCATTAATGATGCGTTGTTCATTAATATGAGGAGGTAGTGGTAGTTGCACAATAATACCATGATATTTTTCATCTTTATTTAATTTTTCAATTAAAGCGATTAAATCATTTTCACTAATATCTAAACTAACTTCGATAAGACTTGCAAAAATATTACAATATTTAGCCGCTTTTAATTTGTTTTTAACATATATTTTACTTGCTTCAGCATAATTTGTACATACAATAGCAAGCCCTGGAGTAATGCCGGTCTCATTTGTTAAGGCTTCTACTTCTTTTTTTAACTCTTCTTTTAATTTTTGACTATAAGCTTTACCATCGAGTAGCATAATTTACTCCTTTTATTTATGAATTAATTTATCTTTATCTTTTTCATAGGCAAGTAGGGCCTCTTCAATAATCTTAACGGCACTTGTTTGGTCTTCTAGTTCGAAGATGGTAGTGCTTTTATGTTCTAAATTTTTATAAACCATGAAAAAATGTTTGATTTCGGCGATTATATGATCAGGAATATCTTCAATTGTTTTATAGTGATTCATATTAGGATCATTAAATGGCACCGCAATTATTTTATCATCATCATATTTACCATCAATCATTTTAATTACACCAATGGGGTAGCATCTAACAATACTTAATGGTTGTAAAGATTCACTACATAGTACCAAAACATCTAAAGGGTCAAAGTCCTTTGCGAAGGTTAGGGGAATAAAGCCATAATTAGCAGGATAGTGTGTTGAAGTATACAAAATACGATCTAGCATTAATACGCCTGTTTCTTTATCTAATTCGTATTTGTTCTTACTACCTTTACTAATTTCTATTACCGCATAAAAATCGTCTTTTTTGATTCTATCTTTAGAAATATCGTGCCATATATTCATAAAATACTCCTTTAAAAGTTTAATTTGATTGTTTTTAATTATACAATATATTTATTTTTTTTGCAATCATATTATATTTTTGTGCGCCTTTTCATAAAATATTCATGGGTGAATTTATGGCAATTATTTCTTATAATAACGAAGAGTTAAAACTTTTAGCCCGCTTGATGAGGGCTGAAGCTGAAAGTGAAGGCGATTTAGGAATGTTAATGGTTGGTAATGTTGGTGTTAATAGAGTACTTGCTAATTGTTTAGATTTTAAAGATATCAAAACTATCGAACAAATGATTTATCAACATCCCGGTGGTTTTGAGTCAACTCTTTATTCGTATTTTTTTGAAGCCGCAAGAGCTAAGGATATAAATCTTGCAAAAAGAGTTTTAAAAGGTGAAAAGTTTTTCCCCGCAAGTCAAGCTTTATGGTTTTATAATGCTAGTGATAATGATTGTATGGCCAAATGGTGGGGACAGTGGAATAGTGGTAGATATAAATCACATTGTTTTTATGCACCAGTAGAAAGTGAAAATTGTTATGTATAAATTAAAACATTTATTTATATAATGTAGTGTAAAAAATGAGAAAGGAGCTATAATGACGATTAATTATCAATTTCCCTATTACCCTTATACGCAATTTCCAGGGCAACCAAATTGTGGACAATTTGGTCAAATGCCCTTAAATTATCCAACTCAACAACCATTTAGAGGCTTTGAAAATTCTTATATTGAAAATATTTTAAGACTCAATCTTGGTAAAACAGCTACTATTTATATGAATTTTGAAAATAGTCAGTGGGGTTCAAAAATTTTCAAAGGTGAACTTGTTGGTGCAGGTCGTGATCATATTTTATTAAAAGACAATCAAACTAATGTTACTTATTTATTACTAAGAATCTATTTATCATATGTAAGTTTTGATGAAGACATTGAATATGAGTATCCTTATGCCTAAATTTTTTTAAAATTCTTTACTATTTTTTTACTTTATGATACAATGGTCATATCATGGAGGAGAAAAATATGTGTGTATTTTGTAAAATAATTAATAATGAAATTCCGTCTTATACTATTTATGAAAATGACTATGTTAAGTGTTTTTTAGATATTTCACAAGCAACTAAAGGGCATACTTTAATAGTACCTAAAAAACATGTTGAAAATGTTTTTGCGTTAGATAGCATTGAGGCTAGTGAAGTTATGAAAGCAGCAGTCGTAGTTGCTAATTTACTAAAAACAAAATTAAAGGTTGAAAATATTAATCTTTTAAACAACTCTGGATCTCTTGCGGGGCAGACGGTGATGCATTTTCATTTGCATGTTTTACCTCGTTATGGATGTGATGAAATTGATTTTCATCAAGTAGAACATGAGCCTAACTTTGTTGAGCTTGATAAACTTTATAAAAGTCTTATAAACTAATAATCCCTTTTTTATAACAAAAAAGCCTGTTTCAAACAGACTTTTTTTATTATACAAAAGCTTTTATCTAATTTCTTTAACACCCATATATGGTACTAAAACATCAGGTATTTTGATTGATCCATCTTCTTGTTGATAATTTTCTAAAATAGCAATAACTGTTCTTCCTACAGCAAGACCTGATCCATTTAAGGTGTGGACAAGTTCGGTTTTACTATCTTTTGTCCTTCTAAAACGAATATTGGCTCTTCTTGCTTGGAAATCTTCAGCATTACTTATTGAACCTATTTCACGGTAACAATTTTGACCAGGAAGCCATACTTCAATATCATATGTTTTAGCCATACCAAAGCCCATATCACCAGTACAAAGTTCTACAACATGATAAGGGATATCAAGTCTTTTTAAAACTTCTTCTGAATTTAAAAGCATTTTTTCTAGTTCATCATATGAATCTTCAGGTTTGGTAAATTTTATCAATTCTACTTTATTAAATTGATGTTGTCTTAAAATGCCTCTTGTATCTTTTCCAGCTGATCCTGCTTCTGCTCTAAAGGCTGTTGTATATGAACAAAATTTTAGTGGTAATAAAGCACCATCAATGATTTCATCACGATACATATTTATCGTTGGTACTTCGGCTGTTGGATTTAAATACCAATCGCCATCATCTGCTTGGCCTGCACTTACTTTATAAGCATCATCTTTAAATTTAGGAAATTGTCCAGTTCCTAGCATACTAGCACCATTTACAATATATGGTGGCATAACTTCAGTATAACCATGATAGTTGGAATGTAAATCCATCATAAAACTTATTAAAGCTCTTTCAAGACGTGCTCCAAGCCCTTTGTATATAACAAATCTAGCACCCGTGATTTTCGCAGCACGGTCAAAATCTAAAATGCCAAGTTTTTCAGCAAGTTCAACATGATCTTTAGGGGTAAAAGTAAATTTAGTTGGTTCTTTGAAACGTCTTATTTCTCTATTTTCGGTTTCATCTTTACCTACTTTAGTAGTTAAACTTACAAGATTAGGTGTTCTTAACATGTGATATCTGATTTTTTCATCTAAAGATGCTATTTCTTTATCAAGTAAAACTATTTTATCACCTATTTGGTTTACTTCTTTAAATATTTCGGTTGTATCTTTTTTATCTTTTTTATACTGACCAATTAATTTGCTTTTTTGATTTTTTTCATTTTTTAGGCTTTCTACTTGGCTTAATAAGCTTCTTTTTTGTTCATCTAGTTTTTTTACTTCATATAAATATGAGTAATCACCGCCTCTTGTATTAAGGCGTCTTATAACTTCTTCTACATCATCTCTAATTAATTTAATATCTAACATTTTTTTATTCCTTTCCATATAAAAATCCCTGTTACAAAGGATTTTTTTCTTTTGTAACAGGGACGAACCTACTAATAAGTCCGCGGTGCCACCCTGATTAGAGTATACTCTCGCTTCATTTTTTAGAAAATTAACGGTTTCTATATACCGGAAGTATTTTCATACTTCTCCTCCTTGGTAGATTCACTAATAATATGTATTGATTTGCACCAACCATCAATTCTCTAAAAGCATATTTTTTAGTTACTAGTCCAATTCATAGGATTTCAAATACTATTATAGGTAGTTTTTCTTATTTTGTCAAGAAAACTATATTTTTATTCGTCTGTTTCTTCTTCGCTTTCTGAATCTAATGTATCATTTTCTTCAAGATTTTCTTCTTCTAATATTTGGTTAAGGTGTTCTAATTTTTCATTGATGTTTTCTTCTACTAATTCTTCATCACCTGTTGTCTCTTCTTGATGAGGTACTACTGCAATCGCTGAAACAAGTTGTCCTTCATTAAGTCTAATAAGTCTTACACCTTGCGTATCTCGTCCAATTAAAGAAATATCGTTCAAATAAGTTCTTATTACCATGCCTTTATCGGTGATAATCATCAAATCATCATCTTTATGCGATAAAGCAAGGCTAACAGGTCGACCGCTTTTTTCGGTGATATTCATATATTTAACACCTTTACCGTTTCTACCTTTAATCTTAAAGTCACTTGTAGGTGTTCTTTTACCAAAACCGTATTCGGTGGCAACAACAATTTCGTCTTCATCACCATTTACAACTACTAAGCCTATCGCACGTTCGTTTTCCGCAACCCTAATACCTTTTACACCGCTTGCGGCCCGATTAGTTGATCGTACTGTTTCTTCGTTGAAACATGCTGCCTTACCATTTGATGCTCCAAAAATAACATCTTGTTT
Organism: uncultured Bacilli bacterium; assembly: GCA_947627685.1. Classification (GTDB taxonomy): domain Bacteria; phylum Bacillota_I; class Bacilli_A; order ML615J-28; family CAG-313; genus CAG-313. The sequence continues at coordinate 1,459 of CANQWZ010000014.1, read as the reverse complement.
ACCATTTGTTCTAGATACACCTATTAATTCGTCACCTGGATTTAAAATTAAGGCTCTAATACCAGTACTTCTAATGTTTTTATATTGTATTAATTCGGTCTTTTTGATAATACCATTTTTAGTACCAAACATTAAATAACCTGGTTCTTCTAGTGATTTAACATTAATTACAGCCGCTAACTTTTCGCCTTCTTCAAATTTTAATAAATTAACAATAGGCAAGCCTTTTGATGTTCTGCTAGCAGCAGGGATTTGGAAGGCTTTTAATAAATACACTTGCCCAAAATTACTGAAAAACAATAAATTATCATGAGTAGATGTATAAATTACTTTTTCAACAAAATCATCTTCTTGCATTTTAGTACCTGTTATACCTTTACCACCACGACGTTGTGCTCGGTATGTATCAACTGTCATACGTTTGATATAACCACGATTAGTAATAGTAATAATAACGTCTTCTTCAGGAATTAAATCTTCATCTTCTACTTCTAAATCTTCACTTAAATCAATGTCGGTTCTTCGATCATCACCATATTTTCTTTGTATTTCTTTAAGTTCATAAACGATAACATTCATTAATTTGTCATGATTATTTAAAATATCTTCTAAATAAGCAATGATTTCATGCAATTCTTTTTTCTCTTGTTCTAACTTTTCAATTTCAAGACCAGTTAAACGTTGTAATTTCATATCCAATATCGCTTTAGCCTGAATTTCTGATAATAAGAATTTACTTGTTAACTGTGCGATAGCTTCTTCTATTGCTTTAGATGCTTTAATACATGCGACAACTTCATCAATATTAGCTAAAGCAATAAGAAGTCCTTCAACAATGTGGTTTCTGTTTTTAGCTTTATCTAGGTCATATTGGCTTCTTCTTCTTACTATTTCAATTTGATGATCTACATAGCAAGAAAGAATTTCTTTTAAATTTAATACTTTTGGTTGACCTTTATCTAATGCAATCATGTTGATGCTATAAGTTGTTTGCATTTGTGTATGCTTATATAAATTGTTTAAAATAACATTAACATTAGTATCTCTTCTAAGTTCAATGATGATTCTCATACCTTTACGGTTTGATTCATCTCTTAAATCCGTAATACCATCGATTATTTTATCTTTTGCAAGTTCTGCTATTCTTTCAATTAATCTTGTTTTGTTAACTTGATATGGTATTTCGGTTACAATGATTTCTTTTTTACCATTTTGTAAAGAAACAATATCAACTTTAGCACGAACCGTTACTGTTCCTACCCCTGTTTGATATGCTTTTTTGATGCTACTAAGTCCCATAATAGTAGCTCCCGTAGGAAAATCAGGAGCAGGGATGTGTTCCATTAGTTTTTCTATTGTAATATTGGGGTCTTCAATTAAAGCAAGTGCTCCATTTATAACCTCTGTTAAATTATGAGTAGGAATGCTTGTAGCCATACCAACAGCGATACCTGATGCA
>CANQWZ010000013.1 GCA_947627685.1 uncultured Bacilli bacterium | reverse complement strand
TGAGGGCAATTAATACTAGTAGTTACCTTTTTTAAAGAATTAAAACCAATGCCAAGATGTGGTGATTTAGATTTTTTAATCTTATCTTCACGTGAATTACGGACTAACTGATTAATTGTAGGCATCTTTTTTCTCCTTTCCAAGATATTTGCATTTGAAATACTTCCACATTTCCACGTGTTTCAATATTCCAAAAAATATAGTCTTGACAATAGCCAAAACATAACCAGTAATATTATACTCATTTTGTGAAGAAAAGTCAAACAAGTTACTCTATCATTATTAACAAATAAAATAGTTTTATACATAAAAAATGAATCCTATCTTTTAAATAGGATTCATTTTAGTTTTAGAAATACTTTTTTTTAGTAAGCATTACAACTTTACCACCGGTAAGTTGAATCATCTTAGCCGCATCAATTGAGAAATCTTGAGCTTTAACTGTAAGAGGTTTATCAATCGTACCTCTTGCAAGTACTTTAACAAAGCATACATTTTTATCAAGTAATTTCTTTTCTTTAAGCGTATTGACAGTAACTAAATCACCTGCTTCAAAGTTGCGTGAAATAACATCCAAATTAATAATAGCTTTCTTTGTGCCATAAATCTTTTCGGTTTCTTCTTCTTCCTCAATTAAGGCATTAGCTGTTTCATCAGATACAATTTCTTTTACTTCAGCTGCACTAACTTGTTCTCTTTGGAGTTCTTCCATATGAGCCTTTTCTTCAGCTAATTTTCTTGCGCGTTCTTCTTCTTCAGCTTTCTTTCTTGCTTCTTCTTCGGCCTTTTTCTTTGCTTCTTCTTCAGCTTTTTTCTTGGCTTCTTCTTCAGCGAGTCTTCTTAATTCGTCGCTATTATCTACTTCTTCAACTTTCTCTTCTACTTCTTGGACTGGTTCTTCTTCAATAATATCGTCATCATCATATACGAGTTCCCCATAGGTACCTCTTTCTTTACGTTTGATATAAGTGTCATGTTCTGAACTTCTTCTTTTTAAAACAACTTTTGCCATTATTGCCTCCTTATATTTTTAATCTATTTTATATATTTTCGAATATTTTGTTTTTAAATAATCTATATAATATTTAGGATTAAATACCTCACCAGTTGCTAGTAGCAATATTTCTTGTGGGGTTTTTGATCCAGCATATTTATGAACTTTTTCTTTTAACCATTCATTTACTTCAGCTAAATTATTAGCTGAAAAAGCTTTGTTAACATCTATTTCTTTTTGCATTTGATGATATAATTGTGCCGCATAAGCACTACCTAAGGCGTAAGTAGGAAAGTAGCCAAATGATCCTCCCGCCCAATGAACATCTTGTAAAATACCTTCTTTATCAGTTTCAACATTGATATCTAAATATTCTTTATATAGTTTATTCCATAAATTAGGTAAACTTGCAATATCAACGTTATCTTCAAAAATCATTTTTTCTAAATCATATCTAATCATGATATGTAATGGATATGTTAACTCATCAGCTTCAGTTCTTATTAATGATTTTTCTACTTTATTTACCATTTTATAAAAGGCATCAATCGTTACATTTTGTAAATTTTCCTCAAAAAGACTTTGAAGATATTGATAATGTTTTTGCCAAAAAGGATAACTCCTACCAACAATATTTTCATAAAATCTTGATTGTGACTCATGCATTGCCATTGTTGTTCCTCCTGAAAGAGCAGTTCCATCATATTTTGGATCACACTGCCTTTCATAAGTTGCATGACCTAATTCATGAATCATTGAAAAGATACTAGACGTTAGCAAGTTAGGATAATAATGACATGTTACTCTAACATCAGTTGTTCCATATCCTGAGGTAAAAGGATGTTCTGATTCTTTAGTTATACCATAGGTTTGGTCAAAGCACATAACATCCATTAAGTATTTTGCAAACTTTTTTTGTTTAGTAATATCATAGTATTTTCTAACTACTTCATCATTAATACCTTCTTTAGAAGTTATTTTTTTGACGAAAGGCACAAGTTCTTTTTTTAGAGTATCAAATAGGTAATCATAATCAGCCATGGTAAAGCCTTTTTCATAATCATCTAAAAGAACGTTATAACCTTTTAAATTAGGGGTCTCAACATATTTGATATACTTTTTTTGCCAATTAATTATTTTTTTTAAAACCGGCGCAAATAATTTATAATTATCAGTTAGTTTAGCTTCTTTCCAAATATTATTAGCACTTGCAAGTAACATTTCATATGCAATTAATTCTTTTTCGGGAACTTTTAATTCTTTTTCTAAAGCTTCATAAACTTTAATTATTTCTTTTCGTAAAGCTTCATCAACACTATCTTTACTAGTATATATTTTTCTTACTACTTCTATATAATCTTTACTATGCGATATTTCTAACATCATGCTAACTAACTCACCTACGTTTTTGGCTCTTTCATCCAAGCATCCCGAAGGTGCTTCGGTTTCAGTATCCCAGTTGATTAAATATAAGGCATAGGATAAAGCATTTAATTTAGCACGATATGCATAATATTTTTTGATAATTGCTTCCATTAATCTTCAACCTTTACTTTGTCCGCAATGATTTCTTCTAAAGCAATACCGATACTTTTGGAATTTCTAGTTTCTTCAAGATAACTTTTGTGGCTTTCATCAATTTCTTTAGCTCTTTTAGCAGCAGCGATAACTAATTTATATTTTGATGAAGATTTATCCGTTAGTTCATCAATTGATGGATAACGTAAACCATCATTTTCTTGATTAAAGTTTTCTGATTCATGCATATTGTTATTCCTCCATTAATCTATAATAGCCCTCTAAAGCTCTTTTACATTTGGCATGTTCAGCTCTAATAATGGCAATAATTTTATCGACGGCATTTTCAACTTCATCGTTAATTACAATATAATCATATGATGAAGCAAACATAATTTCATTTTTGGCTTTATTTAAACGTTCAATGATAATATCACTGGTTTCGGTATCACGATTTACTAATCTACTTTCAAGTGCTTCCCATGATGGGGGAGCAATAAAAATAAATACCGCATCTTGCATTTTAGCCTTTACTTGAAGAGCACCCTGAACTTCAATTTCTAGGACAACTTCTTTACCTTCTTTTAGTTTTTCCATAACTTTATCTTTAGGCGTGCCATAGTAATTGTTGACAAATTTAGCATGCTCTAATAAGTTACCTCTAGCGAGTTCTGCTTCAAATTTTTCTTTAGTCACAAAATAATAATCTTGACCATCTATTTCCCCTTCACGTGGGCTTCTAGTAGTCATTGATATAGAAAAATCAAGATTGTGACCTGCTCTTTTAAATAACGCTTTTCTAATCGTTCCTTTACCAACCCCTGAAGGACCTGATATAACAATTAATAGCCCCTTTTCATTAAGTTTCATAAAGCACCTCAAAAATGATATTTATTAACTTATTTTACCATTATTAGTTTTTTTTTTCAATAGTTTTGTTATTTTTAATTTTTTGTTGTATAATAAGTTGTAAATTAATAAAGAAAAAGGAAAATATTTATGCCCTATGATGGAATTTTTATTCACTTTTTAGTTAGTGAATTACGTACAGAATTACTTGGTAGTAAGGTAAATAAAATAAGTGAAACAGATACTCTTGATATTATCCTACAAATGCGCTTTAAAGGGGTTAATAAACATCTTTTAATATCAACATCACTTGATATGCCAAGATTATATCTTACAAGTCATAAAGTAGAATCAGTTGATGTTCCTAAAAACTTTTGTATGGTTTTACGAAAATATTTAGATAGAAGTATTTTAGAAGATATTTTACAATTTACAAATGACCGTATCATTATTTTTAAATTTTCTTCAACTAGTGAATTAGGTGATAATTTAGAATATCGTTTAATAGTTGAATTAATGGGACGAAATAGTAATATTATTTTAGTAAATAATGATAATATTATAATAGATGCCATGCGAAAACTTCCTCCTAGTGATACAGTTACTAGAATAATTTTACCTAAAGCTATCTATCAATATCCTATCTGTAAAACGACTCTTAATCCCTTTTTAGTAGATCGTGATTTTAACGATTTAGAAGCTTTACAAGGCGTATCTAAAGGCTTTCTAAGTCATCTAAATAACCATAATCTTAACCTTTATGATTATTTAAGATCACCACTAGAATGTGCCATTTATAAGTTTGATAATAAATATGATTTTTATTTATTACCACTAGAAAAGCAAAATATTGTTGAAGCTAATTTTAGCACCATTTGTTCGATGCTTGATACTTTCTATCAAAAATATCGCCACATTGATACTGATAAGGCTAAAGATTTAAAAAGAGTTGTTAAAAATAAAATTATTCATTTACAAAATAAAATTGACAATTTAACCCTTGATTTGAAAGTTGCAAATGATAATTTAAAATATAATGATTTAGGTATTTTGTTACAAGCTAATTTATACAAAGTTAAAAAGGGTATGGATCATATTACGGTTGAAGACTACAATAATGAAAACCGCGAAGTTAGCATTACCCTTGATCCAACCCTTGATCCTAGTATTAATCTAAAGAAAATTTTTACTAAGGGTAAAAAAGCCAAAAATGCCCTAATAATGATTAACGAACAATTACAATTAACAAATGAAGAAATTTCTTATCTTGATAATATTTATACCCAAATTACTTTTGCAAACAAAAATGATTTAGATGAAATTAGGGTTGAACTTGTTAAAAATAAGTATCTAAAAGATACTAAGATGACTAAGCCTAAAACTAAAAAAATCACCATTACCAAATATCTTTTTAATGGTAACACCATTATGGTTGGCAAAAACAATCTCCAAAATGATTATCTAACTCATCATTTAGCAAGTAAAAATGATTGGTGGTTTCATGTTAAAGATATGCCAGGAGCACATGTTGTTTTTAAAGTGCCACTATCTACTTATAACTTAACTGAAGATGACATTAGATATTGTGCTAATCTTGCGTCAAGTTTTTCTAAGGCTCATCGTTCTTCTAGTGTACCGGTTGACTATGTACAAGTTAGATATCTTAAGAAAATACCTAAAACCAAAGGTTATGAGGTTATTTACACCAATCAAAAAACCATTTATATTGATCCTAATCTTTAATAATAATCATGCATGAGTAACAATAAATTTGCCCTCTGCCATCATATAAACAAGCGATATTATATTTTATATCAATGATTTTTTTATCATCAATGTCTTTTAAAAAATCATTAACTTTGGCTTCTAAATCAAGTTCGTGCTCTTCATCAAATATTTTGACAAACATAAAAACCCCCTAATAAATGCCTTTTAATAATATCATTTATTTAAGGGGTTTTTTGTCATATTTACATTTATCTTTATAAAAGCAATCTAAACATTGTGGATTTTTAGCAAGGCATTTATATCTACCCATAAATAATAATAGATGATGGGCCTTATGCCATGATGCTTCTTCAATCTTATTCATTAAGGTAAGCTCAACCTCTAAAGTAGTAGCATCACTTTTTACAAGCCCCATCCTTTTAGCAACTCTTTCAACATGAGTATCAACGGGTAAACGGGGAATGCCAAAACCTTCTGTTAAAACGACATTAGCTGTTTTACGTCCTACACCAGGTAATGCTTCTAAGTCACTTTGATAAGGAGGAACTATGCCATTATATTTTGCGACTAATATTTTACTTAAGGAAATAATATTTTTGCTTTTGATTTTGTACATACCAATTGATGCTAAAATGTTAGCAACATCTTCATGGTTTGCCTTTGCTAAAGTAAAAGGCGTTGGATATTTAGCAAATAGAATTGGCGTTACTTTATTAACTGCTTTATCAGTTGTCTGTGCCGATAAGCTTACCGCAATCAATAATTCAAAAGTATTATGATATATTAGTTCGCAACCAGCCGTAGGAAAAAGCCTCTCAAGCTTTGTTAAAATATCACTTATTTCTTCCTTATCTTTTAACATACATCGCATCCAACATTTTCTTTATATCTTCATCATATGCAACTGTTTGTCTTGCTTTTTCTTGATAACGATTGGCTAAGATGGCATCCGCATATTTTAGATGTAGTTTTTTAGCTTTTAAACTATCTAAAACAGCGGTTTTGATTTGCGCAAATGTGTATCCCGCATCAAGCCAACTATTAACGATTTGTAAATCGGCAGGTGAGCATGTTTTAGCATAAGTTGTTTCAATATATAAAATAATTTGACTTAATAAATCTTGTCGATCTGTAAAAGAGGTGTTATTATCATTATCAATCATTTTAGCTAAAGCTTCTATTAAACCATCAAGTTCAAATGATTCAATGGCATTTTCCATATTGATATTAATAAAACCTTTTTTGACAAGTCCAATTACTAAATTAGATATTACTTCTTCACTTAAAGTCATTTTAGCTTGTAATTTAGAAATTGATAAAACATTATTTTGTTCATCAAGTTGTCGGTATAAGAAAATTAAAACAATTAATTCATTTTCATTTAGTTTTAATTCTTTATAATGGGTAATTAATTCTTCACTAAAAGATATTGTTTTTGCTTTTATAAGGCGTGCTACTGATGTCATTTTTCTACTTTCCTCATCTTATCATATTTGTAGTAATTATATCATAATTTTTATTTTTTTGTTTTAAATTGTATCTTTTTTTATTGTTAATTACTGGATAAAATGAATAATTTAATTCTTATCAAATTAATTCCCAATAGCCACCTTTTTTAGGACCTACATGTTTTATTTTTTCAGTTGATTTTAACAGCCTTTCAATAGTTGCTTTTGATTTTCCTGTCTTTTCAGCAAGTTTTATTTTTGATATTTTAGGATTTTCATAAATAAGTTGAATGATTAGATTTATCATATCCTTTTCAGTTTCATTTTTAACTTTTTCGGCATCATTTTTAGCATCATTTTTGGCCTCATTTTTAACTTTTTTAGCATCATTTTTAACTTTTTTGGCATCATTTTTAGCATCATTTTTGGCCTCATTTTTAACTTTTTTAGCATCATTTTTAACTTTTTTGGCATCATTTTTAGCATCATTTTTAACTTTTTTAGCATCAAGATTAATTTTATTAAATGGAATAATAACAGTTATAAAATCTTCAGAAAATTCATATGCTTTTTCACCATATTTTTCTACGATAATTGGAACACCATGACCTGAATGTTCAACAATATGGCACCGTAAAAAAATATTCATTAATTCTTCATTTACTGGTTTAGTTTTTCCTGCTAAGAATTCTTCTTTTGTCATTTTTTTTGGTATACCACCATAAGACATAATTTCTACTCTATCATCAAACCAATATACCGAAGGTGGCATACCATCTATCCATTTATTATGAACACAGGCATTAATCCAAGCTTCTTTAAAAGCCTCAAAATCAAAGAGCTTCATTTCTTTTCTAGGGCTTACACTTAGATCAACATATGTTTCATTTAAAGCATCACAATAATTCAAAACTTTTTCTAAAGCACTAATTAAACAAGTGTTTCCGTATTCATTCCGTTTCAAAAAATGAGCCTTATCTTTACCTCTAAATACGGCAACCTTTATTGAAAACATGTTTTCATCCGATAATATTTCAGCCATCATATTAAACTTTCCACTAGATGTTAAAAGTTTAAAATTGTCATAAAAAGTTTCTTCATTAAAATGTATACCATTATTTGTAAGATATGTTTTTAAAATTCTAAATTTAAGATCTTTTCTTCTACTTTCTTGATCGATAAGTTTTAATTCCGGAATATTTAGGCTAGCTTTATATCTTTCACTTATTTCGCTATCATTTAATCCTTTACAACTTGTTCCTATTCTTATAAAACAACCATCTTCACTAAGTCCTTTAGACTTTAGATAATACAAACTTGTTCCTTTTGAAATTTCAATTTTTATTATCACTTTATTATCTTCTAAAAAAGATATAGGTTTTACAAATTCTTTACAAGAGGGATTAATACTATCAGTTATTATATTTGAAATTAATTGTAAAGCTTTATCACCATTTTCAACACCAACAACTTTACCATCATCGCTTATTCCAATGTAAATGGTACCATTATGTGTATTCAAAAAAGCTACTATTTCTTTAGCTAAAGAATCATTTAACCTTTCTTTTAATTCAATTGATTCCGTTTCAACAAACTTCACATTATCACCTATTTCTATTTTTATTATAGCATAAAACATATGTGATTTACAAATAAAAAGAACCCAAGTTAAAAAGGTTATTTTTTAGTTATTTGTGGTAAAACTACTACTAATATCAAAAATAAAAAATAGTTCACAAGGTGATATTTTTCACTTTGTGAACTATTTTTTATTTTTGATATATTTCTTCTTTTAGAATACCTATATATGGTAAATTACGATATTTTTCATTGAAATCAAGGCCAAAGCCGACAACAAATTCATCAGGGATAGTAAAGCCGACATATTTAGGAACAATATCATTAACTTGTCGTCTTGATGGTTTATCTAATAAAGTGGTAATTTCAATGCTGGCAGGTTGCATTTCCATCATTACTTTTTTAATAGCTGATAAGGTAATACCGGTATCAATTATATCTTCAATAATAATGACATGGCGATTTTTTAAAGAAATGGTGGGAACATGTAATAATTTTACTTCACCTGAAGATGTAGCACCATGATAACTAGATGCTCTTAAAAATTCATATTCTAAAGGAATATAGATATGTTCACAAAGGTGTGCAAAATATGATATGCTACCCTTTAACAAGCAAATCATTACCGGATTTTTATCAAGGTAGTCACTACTGATTTGTTTGGATATTTCAAGTATTCGTTTTTCAAGTTCTTCTTTGTTAATTAACACTGCTTTAATATCGTTATTAATGTTCATTATAAATTAGTTCTCCTTTTCAATGATGCTCCTTGCAATTTTTATTCCATTCGCACCGGCTTGAGCAAGGCCTCTTGTAATACCTGCTCCATCACCACCAACATAAAGATTCTTAATTTCCGTTTCAAAATTAGCGCTAACAACAGGGCGATCACTATAAAATTTAGCTTCAACACCATAAAATAAAGTATGATCACTAGCAATTCCCGGCGTAATGTAATCAAGGGCTTCTACCATTTCAATTAATGATTTCATTACATTATATGGTAATACTAGTCCTAAATCACCAGGAACAGCTTCTTTAAGGGTTGGTTTAACAAAGCCTTCATCAATACGTTTTTTAGTTGATCTTCTACCTTTCTTAATATCACCATATTTTTGAACAATAACACCACCATTACTGAGTTGATTAGCTAGACGGCTAATTTCTTCAGCGAAGCCATTTGGATCATTAAATGGTTCATCAAAATCAAGGGATACAAGTAAAGCAAAATTAGTATTTTTAGAACCAAGTCTAATATCATTAAAAGCATGACCATTACAAACTTTAACACCATGGTGGTTTTCAATTACGACATGGCCACTAGGATTAGAACAGAAAGTTCTAACAGTTGTACCAACACTAGTATTAAAGATAAATTTAGCCTCATATAAATAGCGATTGATATCTTCCATGATGATATCGTTAGTTTCTACTCTTACACCTACATCAACTTTATTGTTTTTAAAGGTTATTCCATGCTTTGATAAAACTTTTACAAGCCAACTTGAACCGGCTCTACCAATACATAAGGCTACATATTTAGCTTTAATTTCTTCTTTATTTTCAAGGACAACGCCTCTAACTTTTCCATCTTCGACAATGATATCTTCAACAGTTGTTGAAAAAAGATAATCAATGTTAGGGCGCATATCTTCATAGATATTTTTTAGAACTTGTAAATTGATTTCTGTGCCTAAATGTCTTACTTCACTGCGTAACAATTTTAAGCCTCTAGCAATACCTCTTCTTTCAATATCTAATACTTCTTTGGTATTAGGATTGGTAATATCTTTAGGTGCTCCATGTTCAAGATTAATTTTATCTACATATTTAATTAATTCTAACACTTCATCATCACTTAAATAATCAGTCATCCAGCCCCCAAATTCACTTGTAATATTAAATTTACCATCTGAGTATGCACCACAGCCCCCAAAACCTGAAGTCATTGCGCAACTTGGATAACATGTTCCTGTTTTAGTATTAGGGCATTTAGTAGCCTTTTTTTCAATAATAGGACATTTACGTGAATAAATATCCATACCTTTTTCAATTAACAACACGTTTAATTTTTTATTTTTAGTCATTAATTCATAGGCACAAAAAATGCCAGCTGGACCTGCACCTACTAAAATAACGTCATATTCTTTTTTCATATTTTCACCTATAAAATTGTTTTTCTAACAATGGTTTGTAAAACATCAGGACCGACTGAGATCATAACAACAGGAACGCCTACTAATTTTTCAATAAATGAAACGTAGTTTTTAGCATTTTGTGGTAATTCATCATAACTCTTGCAACTACTTATATCCTCTTGCCAACCTGGTAAAGTAGTATAAACAGGTATGCATTTTTCAAAATCACTAATGCGCGCAGGAATGGTAGAAATTTCTTTACCATCTAGCATATAAGATGTACATACTTTTAAATTTTTAATGCCTGATAAAATGTCTAAAAGCATTAAAGAAAGACCCGTTAAGCCATTAATCTGACTACTATATTTTAAAACTACACCATCAAGCCAACCAATTCTACGTGGTCTTTTGGTAGTTGTTCCATATTCATGAGCCGTCTCTCTAATATATGAGGCCACCTCATCTTCAAATTCGGTTGGAAAAGCCCCACTACCAACTCTTGTAGAGTATACTTTAGCAATACCAATAATCTCTTTAATATTGGTAGGACCAACACCACTACCAATAGATACTCCACCACCTGATGGGTTAGATGAGGTTACAAAAGGATAAGTACCAAAGTCAATATCTAAAAGAGCTCCTTGAGCACCTTCAAATAATATTTTTTTACCCTTTTTGATTTCCTCATTTAATAAAGCAATGGTATCAGTTACGTATGGTTTAATAGCTTCAGCGATTTTTTGATATTCTTGGTAACTTTCTTCAATATCAAAAGGATTACCACCATAACTAATTATTTGATCATTTTTAACCTTTAGCGTTGTTTTATAAATTTCTTCAAAATCACTACTTACGAAGTCAGCAACTCTTATACCACATCTTGCAATCTTATCAGTATAGCATGGGCCAATTCCTTTTTTCGTAGTACCGATTTTTCTAGTTGCTAAATGCTCTTCAATTAAGCCATCTAATTCTTTATGGTAATCAAAAATAACATGAGCACGATCACTAATGTAAAGATTATTACAACTAAAGCCTTGTTTTTGTAAAGCCTCTATTTCACTAAGAAACGTTTTAGGGTTTAAAACAACCCCATTACCTAAAACATTTTTAATATTAGGATTAAATACACCAGAAGGAATTACATGCAAAGCATATGTATTACCTAAAAATTTAATCGTATGTCCCGCATTATCTCCCCCTTGATAGCGTACAACAACATCGGCTTTGTTACTAAAATAATTAGTTATTTTACCTTTGCCTTCATCACCCCACTGTGTACCTACTACTACTACTGCATTTTTCATATTTTACTCCAATCCAAGACGTTTATAAATACTACTTACGCCTTTTAAATAATAATTATATTCAAAACATTCATCTAATTTTGTTTGTAAAATGGTATAGGCTTTCGTTTCTTTTAAAAGTTTTAATAATTCTTGATTAGTATTTAAAGCTATCATAGCTTGTTCTTGAACTAAATCATAAGCTTCATTTTGATTTATACCATGTTCTTTTAACATATTAACAACCCTACCAGAAAAAATAACCCCTTTAGTTAGGTTGATATTATTTAACATTTGATCAGTAAATACAACTAAATTTTTTAAAACTTTACCATAACGATTTAACATATAATCAATTAACGTTGTAGTATCAGCTAAAATAATTCTTTCAGAAGAAGAGTGACTAATATCACGTTCATGCCATAAAAGATTATTATCAAATGCTACATTTAAACTAGCAATCACAACTCTTGCTAGGCCACAAATATTTTCTGAAGCAATGGGATTTCTTTTGTGTGGCATTGCGCTAGAACCCTTTTGGCCTTTTGCAAAAAATTCTTCAACTTCTCTTACTTCTGTTCTTGATAAGTGTCTAATTTCAATGGCAATTTTTTCAAGGGTTGAGGCTATTTGAGCAAGTGTGTATATATATTCACAGTGACGATCACGTGATAACACTTGTGTTGATATTTTAGCATAACCTATGCCTAACTTATCACACACCATTTCTTCAACTACTGTAGATGTATTAGCAAAATTACCTACTGCTCCACTTATCTTGCCAACTTCTACTAATTTTCTTGCATGATTAAAACGTTCTAAATTACGCATCATTTCATCATACCATAAAGCCCATTTTAACCCAAATGAGGTTATTTCCGCATGCATTCCATGCGTTCTACCCATACAAGGTGTCATTTTATATAGCATAGCTTTTTCTTTTAAAATATCTATAAACTGATATAAGTCTTGTTCAATAATATCATTTACTTTCTTTAAAGTTACGCCTTGAGCAGTATCTACAACATCAGTACTAGTAAGACCATAATGTAACCACTTGCCTTCTTCATGTAGATTTTCACCTACAGCTTTAGTAAAGGCAATAACATCATGCTGAGTTACCTCTTCAATTTCATGAATTCTTTGTACACTAAATTTAGCATTTCTTAACATACGTTCATAATCTTCATTAGGAATAACACCTAATTTATTAAAAGCAAAACTTGTTGCAAGTTCTACATCTAGCATATGTTTAAATTTAGTTTCTTCACTCCAAAGGTCTTTTAATGGTTTTCTAGTATATCTTTCTATCATAATGAGCCTCTTATTTTTTAAAAAATACATTTTAATTATACCAAATTCATTAACTTTTAACAAACAAATTGTATATTATTATTTTAAAAGAGCCTATTTTGTTAAAAAAGCAGTTATCAAACTTGATAACCGCTTTTTATAAAAACTATTTAATTAGTTTCACTTGTAACTTTTAACTTGCAAGTGACCAAATACCATCTTTAGAAGTATATGTGCCAGCTACCATTTCTTGATTTTCACCAGCAGAAGTATGACCTTTTAAAGTGGTTTTAACATCTATGTAAGTAGAACCATGTCCTTTACCACTAAAAAGTACATCTGTTTGAGAATAAGGTGTATTTACTTCCAATTCCTTTGTTTCAATATAATTGTCTTTAACTTCTAATCTAGCATTATCTGCAGTAGTTAAAACAGTACCAGCTAATTTATCAGCTATTAATGTTCCATTGACAATTAATATTGCCTTTTCATTTTTATGTTCATAATTCTGACTAGGATCTGTAATTTTAGAAATTGCGTTTTCATCATATACAACTAGTTCACTAGCATTAAGGGTTACACCAGATGAAACTGTAAGTTTAGCTCCCGGTAATAGTTTCATTTTTTGATTCTTGGTATCAACTATAGCATTACTACCATCTTCAAATGGACTTAATAAAACATCATATCGCCAAGAGATAGGGAAATGAACGGTTTTAGTACTTAATGAAAAAGATGAGAAAAGTATCATAAGTTTCAATGACAAACTATTAATTGTCGCGCTTCCTTTTATTTCAAGATGCGTAACACCACTATTAGAATCAAATTTAGCAATAAGTTTTGTTTTTTCAGATAGCTTAATTAAACTTTCAATGCTATTTCCTATAAGTTCAATATCAGTAGTATGATCGTCTCCGCTTGCAAATAAATTGGCATGACCTTTAAGAATAGCATTACTTGTTAATACAAGTTTTGAACGAACATTTTCCATGAAAAAGGTATTAAATGGGGAAGTTTTTAAGTCAGGTTCTGAAACATAATGAGAGCCACCAATCATATCTAGAAACTGAGTGCCACCACGATGTTCTCTAACAATAAATGGCATAATTAATGTACCAGTATTCATTATTACTTCTGAATCATTATTTTCTTCTTTTTCAACAATAAAGCCATAAGCATTAATACCACCATTAGATTCAATTTTAGCATTACGTTCTAAAGTTATTTGCGCATAGTCTCCACTGGTTGCACCAGAAAAACCACCTTGTTGACCAGTTGTAATACCACCAATACTAATTGTACCATTATTTATTAAAATTATATTTTCAGCAATAATAAGTTCTAATTGTTTATTTTTTCCAAATGATGATGTTGTGGCTGTGTTAGTACTATTTAAGCCACTTTGTTTATCATAAGGAAGTAAAAGAGTAACATCATTTTTTATTGTACGATAGCTACCATCATTATAAAGTGAATTATTTGGATATTTATCACCTATAATGCTATCTGTTAACGAAGTAAATTTAGTATCACTTTTAACAGTAATAGTTCCACTATTTGCTATATTCAAAGCATCTTCAATAGTATATAATTCTTCATTATAAGAAACTGTTTTATATTTTAATAACAAATAAAATGAATCTCTTTGTGTTTCATCTAATTCAAAATTAGAACTTTCAAAATTTAAAACTACTTTATATGTATTACCAATAATATTTGATTTATAAGTTTCTTTACCATCGTTGATTTCTAGAATTGAGAATGCTACCTTTAAAGTGTCTAATAAATTTTTATCTTCTATTGTTTGGCCTTTAACGCCTTTACCATCAATTGTATTTGCATTGTATAGGAATTCAATTGCTTTTTTAATTTCTTCTGCAATAGTGTCAAAAGTATAACCATCGTCAGTATAATTTATTTCTATTATTTGTTCTTCTTTAAATTTAACAGGCATACTTTTAATAATTAATTCTTTAGTAGTTTCAGGTGGTACATGATAGTTATTAAGGTTATCACCTGTTAATTTTAAAGTTATTGCGTAGCTTCCTGCATCAATAATTTCGTTTAAAGTATCGTTGCAAAAATTTCATAATCAACACCATCTAATTCTGTTAACACATTAACATCAACATTAACACCTTTTTGAGGCATTTGGTTTTGAGCATTATATACTAATCCTTTAGTCCAATAATTACCATCTTTCCAATCAATTTCTAATACTTTAGGAGTTATAGTTAATGTATATTCTCCATTAGTTACTTTATAATTACTACTTTTTTCACCATTTAAAGTTACATTAAAGTTATATGTGCCAGCATCAATAATTGTTTGTAAATCATCATTTACAGAAATTTTATAATTAACATCATCTAATCCTGTTAGGCCATTAACTTGAATATCTTTTGGCATTTGATCTGTAGCATTATATTCTAATTCTTTAAATTCTGGCCAAGTTACAGTTACTTCTTTTTGACGTATAGTAACTGTCATAGGATCACTTGTTACTGTTTTAGTTAAATCACCATCAATAACTGTTACAACACAGTAATAAACACCACTATCCGCAAAATTAGACATAACTAAGGTGGCGGTTGTTACACCACGTAACAACTCACCGCCATTTTTAGGATCCCCCTTATACCATTGATACGTCAATTTATCTTGTAGTGCATGATTTGCGACAACTTCTAAAGTGTGGCTAGCACCATCATATGTTAAATCAATTTCGTTAGTACTGCTACTTACTGCAGGAGCATCTAACTCCCATTTAGCATATAGTTTTAATGTACATGTAGTAGAATCAAAGCATTCTACATATTCATATTTATTAATATTTGAAGCAAGTGGAACCCATCCAGATTTATATTCAGGATCTGTTAACTCAGGCATTTGTTTGAAATCAAATAGTTTTGTACATTCCTTATCATAGAACCAACCCTTAAAAGTATACCCATCTTTAGTAGGTGTTGGTAATTCTATATCTTCATCAACAAAAGCTTTAACATCTGCTTCTTGACTACAATCAGTTGCATCAAATGTAAGAGTATATAAACTATGGAATGAATAATCATTATCACTTACATTATACAAATGATATTTATCAGCTAGTTCTTTAGCTAACTCAATATTATCTTTATTTGTTGTAGTAATGATAACATCATTACCTACTCCTAAATCAGCAGTAGACCCAATTTTTACTTTTGCATTTGGTTCAGCATTAACTTTACCGCTAAATGCGCCATTAACAACTAATGTTGAATTACCTTTTAGATTAACAGTAACACCTTCTAAGATACTAAGATCTCTATTAAGTGTAAGAGTACTGTCGCCAACCAAATTAATTTCTGTATCTGCCATAAGTCCATTTGACATTATTTCAAATGGAACTGATTTGATTTTTACTATTTCCTTACCACTTTTAGGAAGATAAGTTCCACCACTACACTTATTAGCAAGTATAAAGAAACTCTTAAATAAATGAAGTGTAATTGAGAATTCACTCATTTCAGCATTACCCTTAATTTCCATGCTAACCTTTTCGGTTTGTTGTACTGCATCGCCCTCATATGATTTGGTAAAGCTTGAGCCTGTATCTAATAATGTTATTAATGCATTATTATCTTTACTTGAAGCTACAATAGGATCAACTTCTGCTAATGCAACCTTTTCTGGTAATGGAATAGGGATAAAGGTATTATTATCAAATGATACGCCCGCATTAAATACTGGTTTTGCTTTATAAGTTGCACCATATTCAACTGTGATATTTACTTGATAACTATGCATAGTAAATATATCAAAAGGGAAGAATGTAAAATCTTCTGGAATAGGATTTTTTTCAATATCCTTAAGCAAAGTTGCAAGTTTGCCAAATTTAGTATTTGGATTAATAGATCCACCTACAATGTCCATTAAATTCATAAAGACCGTGAAAAACATTGTTTCAACAATTTCAGATCCTTTTGTAGCAGTAATTGATCCATTACCTTTTACTGTATTAAATAAATTATATTCTTTACTTTCATAAGAACTAGGATCAAACTTTGCTTCTTTTTTAAGAGGAAAATCAGGAAAACCTGCTATGATACCCATAGCTCCAAATACATATGGTGTAATTCCACTGAAATCATTTACAGAATTAATGTCCTCAGCCCATACTGGATATAAATATTCTAATTCTAATGTTTGACTATTTTCTAAAGCTTTATCTTCGTTTAACTCTGCAGGTCCTATAATTCGAATAAGTGCATTTGCATTTTCTTTATTTGTATCATCTATTGCTTCTGCAAGTGATCCATAATATTGAGGATTATTATCAGGATTAACAACTACATTATAAAGAACCACTACTATATCAAGTTTTGCAGAAGTATAGTGTTCAGACTCTTCAATAGAAACAGTAATTGTGTATTTCTTAGCACCTTTTAATAATTCATCTTTAGTTACCGATTTTCCGTCTAGTTGATATTCAATAGATTTAATATCTTGTTCTTCATTTTCCTTTACTAGTTTTGGAACAATAGGTTTACCTACATTATTCATTGCTTCATCAATGGTGTATGATGCTAACTTATATATACTTACTGGTCCATATTCAGCTTTTTTATCCAAATATGCAGGAAAATTAACAGCACTTAAATTATCTGAAGTAATTTCTTGTTTAATACGAGTAATATTAATTGTTACTTCATCTAATTGCTTTTCTATATGTTCTTCACCTACTGTTATTATTACTTTACAATAATATGTTCCAGATTCATTTATTTCGTTAATTGAAATTTCAGCATCCTTAGCATCAGCTTTTAAATCGCTATCTTTATACCACTCATAAGCCAATTCTCCTTCTAATTCTAAATTAGTTACAGTTATTTCAAAAACTACTAATTGATCCTTAATCCACTCACGATTTACACTAGAAACATCTTTACCACCATCTTTTACAGAAAGGGTAATTTCAGTTTCTATATAATGAGCTTCTAAAGTAATGTCAGTAACAATATTAGCTTCTTTTAATGTTTTTGAGAAGTCAAATGGTTTATTTTCATAGTACCAAGTTTCAAATTTATATCCTATTCTTCTAGGATTTTCAGGCATTGAAATTGTATTTTCATATGAAACTTTAACATCTTTAGTAGCACCATCCGTAAAATGGCCATCTTTAGCATCAAATGTTATAGTGTATTCATGTGCTGACCATTTTGCTTGTAAATTAACATTTCCTTTAACAGGTGTACCAAAATCATATTCTTCATCTTTTCCAACTTCAAACCATCCATCAAAATCATAGCCTTCAAGAGTAGGAGCAGGACTTGGTTTTTGAGCTTGTTCATTATAGTTAACATTTTGTGTTATAGTTTCATCATTATTTTCAAAATGACCACCATTGGCATTAAATATTACTTTATATGTATTAATTGTATATTCAGCAACTAATACAATGTTATCTGCTATTGGTTTTGCTGCATCAAATGGTTCATTATTTAATCGCCATTGCTTGAAAGTATAACCTTCTCTAACTGGTGTTTCAATTTCAGAAACCAATTTTTCAAATGTTTCAGGATATGTTATTTCTTTGACAATCTTACGACCACTTAGGAAAGCACCCATTCCAGCATCAAATGTTACAGTATATTTATTTGCTTCCCATTTAGCATAAACGGTTGTATCATGTAACACTTCTTGATTGAAAACAAATTCATGTTCAAAGGTTTCATTATCCGTAAACCAACCTTTAAAAGTATATCCTTCTTTTGTTGGTTCAGTAGTAGGTTTAGTTGTTTTATCACCATAAAGCAAATATTGTGAATCAACTTCACTTCCACCATCGGTATTAAAAGTTACTACGACATCACCTAATACAACAACATTAAAGGTTACAGTATATTCCTTTTCTGAAATTGTTGCTTTAGCAACTATGGTTTTTTTACCTGGCGTAGAAAAATCATATTCACCTATCATATCTTTAGTGATATCAATACTTTCGGTTTCGAAAGTATATTCAATAACTATTTTTGCACCCTTTAAATTTAATTCATCGCCTATATTATATTCTGTTTGCATACCATCATTACGGAAGCGTACACTTATAACTTCATCTTGTTTAAAGCAACTAGTGATAAGCAGTGAGCATGCAGCAAAAAATAATATTATTAGAAAACTTTTAATTGCTTTTTTCATAAATTCCTCCTTGTTTTTAAAAAAATTAAGCGATAAAAAAAGATAAACTTCATTCTCGTTTTTTAAATGCATTTTAAATTGCATAAAAATATAAGATATAACATAAAAAAATATGTTTAAAATATTTTTTTTATGTCTTAAAATCATTATCATTTTAACTTAAAGTAAATACGTACTTGCTAGAAATTGGTACCAATTAATAATAAGTAAAAACAATTACTATATGTTAATAAGATAATTTTTTTGCTTATTCATGAATTTTCTTTATATTATTACGCTTTTTAACCATCTCCTTTTTACATATTTTTTAATCATTATATCATAAAAAAGACAAAAAGTATAGTAATATGACAATTTTTTAAGGTAAAAAGGCAAAAAAATGAAAATTTTTTCAAAAAATAATATGATTTTTTATTAATATTGTAGTAGGTAATAATTAATTGGTATAAAAAACCTATTTTATTAGACATTTTTATTATTAATTTTAAAATAAAATTTCAAAGTAAAAAAAGAGAAGATAATATAGTTTATTATCTTCCCTTCATTTGTTGATTTAATAATAAAAGGCTGTTTTTTTTAATATTTAAAAGTGTATGTAATAGTGGTTGTAGTAGAACTTTCATTTTGATAAGTAAATGTTAGGGTTGATAATTGTTTAGTATCTTTGTTTACCAAAATATAAATATTAAAGTTGCTAATAGATGAACTACCATTTGGAACAAAGGTACTATATGATTTTTTAGCAACTACACCATTTAATTCAATTGATGCACCTTTTTCTTCACATGTATATGTTTCAAAATAAGCTTTGTTCATATCATACTTTCTAAAGACATCATCACTAGATAAAGGGATGGTAACTTTAGTAGTTGTTTCTTCGTATAAAGTATCTGCATCTAAATTGTTTAATTTTTTAGTTGTGGTTGTTCTTTCTACATTTTGTTGTGCTACGACATTTTCTTCAATTTCTTCAGCAATTAATTGTGAAGCTTTTTTAATGGTGATGGTTTTAGTATAAGCTTTATAAGTTATTTCATCAGTATCTAAAGCTTTTTTGATATCGTTAAAGTGATCGGTTTTTTCACCACCGCCGCCACCACATCCAACTATTAATAACATGCCTAATAACATTATTAAGGATAACCATTTTTTCATATTAAATCACCCGCTTTCTAATCACAAAGAATAAAGCTTTACCAATACCTGAAATGATATTAGCTAGCATTATAGCAACTGTTAATTTTTTTAGGTTTACTGTTCTTGCTAAAGCAAGTTCAGTTTCAACATTGGCACTTAAAAGATTGAATTCAGCAATAGCTTTTTCTAATTTGGCTACATCAATTTCGCTATAATAAGCCTCATCTAATTCTTCATACAAAGCTTTTAAGGCTTTTAATTTGCTAAAATCATTAATAGTTATTACATCTGGTAATTCTGCTATCGCTTTTTGAACTGTTTTAGGACTAAGAAGGGTTGTGAAAGTATAACTAACTTCTTCTGATACTTCATAATCATTGGTTGCTTGATAGCGGAAACTTACAGTATATGTTGTTTTCTCTTGTAAGGCTGTGATTTTACCATTAAATGGTTGATAACTAGCATTATTTAAACTATATTCCATATTATCTTTCGCCCAATTAGAAGGTACACTAAATGAATCATAACCAACACTGGCATCTTTGATATCGAACATAGAAATGGTTTGTTTTGCTTTATGAACAGTATAGATAAAGGTTTTACTGCCTGTATAGTTATGATCAACATCGTTTATAGTATAAACAATTTCATATTCGCCCGCATGTAAAATATTTTCTACTTCTTCTTTGTTTAAGTAGTATTTAATGCTACTTAAAGAATGATAGTCATAATTTAACATGATATTTAATTGTTTGATAAAGCCATCATAGGTTTTTTCCATAACATCTTCATCACATACGATATAATCGCTTAAATCTTTAGCAAGAATCGTAAATTCAATGGTTTTATTACCACTATAATTGTTACTAAAAGTAATATGAATTTGAGCGGTTCCTGCATTTATGTTATTATCATAAGATAAGCTATAATCAGTAGTTGGAATTACTACATCATTATAAGTAATAGTAAGAAGTGGTCTTTGTGATGCACCATTATAAACATATTCTTCTTTATCTTTTGTAATGTTTAAAACCTCATTTGTTAAATCTTTAACAGTTATTTGGAAAGTTTTTACGATATCTTGACTGCCTAAATAGTTTTTAATAAAAGTAATAGTAGCAGTTGCGTTACCAACATTGGTATTATTAATGTATGATATCTTATATTCATCATCACTAAGAGTTAAACCATCTTGGTCAACAAGTTTAAAGGTTGGCTCTTTTTGTTTTGCATCATATACTAAAGACAAATCATTCATTGTGACACTTGCTTCATCTACATTAAAGACTTTAGGATTAATAATAAAGGTTTGCGTTCTTACTAAAATAAAATCATCAACGTAGAATTCTACTTCTACATCGTATTTTCCCGCATCAACAAGACCAGTTATTTGTTTTCTGATACCATCTTCTAAGATGTAAAAGCGATAATTAATATTTTTATCAGTAAGTTCACCATTAGTATCTATAACTTTAAAGATTTGTTCTTTGCCATTATAAGTTGTTTGTAAATCTTCATATTCAACCATTATCGCAAATCTTTGATAGTTAATGGTTAAAGGAGCTGAAGTAATAGTCATTTTATCAGTATCAGTAACCATAATATCATTAATAGTAACTACGATATCTTCATAAGTTTTATATTCTTGTAATAATTCACTATTAAAAGTAATCATTTTAGAATCAATCTCAATAGTGCTAGAGGTTGTTTTAATAATAACACTTTGATCAACTTTGGTTTTATCAGTACCTGTAATTGAAAACTCATCTCTTTCAATTTTTAAAATGAAAGCATAAGGAAGAGCTTGTAATAAATGATTTTGATCACTAGCATAGATTTCAAAAGTTTTGGCTTCTGTTTGCCAAGAAACATTTTTAGAGTCTATAATTGTAACTTGATTAATATTAATACTGCCACTATT
Source organism: uncultured Bacilli bacterium (assembly GCA_947627685.1). Classification (GTDB taxonomy): domain Bacteria; phylum Bacillota_I; class Bacilli_A; order ML615J-28; family CAG-313; genus CAG-313. The sequence continues at coordinate 434 of CANQWZ010000013.1, read as the reverse complement.
ATTACCAATATATATTTCATAATGGTCAATTTGACCGTTTTGATATGCTGGTAATATTTCATAAATGTTATCTTTTAAATAAGCATTTAAGATTGATGTAGTAGCATCATCTAAGCTAAATTCTTTACCTAAGATGATTTTTCTTCTTACGCTTAAATTGCTAGAAGTTATGTTATTACCTGATAATATACCTGTATTAGATGATCCTAAAACTTCAAGTTCAGCATCTTCTTGGTTATTATAAATATATGCATAACCTTCACCACTAATTTCTTTGATGCTACCAAATAAACCACCAACAAATTGACCACCATAAACACTACCTGTGCTTGTAGAAGTATTTGTTAAATAAGCAGTATTACTTAATTTTCCAACTAAATTAATTGTCTTTTCTAAATGTTTATGTACTTTTATTTCTTTTTCACTTAGAGTAG
>CANQWZ010000012.1 GCA_947627685.1 uncultured Bacilli bacterium | reverse complement strand
TTAACTCACATGCCTTTCACGCATGCACTCACGGGTTCGAATCCCGTACGAATCACCATATTAAACAAAATGGGCTCTATTATTTTAGAGCTTTTTATTTTTAAAAAAAGAAAACTGTCTAGTTTATAAACAGTTTTCTTTTATTTATTTTTTAATGAACATGAACATGGCCATCATCATCAGTATGCATTTCTTCCTTGCCAGTTCTATAATCTTCTAAATAATTACATATATTATAAATGTTATACTTCTTATTACTAACAGTACCACTAGTTGTGATGGTTACAAGACAAGGTATATTAGTTGTACTAACACTGAAATTACTAGAATCAATAATATTTTTATTTTGATTATATTCTATAACATATATTTTAGGTACTTTATTATGTTGTCTTGCATATTCAGCATAAGCTACAACACATTCTTTAACGATTGCGGCACTTGATGATTCATCATTCCTATCATATAAAAATACAAAATAGGGATTTTTATTTTTATTCATTGTCTTATAATTATCGATATTTACTTCGGCAACTTTATCGAAACTATCAATCTTAAAAGGGTGTACCGCAAGTAATATAGCTGTAATTAACGCAATTATAGTAATTACCACAAGGATTATAATCAAATCTAAATTTTTAACTTTTTTCACTTTTGTTCTCCTATTACATTAAATTTTGAATATATGATCTTATTTCTGATGCTGGAGTTTGCGTTTTTTTGCTAGAAATAAAATTGCTTACGCTACCATTTTTAACAATAATCAAAGCCGGTGTTGTCGCAATATGAATTTCTGTATAATCAGTAGTATTAGTAAAATCGTCATATTCATCATCATTTTTTACTAATCCATTATTACTACGTTTATTGTCAGCATTAACAACAAAAAATGGCATGTATTTATTATTTTTTTTAGCTTTAGTTGCATATTCGCATAAAAGGGGTTTTAATTCTTCACAGTATCTACATTCATTAGCATAAACAAAAACTAAATAATTATCAGCTTTTTGAGTTAAAATGCTACGATATACAATACGATCCATTTCCCCATAATCTTCTATTTTTTTGGTGCAACTAGATAGGGTTACTAAAAAAATAATAGTTAAAAATAATACACTTAATTTTTTTATGTTTCTAACCATATTATCACCTTAGTTATATTATATCATACTTGTTTAAGTTTGGCAACTTTTATGAAAAAGGGACAAAATAAAATAGTAAATTGCTATTTTATAACAATTTACTATTTTAAATAACTTGATAAAACTATCTACGTTCTTTAATACGAGCTGCTTTAGCTGATAATGAGCGAATATAGCTAAGTTTAGCACGACGAACTTTACCAAGACGTACAACTTCGATTTTAGCAATCATTGGCGAATGAAGTGGGAATATTTTTTCAACTCCTACTCCTGAAGACATTTTACGTACGGTGAAAGTTGAACTAATACCTCCACCATGACGATAAATTACAAGGCCTTCAAAAATTTGGATTCTTTCTTTTTCGCCTTCTTTGATTCTTACGTGTACTCTTACAGTGTCACCAGCGCGGAATTCAGGTACATCATTTTTCATATAACTTTTTGTTACCGCATTAATTAATTGTTGACTCATAAATTTCTCTCCTTATCTTCCGATTTTCATACATATACAAGTTTCATCCCACATTGTAAATAATGTGTGGTATACGAGCGGAATATCGTGCTTTGATGTAATCGTAAGCCTTACACCGTTAGATATTATACCATATTTTTATCTTTTTAGCAAACAATACGGCTTTTTATTATTTTTTTACATATATAACTTGATGATGAGTAATATCATGCATAGTATGATGAAAAATACGCGCAATTTCTTCTTTCTTATATTCAAGTGTATATGAATTTAAATATATAATACTAAAGTCTTTTTCTAAAGCCCAGTTAATTTCAGCCCATGGCGTTGAGAAATAATCTTCTTTAATTTCATTTTCCCAGTTATCTAAATATGTGTACATTAATAAGAAACGATAAAGGGTTTTTTTGTTATCAATCCGACCCCATTTATCTTCAAATTCTTTAAATTGCCACTCAGGCACCATCTTTTTTATTCTTTCTCTAGTTGGTGCATCAATTGGTTCAGCACCAGTAATTGGTGCTTTCATATCACGGATGACAATACAAGAAAATTTTTTCATTTCTTCAAAGATTTTTTCATGATAATCAGCCGATATTTCATGCCATACACTACTAAAAATAATTAAACTTTTCTTTTTGGTTTCTTTAAGATAGTTTAGTACTTCATCCCATTTAGAAGTAAAAGTCATTTCGGGGGAAATGTTTTTAGCAATTTCTAATATTTCTTCATTAATATCAAAACCTACTAATTTGGTTTCTTGCTTGTTAATAACCGGTTCTATTCTACGTAATAAGCGACCATTAGCACAACCAAATTCAACAATTAAAGAATATTCTTCAATATCTATGTGTTTTAAAAAGAATAGTTTATCCTCCATCCCTTTTTCTAATTTTCTAATATAACCATTTAAATTCTTCATTTTTCTTTTTCCTCCATTTATATTATATTAATCTATTTGCTTTTTGTCAATTTATATATTTTTAATTTATTAAATATCGGATTATTTTTTTATAAATATGGTATAATGGTAGTAGTTTTATTTAGGAGAAAAATATTTATGTTAGCAGTTGGTGAAGTAGGACAATTTATAGTTAAAAAAGAAACCGATATTAGTTATACTTTAAGTCCTCTTGATAAGGATTTAACTACCTATGTCTTTTTACATTTTAATCAAGCCACAAGAAAATTAAATAGTGGTGAAGTAATTGATGCTTTCTTATATTATGATCAAAAGAAAAGGCTTTGCGCAACTATGGAAAAACCTTTAATTACCACTAAAATACCAGGTTTTGTTGAAGTATGTGATATTAATGAAGCAGGTGTTTTTGTTAATATTGGCATTAGTAAAGACATTTTATTATCAAGTGACTATTTACCTAAAAACCATGCCTATTGGCCTAAACGTGGTGATTTTTTACCTTGCCTTCTAAAAGTTAAAAAAGATCAATTGGTAGCTAAGATTATTAGTAAAACTGATTTTAAAAACCCATCACCATTAACGGAAAATACCACCGTTTTCGCAAGAGTAGCCAAAATATTTACCGATGGCATTGCTTTATATACTAATGATTTAAATTATATATATGTTCATAAGAGTCTTATGCGCAAAAATTATCATTTAGGTGAGGAAGTAGAAGTAAAAATTATCCATATCAATAAAGATCATGAAGCTAATGGTAGTTTTATTAAACCTAAAGAATTATCTAGGATTGATGATTCTTTGGTAATTTTAGAAGTACTTACTAATCTAGGTGGGGTTCTTATGCTTGGTAATAATGCATCACCTGATGAAATTAAAAAATATTTCCCAATGAGTAAAAGTGCTTTTAAAAGAGCAGTTGGTGCCCTTTACAAAAAACGTCTAATTGAAATTAGTGATGACAAAATAACCTTAACTAAAAAACAACTATAAAGGATTGCCCTTATAGTTGTTTTTTTAACATCCACAGTTATCGATTCCAACTTCAATTTCAAAATCACCATGATTGGCTTTTAAAAGTTCATCATAACCACCTAAATAGATATTGATTTTATGATAACCTGCCTTTTTTAAAGCATCTTTTAAAATACTAACTTGTGATCCATCTTTATCAATGATAAAAAGGGTTTTATCTTTTGAATACATGCTTTCAATTTTGTAAACAAATTCACTGACACTACCATTTTCAATATCATAATTAATAAAACCCTTAAAATGACCTATTGCATATTCTTCATTTAGTTTTCTTACATCTATCAAACAATATGGTTTACCTGATTCAATACACTTATATATTTCATCGATAAACACTTCAGCTTTTTCTTTTTTAAAAGTTTTATTGCAACTTGTTATAAATAATAAAATGATAAATAGGCATAATACTAAATTAATTTTCTTCATTTTTTATTTCCTCTAGCATTTTTAAATCATCATCTGATAGTTTAATCTTATCTAATAAATCCGGTCTTTGATGATAAGTTTTTTTTAATGCTTCATAACGTTTCCATTTTTCAATATTGGCATGATGACCTGATAATAAAATATCAGGGACTTTTTTGTTATCATAAATGGGGGGTCTTGTATATTGAGGATATTCTAATAAACCCATGGTAAAGGATTCGCCTTTTATTGATTCTTCACTAATTACCCCAGGTATTAGTCTTGCGATAACATCCATAATAGCACAAGCGGGAATTTCTCCACCCGTTAAAACATAATCACCAATGGAAATTTCTTCATCAATATAATTATTAATACGCGCATCTATGCCCTCATAATGACCACAAACAATTACAATGTGATCGTGTTTTGTTAAAGCTTCTGCGTGTTTTTGGGTTAATAGTTTACCACTTGGGGAAGTTAAAATTTTATAAGCCTTATCAATACCATCAATATCTTGCATAGCTAAATGGATAGGTTCAACACTTATTAACATGCCTGCCCCACCTCCATAAGCATAATCATCAACTGTTGAATGTTTGTTAGTAGCATAATTACGAAAATTAATAATGTTTATGGTTAATATGTTTTTATCAATGGCCCTTTTAATGATAGAACTGGAAATAAAGCCCTCAATCATTTCGGGGAATAAGGTTAAAATATCAAATCTTATGGGCATAATTCAACCGCCTTTACTACAATATGGTCGCAAGCTATCTCTAAAATATATTCATCAACAAAAGGAATAAGCATTTTGTTAGTATCACTTTTTACTTCTAAGATATATCCTTGAGGTACTTCTAAGACGTCATTTACAATACCTAACTGATGATGATTTTCATCATAAACACATAAGCCGATTAAATCGTCTAAATAATATTCATCCTCTTCTAATGGGGGATAATCACTGCTTAAAGCAAAAAGATTTAATCCTACCATTTTTTCAACTTGATTGATATCATTTAAATTATTAACTTTAATTAACGGCGTTTTTTGATGAATTCTAAAAGATGTAATCGTTAATTTTTGATAATTATTGTGTATTTTAATAAAAATGCTTGCTCCTTCTTTAAAACGATAATCAATAAAATCACTTTCCGAATAAACTTTTAGTTCACCTTTGATACCAAAAGTACCAATTATTTTACCAATTAAAATATATTCATTTTGTTCCATTTGGCTTTACCTCTTTGGTTTTTTGTCCCTTTTTCATTATTAACAAGGAGTTTAAAATAGCAAGAACAGATACACCTACATCAGAAAAGATTGCTACTACAAGTGGTAATTCTAATCTTCTACCACTAATGGCAAGAAAACTAAAAGTAAGGGCTAAGATCATAACAATAAATTTAACAGCTAACGAAAAAATTATATTTTGTAAAACTTTCTTTTTAGTATATCTTGCAATATCAAAAGCATCATTTATTTTATTTAAATGATCTCCCATGATTACGACATCAGCAATCGCAATGGTTGCATCAGATCCCGTATTACCCATAGCAATACCAATATCAGCACTTGCAATAACGGGGGCATCGTTAATGCCATCACCAATAAAAATGGTTTTTTTAGTACTCCTAGCTTTGATTTGTTCTAAAATTTCAACCTTTTGGTGAGGTAATAGTCCCGCATAATAACCATTAATACCAACAGCTGAGGCTACGCTTTTCGCAATGCTTTCTTCATCACCAGTTAACATATAGCATTTTTTAGCATGTTTTTGTAACGTATTAATAACATCTTTAGCTTCATCTTTAATAGCATCACCAATTTCAACATAACCTTGATAAATTTTATTTTTAACTATATATATGACTAAATTATTAGTATTTATACTTTCAACATCAATACGATTGGCTTGCATTAGTTTTTGGTTACCGATTAAGATTTTGTTACCATTAACAACAGCTCTAGCCCCGCCTGTGATATCTTGGAAATCACTAATAATTTCGGGGAAAATTTTATCACGTTCATAATTATCAACGATTGATATACCAATAGGATGATTTGAATAATATTCAGTATGGATTAATAAATTTAGCAATTTTTCTTCACTAGTATCTTCAACTTTAGGTACTACTTTAACCACTTTAAAAACACCTTTGGTAAGAGTACCGGTTTTATCAAAAACGACATTTTCAACTTTATTTAAAGCATCAATATAACTACTACCCTTTACCAAAATACCCTTTTTACTACAAGTGCCAATCGCGGAAAAATAACATAAAGGAATGGAAATAACTAAAGCACAAGGACATGATATAACCAAAAATTCCATAGCAACATATACCCAATAACTAAAATGTGTAAAATCTAGCATGCCACCAAGCATTAAAATAATACTAGCTATTAAAACAACAGCGGGGGTATAATATCTTGAAAAAGTAGTAACAATCGTTTCAGCCTTACCTTTATTACTAGTTGCGTTTTCGACTAAATCTAAAATTTTAGCAATCATTGAATCACCATATGGTTTAGTTACACGCATTTCAATGATTTTAGCCATATTAACGCTACCACTTAATACCTCATCACCTACTTCTACGCTTTTTAGCATACTTTCACCTGTTAAATTTTTAGTATCAATGTTAGTTTTACCATTAACAATAACACCATCAGTAGGAATGACTTCCCCTTTATTGACAATAATAATGTCACCTTTCATTAGACTTTCAACATCTACTTCGGTTACTTCATTTTCAAGTTTTAATTTAGCAAATTTAACATCTAAATCAAGTAGGGTTTTAATAGAATGTCTAGAATGATTAATAGCCTTATTTTGTAAAAATTCACCTATTTGATAAAGTAGCACAACCATTACCGCCTCGCCGGCATGTCTACTAAAAAAAGCGCCAATGGATGCTACGGCCATTAAAAAGGTTTCATCAAGTAAATGACCTTTAGATAAATTTTTAAAAAAGCGCATAATTACAGGATATCCTATTAGTATATATGGCAAAGCATAGGTTAAATAAAAATAACTATCTTTAGGTAAAAAAAAGCTTGCAATAAATATTATGATAAAAAAAACTAAACCTAAAGAAAAAGTAATTATGGTAGATTTTGCAATTTTAGTTACATCTTCAGTAGTTTCTAATCTTTTGGTTTTACTATCGATAATTACTACTTTATCATCAACACGATGCACTATGCGACTTACTATGTTATATAAATTATCAATTACTGCTTTACTATAAGTTTCAATGATAAAGCGACCTGTCGCAAAATCAACAATGATTTTTTCGTGATCAATACTTTTTTTAGCCAAGGCTTCAATTTTGTTTGCGCAATGCGCACAATCAAGACCTTTTAAATATAAGACTTTACGATATATTTCTTTAGTATCAATTCTAACCATTAAAGCCTTTTTTTCATATTCATGAATGGCTTTTAAAATAGCTTCTTCAAATTCTTTAAGTAAAGCGTTAGTTAAAGTAGTTGATATGTCATATTCTATATGCATAACATTTTTACTACTTTCAATAGATACCATATGAATATTATCTATTTTTTTTATTTCATTACATATCCGTTTGAAATTTTTACTATTGGTTACTTTTAAAAGCTGATAGTTTTTTACTTGGATCATATTAACCTCGTTAATTAATCTCATTATATATTATGGTTATATTATATCAATATTTTTTTAATTTACAAATTTTAAACATTAAAAAAAGCAATTATGACTTTCATAATTGCTAGGCATAATTGCTTTTTTTGTTAATTTTCGTTTGAAGTAAATTCAATATCAAGATTTTGCTTTTGACGAACAGCTGCTGCTTTTGCGATAGTCCTAATTGCAAAAGCAAGACGGCCCTTTTTACCGATTACGCGTCCTAAATCATCCATATGAACAGTGACTTTTACTAAAACATCTACACCATTTGTTGTGCTTGTAGTTACAACATCTTCAGGATGGGTTACAAGTGGCTTGATTATTTCAGCGACCATGCTTTCATAATTAATATCAGCCATGCTTTTCACCTATTTCGTCTTTGCTTGTTCTTCTAAAAATTTAACAATCAAACCTTCCTTTGATAATATTGATCTAACTGTATCCGTTGGCTTTGCGCCATTTTTTAACCACTTCATGACTTTTTCTTCATCTAATTTAGTTGTAACAGGGTTTGTTAAAGGGTCATAAGTGCCAAGAACCTCTATGTGACTACCATCACGAGGATTACGTGAATCAGTTGCGACAATACGATAGAAAGGATTTTTCTTTGATCCATATCTTTGTAATCTTAATTTTACCATTTTTGTTACCTCCGCTTTTTTTCTTCTAATAGTATATCATATTTTATAACTAGTGTCAAGTAAAATATCTTGACATATATTTTTAACTATTGAAATATTTAATCATACCATTTATAAAATCAATTTGTTTTTTTAGTGTTGCAAGTTTATCTGATGATGTCATTTTTAAATTAGTTTTTACCTCTTTTTCAAAATCATTAATTGTTAAAGGGTCTTGGTTTAAATATATATACCATTTAGGATTGTATCTTAAGTAATTAGTATATATATCACTAGCATATATTCGATCTAAAACACTTTTAACCATTAATCCCACCAACTATTGTAGTTATTGTTATAAATGCCTGTTGGTCTACCATTAAAGCTTTGCGTTATTTGTAAAACTTTTTGAACTGTGTTTAAGGTTTTACTAATGGAATCAGGATCTATTTTTTTGATATAATTAATAACATTTTTTATACTAGTTTGTGACAATAAATCCTCAATAGTATTATTAGATGTTTTTGCTTTCGTATTTGATACAGCTTTATATTGTTGCCACATGGGATCGTTTTCCCCTAAAATAACCCAATTCTCATACATACTTTGCCAGTTTGATGTACCACTTGCGACAGCATCTTTAATCCCAGGATATTTGGTTATGAAGCTTCTAAACTCATTCATTCTACTTGCCATTTTGATTCCTCCCTACTTTAATTTATTATAAAAATAAATTTTTTGTGACAAAAGTTTGTTAAATTCATAAAATAACATTGAAAGGAGTAAATTATGTTTCAATTTCTAAATAAAAATAGTAAGCGTAATAATAACTATAATGGTTATTATCCTAATCCTTATGGAAATCAGCCCATGCAACCGATATACGCAAATAATCCTTATGAGATGAATATCATGGACACTGAACTTAATGAGTTAAAAAGGCAAATTAATGATTTATATCAAAGAGTTAATCGTCTTGAAAGCTTTTTAGGCGTAAGAGATAAAGAAACTGACGTAAATTCTTACTAACATAACTATTTACGTTTATAAATCTTTCATAAGATGATAAATAGAAATGTTTGTTTTGGTAAAAAAAGCTTTATTGTATTTCTTTTCTAAAGCAATGCTATTGAGTGTTTGACGATATTCAAGATAAGATGCTTGTAATTTTTCTTTAGATAGTTTATGTTTTAGATATTTGTCAACATTATGATAAAAATTTATAATCTTAACAACTTCTTCTGTGTTAAAAAGATCATAATCAATATCATAACTATCCGCTTTTTCATTGTTTTGAATTCTTTTTTTAGTAGTTTTCATATTATTCACCTTTAACATTATATCATAAAACAGCACCTTTAGGCAAAAGAATTAACACTACTAAAGTTTATGCATACTATAAAGTAGAAACATGTAAGTTTTAAAAAGGAGGGAAATTATGTATCAACCTAATTATGGCTACAATTGTTGTGGACAAACAAACCCTTGTTGTGGTAATGGTGGTAGCAATTCATTCGGCGGCTATGGGTATGCTTTGATCCTAGTATTATTTATCTTATTAGTAATTATTGGTACTGCACGTTGGTAATTTAAATGCTAAAATGAAAAGGGCCTAAATGGGCCTTTTTCATTTTAATCTTTTTTATTTTTTAGTTGCTTTTATTTACAAGTTGGTATATAATAAAATTAACAAAGGAATCGATGGAACAAATGAAAAAGTTTAAATTAGTAATTTTAATTTTGTGTTTTATTTGTTTAGGTTTAATTAGCGGTTGTAAAAAAAATAAGCCCCAAAATGAGGATCCAATTACTCCTCCTATTGTAAATAACAATAAGCCTACTAAAATGGATATTTTTAAAGAAGTAATGCAAGATCTTTATAACAATCAAAATTATACTATGGATGTTGCAACTACGATTAAGAGTGGTCTTATTCCTACTTATTTGACGATTAATATTGCGCAAGAAAATGATTTAATCTATATTGATGGCAAATTAAAAGGTAAAGCTTTTTTAACAAGACAAAATGATTTACTTAATGTATATTCTTATAATTTACTAAAAAGGCTTTGGCAACAAGAAAAAACCGTAAACCTTAAGGATAAAGTTTTTGAAACCTTTATACCCCATGTTGAAATATCAGATAATAGTTTTAGTCTTAAAAATAATGTTTGGGTAGGAAATTGTGATGTTATTGATATAACAGATTATTTGGAATTTGTTTTTTATAGTTTTACTAATATTGATCATTTTGATTATCAACTATCTAAATATGATATTAGTATTACTAATTATACCTTAAAAACAATTGAACTTGGTATAACACTAAATACTACTAAGAAAACTTATCAAGTCAAAATGACTTGTAAGTTTGATAGCATAGGAACTACTTATGTAAATAATCCTTTAGATGATTAATAAGAGGTAAATAGTTATGATATTAATGAAAGATATAATAAAAGAAGGAAATCCTATTTTAAGGACTAAAGCTGAGGATGTTTCAATACCTTTAAGTAGCAGTGATGAAAAAGCTTTAAAAGATATGATTGAATATCTTGTATCTTCACAAAATGATGATTTAGCAAAAAAATACGGCTTGCGTCCAGGTGTGGGGCTCGCGGCAGAACAAATTGGCCTTAATAAAAAAATGCTTGTTATTTTAGCTTATGATGAATTAGATAATTTGCATTTTTACCCAATGGTAAATCCCAAACTAGTAAGTTATTCTGATGAACTTACTTATCTTGATACCGGTGAAGGATGTTTATCAGTTGATAGGGAAGTAAAAGGTTACGTTCATCGAGCTAAGAGAGTAAGTGTTGATACTTATTTATATGATAATGGTAAATTATCTCATGTTAGACTACGCCTTAAAAATTATATTGCCGTTGTTTTTCAACATGAATATGATCACCTTAATGGTATTTTATTTGTTGATCGTATTAATCAAGAAAATCCTTTTTATGTTCCTAATAATTCTACGCCGGTAAAGTTTCCAGTTGATGAAAAAAAGTAAAAAGCTTTAATTAAGTTTTTTACTTTTTTATTTTGAATGATGAATAATTGCTAAAAATAACGAAAAGGGCAAAAATGGGCCAATTTTAGGCTTAAATGACAAATTACAACAAAACAAGTTAGTTTATTTGTTATAATGCTATTTCTAAGACAATAGGCGCATGATCACTACCGAAAATATGTCCCATAATATATGAGTCAATGAGTTTGTTTTTAAGTCCTGTTGAGACAAGAAAATAATCTATACGCCAACCAATATTTTTTTCTCTTGCGAAAAAGCGATAACTCCACCAAGAATACATTACTTTATCGGGGTAAAGAAAACGAAATGTATCAATAAAACCACTTGCAAGTAAAGTACTAAATTTAAGCCTTTCTTCATAAGAAAAGCCTGGGTTATATATGTTTTCTTTAGGATTAGTTAAATCAATGGCATCATGTGCCACATTTAAATCACCACAAACAATTACTTCTTTAAGGCTTTTTAAGGTAGTTAAATAATCTCTTAAATCATCCTCAAAGCTCATTCGATAGGGAAGTCTTTTTAAAGCATCTTGACTATTAGGAGAATATATATTAACAAAGAAAAAGTGATCAAACTCAAGCGTAATTAAGCGACCTTCGTCATTATGTTTATTGTTAGTCATGCCATAAGTTACTTTTAAAGGTTTTATTTTGGTGTAAACTAGTGTGCCACTATAACCTTTTTTAATAGCACTATTTAAATAATAATAATAGCCATCACGTGCTAAATCTATTTGACCACTTTGCAATTTTACCTCTTGAATGGCAAATATTTCAGCATCCATTTTATTAAAGTATTCGTCAAAACCTTTATTAAGGCATGCTCTTAAACCATTTACATTCCAACTAACTAAACGCATTTTTTTACCTCTTATATTAGTTTTAATTTTTTACAAGCTTTATATAGGCCATCATCTGTAATATCATCTGTAATAATACTAGCCTTTTCTTTAGCAAGGAAACTGGCATTACCCATTGCAACACTAGTTCCTACCACATCAAACATGGAAACATCATTATCACCATCACCAAAAGCATACATATTAACCTTTTGATAATGCATTAATTTTTGGATATGGCTAATGCCTTGTGCTTTAGATGCTCCTTTGGGTAAAACATCAGCTCCATATTTACCCCAACATAAAAATTCAAGTTCTGGAAAGGCTTTTTGATAAATTTTTAAATCTTCGCCTTTCGCAAACAACCAAAGTTGAATTACTTCAATGCTTGTATCAAAAGCCTTGTGATCTAAATTAGTAACATTTTGTTTAATATAACTAGTAAAATTTTGATAACTTTCGGGTGTGAAAAAATTCATAACAATATCATCTTTAGTAATAATACCAAGTGAATGATTATTTTCTTCTGATAATTTAAGAATTTTGACAAGTGTTTTTTCATTGATAGCTTGACCATAATATTTATTACCACTGATAATGATTTCTTGACCATTGGTTAGATTGTAACCTTTAAAATATTTAGTGTAATTATTAATTATGCCTAAAGTTTTGTAACTACGACCACTTGATATATATATATCATAATTATCTTTTTTAGATAATTCATCTAATAATTCAATGGTAGATGGTAAAATCGATTTAGACTTACCATCAAATAATGTACCATCTATATCGAAAAATAATGCGACCTTTTCCACTATTAATGCTCCTTTTTATTTGCTAAAATTATACCATAAAGATAAGTTATTTTCAAGAGTTATAAATGGGTATGATAATTAGTTTTCTTAACAATTTGACTTTTAGCCTAAAATAATATATAATTTATTTAATATAAAACTTAATTATAAATTTTGGCTTGGAAAGGAAAAATATTGTGAAAAATAATACAACTAAACAAAAGGAAAAGAAATTGAATAATGATATTCTCATTTATTCACTTGGTGGCCTTGGCGTAGTTGGTATGAATATGTATGTTGTGGAAAGTAATGGCGAAATTTTGATTATGGATGCGGGAATATTATTCGCTGATGATGATGTTCATGGTATAAACTATATTATTCCCGATTTTACTTATTTAAAAGAAAATCAAAAGAAAATTGTTGGTCTTTTCATTACTCATGGTCATGAAGATCATATTGGGGCTATTCCTTTTTTATTAAAACAAGTAAATATACCTACTATTTATGCTAGTGGTATTGCGATTGGCTTTATAAAAAATAAAATGTTAGAGTTTCCTGACATAAGTTATAATATTCAAGGCTATAGTGGTAACTCGGTTTTTAAATTCAAAAATTTTGAAGTGTCTTTTTTTAAAACTAATCATAGTATTCCTGATTCTTATGGTATGGCAATTAAAACATATCTTGGCTATATTGTTAATACCGGCGATTTTAAATTTGATTTTAATCCCATTGGTGAAAAACCCGATTATTTCAAGATGACTGCCCTTGGCAAAGCCGGTGTGCTATGTTTAATGGCCGATAGTACTAACGCTGATATTGCGCAATTTTCATCAAGTGAAAAAAAGATCGGTGAAACTTTAATGAATCTTTTTTCACACATTGAAGGTAGAATTATTGTTGCGGCCTTTGCTTCAAATGTTTTTAGAGTTCAACAAATTATTGATGCCTCAATTGCGACTGGACGAAAAATCATTGTTTTTGGTCATAGTATGGAAAAGACAATTGAAATTGCTAGTAAGTTAAAATATATCAAATATCCTAAGGGTTGGGTTTTAAATTCACGTGAATTAAAAAAACAAGATACTGATTATGTTACTATTCTTTGTACGGGTTCCCAAGGAGAACCTATGGCAGCCTTATCAAGAATTGCTAATGGCACTCATAAACAAATTAAACTTTTACCTAATGATACTGTTATCTACTCTAGTAAAGCTATCCCTGGTAATGAAATTTTTATTAACCGTAATATTAATAAATTAGTACATGCGGGCGCACATGTCATTCAAAATAGTCCCTTGACCGATACTCATACAACAGGCCATGCTTCACAAAATGAAATTAGAATGATGTTATCTTTTATACAACCTAAATATTTTATGCCTGTACATGGCGAATATTTAATGCTTAAAGAACATGCTAAAATTGCTTGTGAACTAGGAATTAAAAAAGAAAATTGTTTTGTTTTAGATTGTGGTGATGCCCTTGTGTTTAATGATAAAGGTGCTAAAGTATTAAAAAAGAAAATTCCCGCCTCAGAAGTTTATCTTGATTCTTCTTTACGTGAGGTTGATAGCAACATCTTAAAAGAGCGAAAGCATATGGCAGATGAGGGATTAATATCAGTTATTTTTACTTTGAATAAAACTAAAAAACAAATAGGAAGTGTTATTTTAGCTACATCTGGTTTTACTGATATCGATAGTTTTAAAACCCTCGAAAATAGTATTAAACAAAAAGCTAATGATATTATCAGTAATAATTTAAAAACTCATAAAAATATTAATCAAAGAGTTTTAGAAAAACAATTAATCGTTGAGCTTAGTAAATTTATTTATCAAAAAACTGAGCGAAAGCCTTTGATTGTCCCTATTATAAATAACATTAATAAATAATAGAAACTAAAAAAGTAAGAAAAGCGTCTAAATGGTGTTTTTCTTACTTTTTTTATTCATCTTTATTGCTTTCATCTACTATTTTAGCAAGATGTTTTTCTTTACAATTACGAATACATAATTTATCAGTGCACTCTGAACATTTTAAATTAACATTACTTTTTTCCCAAAAACGTTCAGGATGTAAATAAATTAAAATTTCCCAAAGAACAAATACGCCTATGGCAACCACAATTAAGCTCCATGTATAAAAGCCTCTAATAAATAACATTGGGCTAAACATCATTAAATGATCCCAATTGAAAATTCTACAAGTTGTACAACATCTATTTTTCATAAAGATAACTCTAAATGGGCACCAAAATAGTACACAAACAATGTCACCTATAAAAAATAAAGATGTTATTAAATAAGGTATTTCAAAAGGAATTAGATTAAAGTGTTGTAAGATACCAATAGTTAATACCATTATTACCCATATAATAAATATTTTGTATGCATCTTTGGTAGTTTTTCTAATAAATTTTTTTAAATCATTAATGTTAAATTTTTCAACTGTTTTTTTGAAATTAATTTGGAAATGTTTTCTAGATCCAAGCGGTATATATTTGGTAATTGGTATTAGTTGCATGATCATATCAATAATCCAAACAACCCAAAGGATATGTAAAAAGGAAAACTTTTTGAAAAAGTTCCAATCTTTAAGAACTAAAAATTCCTCGCGATCAAAAAAGAAAGTAAGCAAAACTAATCCCAAAAGTAAACAGCGAAAAACAAAACGAAATATATATGTTTTTCTAAGTTTTGATATTTTTTTCATTTTTTATCCTATCTTATTTACCATCCTTATTTAATTCATTTTGAAATAATTTAAATATTTCAGCTGTAGCAATTGCATCATTTAAAGCATTATGATCTTGCTTAGTAGGTGCACTTAAATTAAATAATTCATAGGCATTAAATAAACCGATATCGGTTCTAATACCATAGTAATTTTTCATAACTTGCATTAAATTTACAAATTGTTTTCTATCCGCAAGTGGTTTAAATTTATTTAATTGGTAAAAAGAATCAAGCATAATAATATCATTTTTACCCCACACATAAATGGTGGGTTGATAGTAAGTAATGATATCTTTTAATTTGTTATAAAATTGATAACTAGGTGGCGCTTTACGAATTAAATCCTCAGTGGTTTTTAAAAATTCAACCGTCCTTGAATTAATGCCTATTTCATACTTAGGTCTTACCATTTGCCAATCAGTTGTAATAAGGTTTCCACTACTATCTTCTAAATATAGGCCATATTGAATAATTTCTGAAACAAAATTACCAGCATGATTATAACCATGTGGTGGCATCGTAAATTCTAAATCAAGAAACATACGATAGCCATCACGATTAATGATTTTTTTTACTCCTTGTTTAATAGTGGATAAATCATAATAAACAATCGTTTTACGTGGTAAATGACGTATCATTTTAATAAAACTAATTACTTCATATACATGATAACCGGATTGTTCAATTTTCTCACTTTTACAAGTAAAGTGAACGACTAGCCCTTCACTTAAATATGGTTTAAATTTTTTATATTGACTTCTTGATAAATAAAACATTTGAATTCTATTATCTAAAAGAATTTCAAAAATGCGCGTTTCATCGGTGAAATTTCTAATTGTACCATATACTAGTCGCATAATTTTACTCCTTTTTATAATGTTATTTGCGCCATTTTAATTAATTCTAAAATAGCTTGACTTCTTCCTTTTACGCCTAATTTTTGAATTACATTCGAAATATGATTACGAACCGTTTTACTACTAATATTAAGCTTTGTGGCAATTTCTTCGGTATCATAATTATCAACAAGTAATTCAAAGATTTGTCGCTCTCGCATTGTCAAAAACTTTTTCATTGGCATTTTTTCCCCACGCTTTCATAAGTATATTATGCTAAAAAAGAGGGGTTGTTACTTTTTAGTGTTTAATTTTTCTAATAGATTAGTTGCAACATTTTTAGGAAAACCTAAAGCTTTCAGTTTTTCAACCGAAGTATTTTTTATATCATCAATAGTTTCAAAGTTAGCTTGTAAAACTTGCTTTCTAGCTTTACCTATGCCTTCAATTTCATCAAGTATAGAAGTTAGCGCATTTTTAGTATGCGTTTTTTGAAAAAAGGTAATCGCAAAGCGATGAACTTCATCTTGCATTGACTCTAGTAGTAAAAATAAATCACTTTTCTTATCAATGGGAATTTCGGTGAATTTACTATTCATTAAAGCTCTTGTTTTATGATGATCATCTTTTAGTAAGCCTATCAAGTCAATTTCTTCTTCTAATTTTAATTTCTTTAAAATTGTTAAGGCCGCTTTTATTTGGGTTTTACCTCCATCGACAATAATTAAAGATGGAAGTTTAGCTTTTTCCAAAAGTAATCTTTTATAACGCCTTTCAATTACTTCCATCATTGTATGATAATCATCTGGTCCATTTACGGTTTTAACTTTATATTTACGATATTCTTTAGGAACAGCTTTTCCATCAATATATTTAACCATTGCGCTTACAGCACTTGCTCCTTGAATGTTAGAATTATCAAACAATTCGATGGTTTTAGGGTATTTGATATTTAATATTTTCGCAAGTTCTTCAAGTGGTAAGGTCGTTTTACTCAGCTCAATTAGTCGCAATTTTTTAAGATTGTCAATGTTGTTTTTAGCATTATTCATAACATTATCTAATAATTGCTTTTTAATACCCTTAATAGGTATGGTTACTTTAACATTTAACAATTCTTCTAAAATATTTGCTTCATCAAGATAAGGTATAATAATTTCTTTAGGTAAGATATTTAATCCTTGATCATAAAATTGATATATATATGATAATACCGCATCATCGACATTTTCAACTAAATCAAATATTTCACCTTTACGTTCGATAATCTTACCAAGACGCATATGTAAAACTTGAATAGCAATTAGACCATCCTTTTGAAAGTAACCAAAAATATCACGAGGAATGTTATCTTTTACTTCCATGGTTTGTTTTTCAACAATCGTATCTATTGATGATAATAAATTGCGATATTCAATAGCTTCTTCATAGCGTAAATTATTTGAAGCATCTAGCATTAAATGATTGATACGTTCCACAAGTTCACTATTATTACCATTTAAAAAGCGGACTGTACTTTTAACGTATTCATCATAATCACTTCTTTTAACGTTTTCGCAACATGGCGCAAGGCACTGACCAAGATGAGCGTAAAGACACTTCTTTTTAGGAATATGATTACATTTACGAAAAGGATAAGCCTTGTTTAAAATTTCAACAATATCTTTACATGCTTTAGCATTAGGATAAGGTCCAAAAACATATTTGTTCTTTTTTTTGAATTCTTTTTTGATATCTCTACTATATAAAAGGCGAGGATTTTCTTCACTAGTCAAGATAATGTAGGGATATGTTTTATCATCCATTAAAAGAATATTATATTTGGGACGATTTTTTTTGATAAAATTAGCTTCTAATAAGAAAGCTTCTAATTCAGAATGTGTGATAATATATTCAAAATTAACTACATCTTGTAACATCCTAGTTGTTTTCGCATCATGGCTTCCCGTAAAATAACTTTTAAGGCGATTTTGTAAAATTTTTGCTTTCCCAACATATATAATTTCACCATCTTGATTATACATTTGATAACATCCTGGACTTTTGGGAACAAGCGATAATTTAGTTTTTATTTTATCTAATATTGCTTGATTTTGAACCATTGATATATCACCAATCTTGTTTTTTATTTCTTGAGATTTTCTAAAATTTCTTCAATATGATTACCATAAGATAATGATTCATCATATTTAAATCTAAGATCTGGGGTTTTGCGTAAAGTTATTTTTTTAGCAAGTAAACTTCTTAAATAACCTTTAGCATTTTCTAAATCTTCTTTGGTTGAGGCTACAAAACTTTCACTACCCATGATAGTGTAATAAACAGTAGCAATTGAAAGATCATTTGTTAAACTAACTTTAGTAACTGATACATATCTTAGTTTATTGTTAGCACTTGTAAAAAGAATATTAGCAAGTTCTCTTTCAATTATTTTTTCAACTCTTTCTACGCGATATGACATTATTTACTCCCTTTCTGTTTCTTCCATTATGAAACATTCAATAATATCTCCTACTTTTATATCGTTATAATTTTCAATGGTAATACCACATTCATATCCTGCTTTTACTTCTTTAACATCATCCTTGAAGCGACGAAGACCAGCAATTTTACCAGTATAAATGACAATACTATCTCTAATTAATCTAATGCTACCACTACGAAGAATAGCGCCACTTGTTACATAGCTTCCCGCAATCGTACCAATTCTACTAACTTTGAATAGTTCTCTAACTTCGGCTTGACCGGTTATTTTTTCTTCAAAAACAGGATCTAATAAACCTTTAACCGCTTTTTCAATATCTTCTTGTAATTTATAAATGATGTTATATAAACGAATTTCTACACCTTGTTCTTTAGCAAAGTCACTAATTTGGGCAGTAGGTCTTACATTAAAACCAATTACAATCGCTGAAGATGCTACGGCTAAAATAATATCATTGTTAGTAATACCACCAACTCTTGCGCTAATAATATTGATATTAGTACCTTCAATATGAATTTTTTCTAGTAAGCCTTTGATGGCTTCAATTGAACCTTGTACATCACATTTAATAATAATATTAAGCGTTTTTTCACTAGCATCATTTTTAAAAATTTCCGTAAGTGATACGTTTTTACCTACGCCTTTTTCTTCGTTAAATTTGTTTTGTGATCTTATTTCCGCAATTTCTCTAGCTTTTTTCTCATCATTTAAAGCCATGAATTTTTCGCCCGCAAAAGGAACTTCTACAAGACCGGTAACTGATACGGGTTTAGATGGTTCTGCCATTTTAACACTGCGTCCTGTTTCATCTTCCATAGAACGTATTTTGCCATAAGTTGTACCTACAACAATAACATCACCAACTTTTAAAGTACCATTTTGAACAAGAAGGGTTGCTACAGGACCTCTACCTTTATCAAGACGAGCTTCTATAACGGTTCCCATACCTAAACGATTAGGGTTAGCTTTATAGTCTTTTAATTCACTGACTAAGATGATCATTTCTAAAAGTTCATCTACCCCTTTACCCGTTAAAGCTGAGATGTTTACAAAAACGGTATCGCCACCCCAATCCTCACTTACTAAATTATATTCGGTAAGTTCGGTTTTAATTTTATCAGGATTAGCACCTGGTTTATCCATTTTGTTTACTGCGACAATTATTGGTACACCGGCTGCTTGAGCGTGTTCAATAGCTTCTTTGGTTTGAGGCATAACACCATCATCTGCCGCAACAACTAAAACGACAATGTCGGTGATTTGAGCACCACGAGCACGCATTTCCGTGAATGCCGCATGACCTGGAGTATCAATAAAAGTAATCGTTTTACCATTTTTAACTACTTGATAGGCACCTATATGTTGTGTAATACCACCAGCTTCACCTTTTACAACATGACTTGAACGAATAGTATCTAAAAGGGTTGTTTTACCATGGTCAACATGACCCATAATAGTGACTACAGCTGGTCTTGATACTAAGTCCTCAATATTATCTTCTACTTCTACTTCATCAAAACGAGTTAAATCAGTAATCTTTTTATCTTTCAATTCGAAATTATATTCAATGGCAATTAATTCAGTTGTATCACGATCTAAAGTTTGTGTGGCACTAGCAATAATACCCATTGAAACAAAGAGTTTTTTAACAAGTTCAGTAACACTTACTCCTAATTCTTCGGCTATTTCCATTACACTCATGCCATTTTCATAATATAAAACATGGTCTTCATTTTCATTTTTAACAAAGATATTACTGGTGCGTTTTTCTTTTTTATTGCTACTACTTTTATTTTTATTGCTATTTTTTTTCTTGCGATTAAGATCAATATTAGTTTCGGCTTGACTGTTCTTTTTGGGTCTATTGATTCTTGATTCACGTGTTAAATTATATTCATCATTTTCTAAATAATCGCCATATTTTTCAAGTAATTTTTCATCAACTCTTGGTTCTACTACTTCATCATAAGATGGTTTTACTGGTTTAGTAACAACCTTTTTAGGCGCATCTTTAGGTGCCTCAGGCATTTTATTGGTTGGCGTTTTAGATATGGATGGTTTTGGTTTATTATCAATATTATTATTTACTACTTTTTTAGAAACATTATTATTTGTAGAATCATTTTTTTTAGGAACATTATTGTTGTTTACTTTTGGTTTATTATTAGCAGTAGATATGCTAGGCTTAGTTAAATTATTAGATGTATTAGGTGCTTTTTCTTCTGATGGCTTTGAGCCTATTTTAACCGCTGGTTTGTTAACGGGAGGTTTAGGTTTATTAGTTTTAAAAGGATATGCAACACCAAACATTTTAGCTAACTTTTTTTCTAAATCCTTTGAAACTTCATATTCTTCGGTTATTCTTTCCGTAAAAACAACGTTAGAAAGTTTTTTAATTAAATCTTCGGTTGTCGTTTTTAAAATTTCTGATAATTCTTTAACTTTCATTAAAAGTCACCTCTTTCTTTTTCTTTTAGGAAAATATTCGCAAAGCCTTCATCAGTAATACCAATTACTTTAATAGCATTTACGCCTATTGCCTTTGAAAGTTCTTCTGTTGAATAATTATTTATTACTTTTACTTGATAAAAATAAGCTTTTTTATCTAGTTTATCATATGTAGCATAAGAAACATCACTTGCTAAAAACAAAAGTTTAACTTGTCCTGCTTGTAAAGCTTTTATAGTAGCATCTGTTCCAAGTACTAATTTCCCTGCTCTTCTTACTAGACCTAATAGCATTAATTCTTTATTCAATTTACTTTTCCTCTTCCATTAATTTTAATAAATCATCAAAAATCATATCGGGAACTTCAATTTCTAAATAATGATTTAAGATTTGTTTTTTCTTAGCTTGTAAAATGGCACTTTTCTTTTTCGAAAGATAGGCACCATGACCTCTTACTTTACCTGTTAAATCAATGACAACATTATTTTCAGGGGTTCTTACTATGCGAAACATTTCCATTTTAGGATGTTGTTCTCCGGTTGCGACACATTTACGAAGGGGAACTTTTCTTACTTTCATATTGTCACTTCCTTTTTAATCAATACCCATAAACATTAGGTTTAAAACTTATACCTTCACGATAAGCGGTTGTTTCATCTTTAATATCAATACGCCAACCGGTAGTAAGGGAGGCAAGTCTTACATTTTGTCCACCTTTACCTATAGCAAGTGAGAATTGTTCATCAGGAACAATAACTGTTGATTTTTTAGTATTTTCATCAGTTAAGACGGATATTACTTTAGCAGGGGTTAAGGCTTCTGCGATTAAAATAATGGGGTTATCACTCCAATTAAAGATATCTATTCTTTCACCACCTAAAGCTTCATTGATTTGTTTTACTCTTGAGGCTTGTTGACCTACACAAGAGCCTTTCGCATCAACATTGGGATTGTTACTTTTTACTGCTATTTTGGTTCTACTGCCAGGTTCTCTAGCAATAGCCATAACTTCAATAACACCTGTTGCAATTTCTGGTATATACATTTCAAATAAACGTTTTATTAAATCTTTGTTAGAACGTGAAACATAAACTTTAGGGCCTTTTCCTGTTTCTTCAACTTTGGTAATGCATACTTTCATACTCATACCTACTTCACATTTTTCACCTGGTAGAAGTTCATCAATGCTCATAAAAGTAATAACATCCATACCAATATTTAAACCTATAACATTTTCGGTTTTTTTAATAATAGTACCAGTAACAATTTCACTTTCTTTATTTTTAAAATATTCATATGCTCTTTTGCCACTTAATTCTTTTAAACCTTGAATAAAGATTTGTTTAAAACGCGTTGCTCCTTTTCTACCTATTTGGGAAAATTTAACTTCTTGTCTAAATTCACTACCAACTCTTACCCTAGCACGCATATCTTTGGCATCATCTAAAGTTATTTGTCCTTCAGGACCTTCAGGGCTAATTTCATCTACAACATGAAAAACTTGAAAGATACGAATATTTTTTTGTTCACTATTAAATTCTACTTCAATTTCCCCCTTACAACCTTCTAATTGACATGCTTTTATTAAAGCGGTTTTAACAGCCATTAAAACATCGTCTATTTCAATATGTCTTTCGGATGCAATTGTTTCTAATTGTTCATAAAAGCCTTTACTAATCATTTTTAATTATTCCTCCTAAAATCTATGGCAAGTCTTATTTTTGCGACATCATCTTTTTTAATTGTAATTATTTTTGTTTTTTTATTGCTTGTAATTTCAATGTTAAAACCATCATTTGTTACTTCTACTAAAGTACCCGTTATTTCTTTTAAATCATAAGCTTGTGCTTGCTTTTGATATGTTTTAAGATATACATATTTACCAATAGCTTTATTAAAGTCATCACTGGTTATTAGTTCTCTTTCAATGCCAGGAGTGGTAACTTCTAAATAATAGCCATCAGGAATTAAATCGTTAGTAGCATCTAATATAGCCATATTAATAGTAGCTACTTCATCAACATCCATGCTAAATGTTATAGGATCATCAATAATGATACTAATAATATTAGTCCCAAATTCTTTTCTTAATTTAACATCTACTAGTTTTTTTTGATGAAGTTCAACTATGGGGGTTGCTAAATCTTTTATTTTAACTAAATATTCACTCATAACTTTCCTTCCATTAAAAAGGGTGAGCCGATTTCTTAGCTCACCTTGTTAAACAATATTTGCTACAAATATTTTACCACATCTTATGATAAAAGTCAAGAAAACTAGCATCTTTTAAAATAGCTTCTGATTATCTTATGATATATTCAAAATAGTTATCTTTTGAATTTTACAAAATATTGATTTATTAAAATCTTTTA
>CANQWZ010000011.1 GCA_947627685.1 uncultured Bacilli bacterium | reverse complement strand
CTTCGTCATAGAAAAGGCTTACCAGTTAGAGGACAAAGAACAAGAACAAATGCTCGTACAAGAAAAGGTCCTGCTAAAACTGTAGCTAACAAGAAGAAATAGGAGGCGTGAATTAAATGGCTAAAAAAGTAATTCGTAAACGTCGTGTTAGAAAGAATATTCCCCTTGGTGTTGCACATATTCATTCTACATTTAACAATACAATCGTAACAATTACTGACCCAGTTGGTAATGTTGTTTCTTGGAGTAGTGCTGGTGCAGTTGGCTTTAAAGGTAGTAAAAAATCTACACCATTTGCCGCACAAATGGCATCAGAGGCAGCAGCTAAGGCCGCAATGGATAATGGTATGTTGAAGGTTGAAGTTACAGTTAAAGGACCAGGTCCAGGTCGTGAGGCTGCTATTAGATCTTTACAAGTAGCAGGTCTTGAAATTGTTTCTATTCAAGATGTTACTCCCGTTCCTCATAATGGATGCCGTCCTCCAAAAAGACCTCGTGGATAAAATGATTCTTAAAAGGTATATCATACCTTATATCAAAAAAATCACAAATAGGAGGATAAAACTTGAGAAGGATTGAATTTATTAAACCAGAATTAAAAATTAATGAAGATGTTCAAAATGTTAATGATAATTATTGTAAATTAAAATTATCACCTCTTGAAAGAGGATATGGTATGACTATTGGTAATTCACTAAGAAGAGTACTTCTATCATCACTTCCTGGTGCTGCTATCGTTGCTATTAGCATAGAAGGTGTAGAACATGAGTTTTGCGCAATCGAAGGCATTCGTGAAGATGTTACCGAAATCATTTTAAATTTGAAAAAAATAGTTTTTACCATTAATGCTAGCAAAAACGAAAGTGGCGATTATGGTGATCAAGATTCAGTTTATCGTTTAGAATTAATTGCGGAACTTCCAACCATTGAAGAGCAAAGAAAAAAAGGCGCAAGTGAAGATGAAATTGTTTATGAAAAAGTAATCAAAGCTAGTGATATTAATACTGATTCGACTGAAGAAATCGTTGTTATCAATGGTGAACAAGAAATTGCTACGCTTGCGGCAGGCGGAAAATTAAAAATGGAACTTTTTGTTAGAAATGGTGTTGGTTATGTCAATGCTGATGAAAACAAAAGATTTTGCAAAGAAGGAAATGGCTATGTAATTGGCCGATTACCAATTGATTCTATTTTTACCCCAGTTGTAAGATGCAAATATGAAGTAACTAAAACAAGATATGGTGATAACTTTGATTGTGATCAATTAGTTGTTGAAGTTTGGACAAATGGATCAATTAAAGCTACTAATGCTTTATCGCTTGCTTCAAAATTTTTAATCGAACATTTTTCAGTAATTCAAAACTTAAATGTTGAAATTGAACAAAAGAAATATATGATTGAAACAGAAGAAAAAGTTATCGATAGCAAACTCGATAAAAAGATTGAAGACTTAGATTTATCTGTTCGTTCATATAACTGTTTAAAACGTGCAAATATCAATACTGTTGGTGAACTTACTCAAAAGACTGAAGAAGAGATGATGAAAGTTAGAAACTTAGGTCGTAAATCACTTAAAGAAGTAGTACAAAAACTTCGTGAAATTGGTTTAGATCTTAAAAACAGTAGCACTTTATTTGATGATGATTCAACATTTGAAGAAGATGAAGAATCAGATGAATAAAATAAATACTAAATATCTTTAAAGGAGAAATACATTATGTCATTAGGATATCGTACTTTAAGTCGCAAAAGTTCGCAAAGAAAAGCGTTATTTCGCGATTTAATTACAGATTTAATTTTAAATGATCGTATAGAAACTACTGTATCTAAAGCAAAAGAATTAAAACGTCTTGCTGACAAGATGGTTACACTAGGTAAAAAAGGTGATCTTGCAGCTCGTCGTCAAGCTGCCAAATTAATTCGTTTTGAAAAAGATGAAGAAGGTAACTATGCAATTCAAAAATTATTCAGTGAAATTGCTCCTAAATATGTAGATCGTAATGGTGGTTATACTAGAGTATTAAAAATGGGTCCTCGCCGTGGCGATGCTACCGAAATGGCAATTATTGAATTTATATAAAAATGATAAAATCCCTACCATGGTAGGGATTTTTTAATCTATAAATATATACAATTTATTTTAAAAAGTTAACAGTGGGCTTATTTTAGGCTTAAAATGCATAATAATACTTTATTTGCTAGTTTCTTGATAAAATTTGAAAATAGGGTATAATATATATAAAGATAGTTTTAAAGGA
Source organism: uncultured Bacilli bacterium (assembly GCA_947627685.1). Taxonomy (GTDB): domain Bacteria; phylum Bacillota_I; class Bacilli_A; order ML615J-28; family CAG-313; genus CAG-313. The sequence continues at coordinate 21,739 of CANQWZ010000011.1, read as the reverse complement.
ATGATTTTATGGTTGATTTATTATTAGATTATTTATACGTTGCTCTTGCAGCGTTAATAGCCATTATGTTACATGAGATTGCTCATGGTTTAATGTCATATATATTAGGTGATCCTACTCCTAAAAGACAAGGTAGATTATCACTTAATCCTGCTAAACATTTAGATTTGGTGGGAACTTTATGTTTAATCTTTTTCCATGTTGGTTGGGCAAAACCGGTAGTGGTAAATCCGGAGTACTACAAACATCGTCGTTTAGGAATGGCACTTGTTGCTTTAGCAGGACCAGTTACTAATTTTTTAATAGCCATTTTGTCAATGTTTATTTTTGGTCTTTTGGTCAAGTTTGCTAATACTGATTTATCATTTGTTAGTAACATGAATTATTTTCTTGTTATTTTAGCTACCATTAATACAGGACTTGGTGTATTTAATTTAATTCCGATTCCTCCCCTTGATGGATCTAAAGTTTTGGGTTCGATGTTAAAAGGAAAAGTATATGAACAATATATGAAATATCAACAATATGGTTTTATTATTTTACTAGGTTTATTATTACTATCATCGCTTGCGGGAAGCGGTACATCATTTATTTCAAATGCTGTTGATTATATTGTTAATTTCATATGGTTTGTCATAACTAAAATATTAAATATATAAATAAAAAAGAAGGAGGCAAAAATGTTTATCGAATTTAAAGATGTTAGTTTTAAATATCCCAATAATGATAAAAATGTTATAGATCATTTATCATTTACGCTTGAAAAAGGTAGCATGCTTGCCATCCTTGGTCATAATGGTAGTGGTAAGAGTACAATCGCAAAATTAATCATGGGTCTTCTTAAAGCAACAAGTGGTAGTATATATATATGTGATACTTTATTAGATGAAAAAAGCATTGATGATTTAAGACAAAAAATGAGTATCATCTTCCAAAACCCTGACAATCAATTTGTAGGGGTTACTGTTAAAGATGATATTGCTTTCGGTCTTGAAAATCATCAAATACCACGTCAGGAAATGCTTGAAAAAATAAGTAAATATGCCACACTTGTTGATATGATGGCATTTTTAGATGCTAATCCGGAAAATTTATCAGGTGGGCAAAAACAAAGAGTTGCGATTGCGGGAGCTCTTGCTATGGAAACAGAGTTAATCATTTTTGATGAAGCAACTTCCATGCTAGATCCTAAAGGTACAAAAGAAATCAATGCAATGATAAAAAAATTAAAAAATGAGCACAATAAAACAATTATAACTATCACTCATAATTTAGAAGAGGCTCTTTTTGCTGACAGAGTAATGGTAATAAATGATGGTAAAATAGTTTTAGATGGCAGTCCTCAAGAAGTATTAAAAGAACAAACCATTTTGGAAGCTAGTGGTTTAAAATTAATTGATGGTATTGCTATAATTAAAGAAATTGAAAAAACATCTTTATTAAGTAAAGAAAATAAAGAAAAAATATGTGAGGCTTTATGGGAATTAACTTTCAAAATGTAGATTTCAAATATGCTAAAAAAGCTTCCCATAAACAACTTGATAATGTTTCTTTAAATATTGATGAAAAAGATGAATTCATAGCTATTGTTGGCCATACAGGTAGTGGAAAATCAACACTTGTACAACATATGAATGCCCTACTTTTCGCCAATAGTGGTAATATTACTATTTTTGATACTAAGGTTGTAAGAAATAAAAAAATAAAACTAAAACCAATTAGAAAGCATGTTGGTTTAGTTTTTCAGTTTCCCGAATATCAAGTTTTTGAAACAACTGTTTTAGATGATATTATGTTTGGCCCTAAAAACTTTGGTAAAACAACCGATTTAGCCAAAGAACTTGCCATAAAAGCAAGTCAACTAGTAGGCTTAGATGAGGAATTATTAACAAGATCACCTTTTACTTTAAGTGGCGGACAAATGCGCAAAGTTGCGATTGCTGGAGCACTGGCAATTGATCCTGATATCTTAATTTTAGATGAACCAACCGTAGGTTTAGATCCTAAAGGTAAAATAGAATTGATGGAATTACTACTAGCAATGCAAAACAAAACGCACAAAAGTATTATTATAATTTCACATGATATGAATATTGTTGCTAAATATACTAAAAGAATCATGGTAATGCATAGTGGTAAATTAGTATTTGATGGTAGTAAAGAAGCCTTATTTAATAATGAAGCTTTATTAAAAGAATATAATTTAGATTTACCAACTGCTGCCTATCTTGCCAAAGAACTAAAAGCAATGCATTTGATAGATTATGACAGTCTTCCACTTACTAAAGAAGAATTAACACATATAATTTTAGGAGATTCTTGCAATGAATGATAACATCGTATTTGGTCAGTATATATATAAAAATAGTATCATTCATAAAATTGATCCTAGAACAAAGTTAATAATGCTACTTTTAATAATGATAGGAACGTTTTTAATTCCTAGTGATAATTTTATTTTGCTTCTTATTGCTTTACTTATACCTTTAATTGCGGTGGTATTTTCTAAAATATCTATTTTTAAATATTTAAAAAGTTTAAAACAAATTGCCTTTGTCATGTTATTTTCTTTTGCTTTTCAACTTTTTGCAAATCATCAAGGTAAAATTTTAATAAGTTTAGCTATTAACTTTTCAGTTACTAATATAATTGTTGCTATTTTAATTTTAGTTTTATTTTTCTTAATAAGAAAATACTTACCTTTTAAAATGCTTATCTTTTTAGGTTTAGTTATTTTAATACTATATTTATTTAGGTTTCCAATGCTTGGTAATGCCTTTAAAATGACACAAATAAATATATATGAAAAAGGGTTAATTCATGGTAGCTTTTTGATTTTAAGAGTCTTTACTATTATTCTTGCTTCAACTACGCTAACTTTAACTACTAAACCAACCGATCTTACAAATGCTATTGATTGGTTTTTAATGCCACTTGAGAAAATAAAAATCAAGACAAGTATCTTTACGATGATGATTTCTATTGCATTAAGATTTATTCCCACCCTTTTTAATGAAACTAATAAAATCTTAAAAGCTCAAGCATCAAGGGGCGTTGACTTTAATGAAGGCAAGTTCATCGAACAGATAAAACAAATTGTTTCTTTACTTGTACCAATGTTTGTAATATCAATCAAAAGAGCTGAAGATTTAGCTGACGCTATGGAAGCAAGAGGTTATATTCCTGGTAATAAGCGAACTAAACTTGTTAAAATGAAACTAAAAGCGTTAGATTATATTTTACTTCTTGCAACATTTACGCTATTTATCTTATTGATATTATTGAGGTGCGGTGTATATGCGTTATAAAATGGTTATATCTTATGATGGTACTTTTTTTCATGGTTTTCAAAGACAAAAAAATTACCTTTCAATTCAACAAGTGCTAGAAGAAAAATTAACAGAAATATTAAAAACTAAAATTATAGTTCACGCATCAGGCAGAACAGATGCCTTAGTACATGCTAAAGGACAAGTAATTCATTTTGATTCAAGCCAATACGTACCACCAGAAAATCTTAAAAAAATTTTAAATAAAAAAGTTTATCCGCATATATATATTATTTCATCAGAAATAGTAGACGAATCTTTTCATAGTAGAAAATCAGCTTTATATAAAGAATATCGTTATTATGTTTGTATTAATACTTTTGATCCGTTAAAGGCAAACTATATGTATTTTTTCCATGATCGTATTGATATATCTAAAATTAGAGAGGCGATGCAATATATAATAGGTACTCATGATTTTAAAAGTTTTTCTAAAAATAAAAAATTATCATCTTCAGTTAGAACAATTAAACTCTTTAGCCTAGATATTGACAATGGTATTTTAGAATTTAGAATCATTGGCAGTGGTTTTATGTACAATATGGTAAGAATAATTATTGCCTTAATGTTAAAAGTTGCTGAAGGCAAGCTTGCACCAGCTGATATAAAAAGAATAATAGATGGTAAGGAACGTAAACTTGCGCCATATGTTGCACCGGCACAAGGGTTGTACTTATGGAAAGTTTATTACGATGAAAGTAGTCTTTCATTCTAATAATAAAAATAAACATTAGTTAAAGATTGTTTGCTTTTTAATTATTTTAAGGGAGTATTTATGTGTAAAAACAAATTTTATAAAAACTTATTTCAATCTTTATCTTGTTTTGCATCAATAATGGTTCTGGTTTTCGCTTTACTAATAGGTTTTTTTGAAAGTTTACATGATGGAAAAAATTTTGGCTTTATATTATTAATAATTGCTTTGTCTTTAATTGCCTTATTTTTTCTTATCGGATTTTATTGGCTTTTTCAAAAGGTAATTATTGATGAAAAAGGTATAAAAATTATTTTTATAAACAAAGTTCTTAAAAAATATAAATGGGAAGAAGTAGAAATTATTGAAGAAGCTAATATTATGAGAAATCCCGCATTAAGAATTAAACTTGTTAATGGTTTGGAAATTCATTTAGATAAAAGAAAAAGTATTATTAAAGCAATAAAAAAATATTCACAAAAGGATATAGTTATACCTGAATTTTTTAAGTAAATAAAGTTAGTTGATGGTGTAATAGCAATAATGATAATACCAAATATTATTTGACAATTATTAATTTTGGAGTTAAAAATTATGATTATAAAAGATAAATTAATAAAAGAATATCCATTAACTAAAAAAATTGACTGTTCTTTAGAATGCTTTGAAATAGATAAAAGAAAATATCTAGTATTTTTAGATGAAATAATAAAAAAAGAAGATATAAAAAAAGTATTAAAAGATTTAGAAGAAACCACAAATAATTCAAAATTTACTACATTTAAAACTTTAATTGTTGTTGGTAATACAAAAGAAGAATTCAAAAAGAAAGAATTGGTTTATTTTAACAGTGTAGATACATATGTGGTATTTTATTTAATAAATGATAAAACATATGATATATATATGGATGATTCTTTTGTTTTTCCTTTAGGATACAATTATAAAAAATATATTAAAAAAATAAATAAAATTTCGAATAAACAATAAATTTTATAAAAAATAACTGTTTTAACAAAATAAAGTGAATATAGAATATAATAATTAAGAGATTATGAGAGGGTTATATGGAAAATATTATTATTAATGATAATTTAAAAAAAGAAAGCAGAATGTATTATGGCTTTATGGTAATATCTTTTATAGTGATTGGTATGCAAATTATAGCTTTAATTGTTAATTTTATTGCAACGGGGAAAATAAATATTGTCCTAAAAATACGTAATAAACAAGATATAGTAAGTATTCTTAGCTGGGTAATGTTTTTATACATTGGTTTTAATTCACTTTTTTTCTTCTTATATTATTCTAAGTATACAGTTGTTGTAACAAATGAAAAAATCTTTTTCAAAACTTTATTTTCTAATATTGAAATAGATATTAAAGATATAGAAATGTATAAATTAAAAACTTTTAAAAGATCAAAAATGGGTAGTTTTAATCTTACGATAAAGAATAGAAAAAAGAAGATAGTTATTTATACAAGATATAGTGATGTTTTGAACAAATTTTTCCAAGAAAAAAATATTAAACTTCAAATTACTAAATAGTTTTAAATGATTATATTGATACTTCCCGTATTTCATTTTTGTAAATATTAATTACTATTTAAGAAGAAATTTTATGAGCAAAGAAAAAGTTTAATTAACAAATATAAGCATTAATGATAAGATATCTTATTTCACATGCTTATTATTGTAATTAAACTTTTTTATTATTTAGATATGCCTTTTTTTCTTTTTTCTTTTATCCAAAATTTCATCATCAATGTTATAGGAATAGTTTAAAGTATTGTTAATTTCATGTAGGGGATTACTAAATTCTTTAGCAAATTCAGTATTGTCATCAAATTTTCTTTTCATATCGTTATCAAATGGCGTTTTTTGTTTAAATTCATGATTATTCACGTTTAATCACCTCTTATATATTTTAAGAGGTTTTTTGAAAAATATACATTAATTACTTTATAAAAAACAAAAAGTATGTTATAATTATAAAAGGATATAGAAAAATATATATGAGGTTTTATTATGAGGGGATTATTTATAACATTTGAAGGTAATGATGGTAGTGGTAAATCAAGTGTAATTGAAGCTATTAAAGAAGAACTTGTAAAAAAAGGTTATGATGTAGTTTATTCAAGGGAACCAGGTGGCAGTAAAATTGCTGAAAAAATTAGAGATGTTATTTTAGATATTGATAATTTGGGTATGGATCCTAAAACAGAATCTCTACTTTATGCCGCAAGCCGTAGAGAACATCTTATGAAAACAATTGTTCCCGCTTTAAATGATGGGAAAGTCATTTTATGCGATCGTTTTTTAGATTCTTCGCTTGCTTATCAGGGTTTTGCAAGAGGCATTGGTATTGATGAAGTATATCAAATGAACACTTTCGCAACCGAAGGCATTATGCCTGATTTAACTCTTCTTGTTTGTGTCAAGCCAGAAGTAGGGTTAAAAAGAATAAAAGATAATCATCGTGGGACGCTTGACCGTTTAGAAGTAGAAAAGCTTGCCTTTCACGAAAAAGTTTATGAAGGATATTTAAAAGTTCAAGCAAAATTTAGTGATAGAATAGTAATTATTAATGGTGAGGCATCTAAAGAGCAAGTAAAACATGATGCCTTAGAAGTTGTCATGAATTTTATAAAGGAACATAAAATATGAAAAATGAAGACTTATTCAAATATCAACCAGAGGTAATGAAATTACTAATTACAAGTTTTGAAAAAAATAAATTAGTGCATGCTTATCTTTTAGATGGAAATGATAGTAATTGTGCCTGTGATATTGTTTTTTATATGGCTAAGAAATTACTTTGTAAAAAGGATAATGCTCCATGCATGAACTGCCAAGATTGTAAAAGCATAGATACTAACAATAATATGAACTTTTTATATATAAAACCAATTGACGATGTAATTAGAAAAGAACAAATCGATACTTTAATTTATGATTTTTCGATGACTAGTATTGATAATGGTCCATTGATATATTTAATAAGGGATGCGGAAAAGATGAATGCATCGGCTCAAAATGCTTTACTAAAGTTTTTAGAAGAGCCTGCTAGTAATCACTATGCTTTTTTAACTACTACCAATTATAAAAAACTCCTTAATACAATTACCTCTAGATGTCAATTATTACATTTAAGACCTATTCCTCAAGATATTCTAATTGAAAAATTAATTGAATGTGGTATTGATATGGATATTGCTTATGTTGTAAGCTTTTTAACTAGTGACTTAAATGTCGCAATGAAATATATTGAAGAAGGTAAAATAACTAATTTTTTAAATATAGCTTTGAAAATAGTTGATAAAGATTTAAAAAATAAAGATCCTTATATTGAATATTATCGTAATAGAATGTTCTTTTTAGAAGAAAAAGATAAAACAATTCATCGCTTTTTCCTTGATATTTTAGTGTTAATTTATCAAGAATTGTTAAATCGCTTAATGCATACTAAAGCTAAATATTTTAGTGAATTATTAGATAACTACGCTAATGTTGAATTTAGCAAAAATGAAATTATTAGAAAATTAGAACTGCTTAATTTATATCAGGAACGTTTTAACTATTATGTTAATCTTGATTTACAATATACTAGTTTATTTTCTAAATTGTAGGAGGTAAAGATGAAAACCATAGTTGGTATTCAGTTTAAAGGGGGTGGACGTGTATATTACTTTGATCCTTTAAATTTTAATTTTAATCGTGGTGATTTTGCCATTGTCGAAACTATCAGAGGTTTAGAACTTGGTTATGTTATCATCGCTAATAGGCAAGTAGAAGATGATGAACTAGAACATGATTTAAAACCAGTTGTAAGAAGAGCAACCGAGCACGATTTAGAACAAGAAAAGAAAAATGCTGAACAAGCCCTTCAAAGTTTTGAAATATTTAAAAAACATGTCAAAGCCTTTAATCTTGATATGAAACCACTTTATTGTGAATATACCATTGATTCTTCAAAAGTAATATTCTATTATAGTGCTGAAGATAGAGTAGATTTCAGAGATTTATTAAAGGTACTTGCGCCCGAATTTAAAATAAGAGTAGAACTTAGACAAATTGGCACCAGAGAAGCAGCACGTATTATTGGTGGTATTGGTAGTTGTGGTAGAGAAGTTTGTTGTAAAAAGCATTTAGTCAACTTTGATTTCGTAACGATGAAAATGGCTAAAGAACAAGGCATGGCTCTTAATACTAACAAAATAAGTGGTATATGTGATAAACTAATGTGTTGCATAGCCTATGAGCATGAATTATATAAAGAACTAAAAAGTGAACTACCAGCAGTTGGTCAAATGGTTAAAACCCCAACTTGTGACTGTTGCAAAGTAGTAAGTGTTGACTATATAAAACGCCTTGTAAAAACTGATGAAAATCCGAATGGTTCCCTAACAAGCCATAAAGTTGAAGATATTGAATATATTACGCTTAACTCTAACGTTAAAGATGATGCTGAAGTAGTCGCAAGTATTGATGAAAACGATGAAATCGAAATTGTTGAAACTAATGTTGTAGATATTGCTAAAGAAAAGAAAGAAAGAACCAATAATAGATATCAAAACCATTACCGTTCAACTGCTAAAAAACAAGGTAATAATAATGGCAAAGCCTAAGGTTGAGGTTATTAATGATTTACTGGGCTATGAAGGATTAAAAATCATTCAACGCCCTGATATTTTTAACTTTTCTTTAGATTCTACTTTACTTGCTAATTTTGTAACTATTAACAAAGGTGATAAATTAATTGTCGACTTAGGTTGTGGAAATGGTTATATACCTATCTTTTTAACCCTTAGAACCAAAGCTAAAATAATAGGAGTTGAAATACAAGAGGAGATATATGATCTTGCTAAACGTAGTGTTAGTTATAATGGATTAGATGAACAAATTACTATCTATCATGATGATCTAAAAACTATCCATAAAAAAATAGGCTCTAGCATATATGATGTTGTTACTTGTAATCCCCCTTTTTTTAAATATAACGATTCTAGTAATATTAATGAAAGCATTTATCAAACCATAGCTCGTCATGAAGTAATGGCAACACTTGATGATATTGTTAAAACAAGCAATATTTTATTAAAAGATAAAGGAACTCTAGCGTTAGTTCATAGAGCAGAGCGTTTAATAGATGTTATAGATGTTTTAAAAAAATATAACTTTGCTTTAAAAAGATTGCAATTTGTCTATTCCAAGAAAAAAGCTCAAAGTGCTCTTGCAATCTTAATTGAAGCTAAGAAAAAAGGTAGTAATGGGGGGTTAAAAATCTTACCTCCTTTATATGTATACAACGAAAAAAATGAATATACTAAAGAAATTTTAGCAATATTTAATTATAAAAAGGAAAATACCAATGTTAAAAAGACAAAAGACCTTTCAAAATGAACAAGCTAAATTATATTTAGTTGGTGTGCCTATCGGAAACTTTGATGATATTACCCTAAGAGCTATTAATACTTTAGCAATGGTTGATATCATTTTTTGTGAAGATACTAGAGTAACACTTAAATTATTAAAACATTTAAACATCAAGAAACCCTTAAAAAGTTATCACACCTTTAATGAAAATGATATTACTGAAAGCTTAATTGCTAAAATAAAAAATGGCCAAAATGTAGCCATCGTAAGTGATGCGGGGATGCCTATTATTAGTGATCCTGGTTATTTAGCTGTAAAATATGCTATTTTAAATGATGTTGTTGTTGTTGTAGTACCATCTGCTTCGGCATTTACAACTGCTCTTGTAGGTAGTGGTATTCCATCAAATCGAATTGTTTTTACGGGCTTTTTAAATAGTACAGCCACTAAACGTAAAAAAGAATTACAAGATTTAAAAGATGTACAAGATACAATTATTTTATATGAATCACCACATCGCATTAAAGAAACTTTAACCATATTAAATGAAATTATGCCTACAAGATATATATGTCTTGCTAGAGAACTTACCAAAACATATGAGGAATACCTACATGGTACACCCCAAGAAATTCTTGATGTAGTAGATGAAATTAAAGGTGAAATTGTCATTGTTATTGAAGGAGCAACGCTAAAAGAAATTAACCAAGATTTAATTGCTTTGCCACTTGAAGAACATATGCTTCATTATTTAAAACAAGGTTTAGATGAAAAAGATGCCATGCGCATGGTCGCAAAAGATCGTCATATCTCTAAAAGTAGTATATATCAAGCCTTAAAAAGAAAATAATTTAAAAAATCTTCTTTGTATAAATTATAAAAAAAGAACTTATAATAATAAAAAACAAGGGAGATATATATATTATGATTGAATCAGATACAATTAAATTATTAAGAGAATGTGATGCGGGGATCAAAATGGGAGTATCATCCATTGATGATGTGGTTGAATCCATAAAAAATAAAGATTTAAAAAAGGCTTTGGTTACTTGTAAGGATGAACACCTTAAGTTAAAAAACGAAATTAATAATCTGCTTGATAAATATCAAGATAAAGGTAAAAATCCTAATCCTTTTGTTAAAACAATGTCATCGGTAAAAACGGGTATGAAATTAATGATACATGAAAACGATGAAACAGTTGCTAGTTTAATGACTGATGGATGTAATATGGGTGTAAAGTCTTTAAATAAGTATCTTAATCAATATAAGGCTGCTGATGAAGTATCTAAAGATATTACTAAAAGATTAATTAATTTAGAAGCTAATCTTTCTATTGATATGAGAAAATATTTATAAAAAAATTCAGTGTATTTGCTGAATTTTTTTTAGTTTTTTAAAATTTATTATAAAAGATTTAAAAGTCGTATCGACTAATAAAACTTTTTATATTTTAATATCTAACAAATAATCAAAATCTGAATAAGGATAGATGATATTGTTTTCTTCAAAGAAATTTTCTCTACCTTTTCCGGTAACTATAATAATATCATCTTTTTTAGCAATCTTAAACGCATAAGATAAAGCATCTTGTCTATTTATTACAATACGATAGTTATTTTTAGATATATCAATCATCTTGGTCATTTCTTTAATAATAGCCTTAGGATCTTCTGTTCTTGGATCTTCAGATGTAAAAATGGTGTAATCCGCATATTCACAAGCAATACTGCCCATGAGGGGTCTTTTAGTATGATCTTTATTACCGGCTGCACCACACACTAATATGATGTTGTGTTTTGCTTTTTTGCGAAGAGCTGATAAAACATTTTTTAAAGCATTAGGTGTGTGCGCAAAATCAATATATACTTCAAAAGGATATTTAACTGGCACTTTTTCTAGACGACCCGGTATAACTGGTAAATCTAGTAATAATTCATAGAGTAAGTTAATATCTATACCTTCTTTTAAGGCAATGATAATAGCTGGCAAAATATTATATATATTATATTCTTCAGTGCGGTTAACACGTAAATCTTCCAAGATAAAATCTTTAGCCTTAAGGTCAAAAACAGTATGATTTTGATAATATCTAATATGTATAGCTTGATAATCAGATGGAGAAAATAAACTATAATAAATAACATTTTGATATTTTTCAAAAAATTTAGCATAATAATCATCTTTATTAATTATCATAATACCTTGTTTTTTAAGTTGTTTAAATAATTTTAATTTTGTTAAAAAATAATTATGCATAGTTTTGTGAGTATCTAAATGCTCATGTGATAGATTAGTGAAAATAGCATAATCATAAAGAATATTATCAATACGATGATTGGCAATACCTTGACTTGATACTTCCATGCTAACATAACTAATGCCATCATCAGAAAAGTTTCTTAAAAGCCGAAAATTTTCAGTTAATAGGGGAGTAGTAAAAATATTATCAATAATTTCATTATCGTAAATAATGCCATTAGTACCAATATTAGCACAACGCGAAAGATGATTTAAAAGATAAGAAGTTAAAGTAGAAACACTAGTTTTACCATCAGTACCGGTTACACCAATCATCGTTAATTCATTATATGGTCTATCATAAATAAGATCAATTAGCCTTTTTAATTCAAGATCTAAATCATCAACGATAATAACTGGTATGGTTGCTTGAAAGATAGGATAATTACTAACAATAGCTACAGCACCTTTTGTAATAGCTTCCGAAATAAATTCATTACCATCAAAAGTTTTACCTTTTAAGGGTAAAAAAATATCACCTGGTTTTATAAAACGTGAATCTGTTTGAATTCCCGTTACTTCAATGTTATAGTCATATTCATTATATATTTCTTTAAGTAGCATTTCTATCACCAATTATATTATATGTTATATTATTTCTTTTATGTATTAATCTAAAATAGGAAATAATTAACAAGTAATAAAAACAAAAAAGGGGTTATTTTTAACTAAATAATCGAAATATTTGAGAAAATAATTAAAGTTTAGTATAATAATACTAATTAAAAGGAGCAAAAAATGAAAAGAATTTTTTATGGTATAACCTTAGTTATTGCAATAGTAATGTGTTTAAGTTTATTATTTTTTCCTATTTTAAAATTTGATCGCGAAGCTATATACAATAATAACAAAGAATACATTGAAAATAATATTGCTAAATCCCTTGAAATTGATTCTAGCTTAAATTATGATGATTTAAAAGAAGCTGGAATTGATGATATTATAAAAAGAGTATTTGTCACTTTACAACTTTATGCTACCGCCACTAGTAATGGTGCACAAATTACGGAAACTAATGAAATTATTACTGTTTATAGCAATGAAGATGCTATTCAATTTGATTTTGAAAGGATCAAAACGAAAGGAATTAGATATATTGATTTAGCCAATAGTATCAAAAATCAGTTTGAATATAACAACAAACTCAATAAAGCTATTAAACAAATCAATGGTAAAACCAGTTGGAAGATTTTTTTTGATTTATGGTCTAATCCTTTACCTATGATTTTCTTGGTTTTACTAATTGCTTTTGAGTTTGCTTCAGCCGTTATTGTTATTATTAGATCAATAAAAGGTATTTTTAACAAGAAAAATAAGTTATTTACAATTAGTATTTTCGGCCTTGTTATTAGTGGATGTTTGTTAGTGATGCCTACTATATTTAAAAGTAATATTGATATTGAGGCTGTAAATAGTATTAGCGAATATGTTAATGTTTTTGCGATGAGTATTAAAGGCACAACGGTATGTTACTGTTATTTAGTAGGATTTGCAATTTGTTTAGTCTTAGCCTTTATTAATAAATTATTGAAAGATTAAAACAAAATTTGTGTTATTTTGTTTACCAATTTTACATAATGTGGTATAATAAAAAAGTATGAAATATTAGGAGGAATTATTTTATGTCTAAAAAAGTTTTCCAATCTATGGATGGTAACCAAGCTGCTGCTCATTGCGCGTATGCTTTCACCGAAGTAGCCGGTATTTATCCAATCACGCCATCTTCACCAATGGCTGAATACGCAGAAGAATGGGCATCAAAAGGTAAAAAGAATTTATTTGGTATGCCCGTTAAAATTGTGGAAATGCAATCAGAAGCTGGTGCTGCCGGATCTGTTCATGGATCACTTCAAGCAGGTGCGTTAACAACAACATTTACTGCTAGCCAAGGATTATTATTAAAAATTCCTAACATGTATAAAATTGCTGGTGAACTTTTACCAGGTGTAATTCATGTTTCAGCACGTAGTCTTGCTGCACAAGCCTTATCAATTTTTGGTGATCATCAAGATGTTATGGCATGTCGTCAAACCGGTTTTGCCATGCTTGCAACTTCATCAGTTCAAGAAGTTATGGATCTTGCAGGTGTTGCTCATCTTGCTGCGATTAAAACAAGTGTGCCATTTATGCATTTCTTTGATGGTTTTAGAACTTCTCACGAAATTCAAAAAGTTGAAGTTATGGATTATGAAGTATTTGAACAATTACTTGATAAAGAAGCAGTTAAACGTTTTAGAGAAAGAGCATTAACATTTGAACATCCTGTAACAAGAGGTTCTGCTCAAAATGATGATGTTTATTTCCAAACTAGAGAAATTCAAAATAAATTTTATCAAGAAGTACCAGCTGTAGTTAGTGAATATATGAAAAAGATTAGTGAAGTAACAGGTAGATACTATGCTCCATTTGTTTATTATGGTGCAGAAGATGCTACTGATGTTATTGTTGCTATGGGTTCTGTTACTGAAACAATCAAACAAGTTGTTGATTATTTAAATGCTAAAGGTAGAAAAGTTGGTTGCATAACTGTTCACTTATATCGTCCTTTCGCAAAAGATTATTTATTAAAAGAATTACCTAAAACAGTAAAAAGAGTTGCGGTACTTGATAGAACCAAAGAACCAGGATCATTAGGTGAGCCTCTATATTTAGATGTTAAAGCTGCCTTCTATGGTGAAAAAGGTGCACCAAGAATTATTGGTGGTAGATATGGTTTATCTAGTAAAGATACTACTCCTGCTCAAATGATAGCTGTATTTGATCATTTAAAGAAAAATGGTTTTGATGGCTTTACAGTTGGCATCGAAGATGATGTAACACATTTAAGCATTCCTGTTGGTAAAGAAATCAAACTTCTTGAAGGAACATCAGAACTTGTTTTCTTCGGATTAGGTAGCGATGGTACAGTTGGTGCTAATAAAAATACTATTAAAATTATTGGTGACAATACTGATCTTTATGCTCAAGCATATTTTGCATATGACTCTAAAAAATCAGGTGGTGTAACAAGATCACATTTACGTTTTGGTCCTAAGCCAATTACTGCTCCATATCTTGTAAATCATGCTGACTTTGTAAGTTGTAGTTTGGAAGCATATGTTGAAAAATATGATATGCTAAGTTGCTTAAAAGATGGTGGTACTTTCTTACTTAACACAGTAAGAAATGCTAAAGAAATTGAAGCACATTTACCAAATGCTTTCAAAAAAGGTTTGGCTGAAAAACATGCTAAATTCTATATTATTGATGCTGTTCATCTAGCAAGACAAATTGGTCTTGGCAATCGTACTAATACTATTTTACAATCAGCTTTCTTTAAATTAAATGAACAAATTATGCCATATGAAACAGCTCAAGATTTAATGAAAAAATATGCCGCAAAAACATATGGTAAAAAAGGTGAAGCTGTTGTTCAATTAAATTATCAAGCTATTGACAAAGGTGCTGAAGGATTAGTTGAAGTAAAAGTAAAATCAGCTTGGAAGAAATTACCAGTTGAAGAAGTTAAGGTTGATGAAAATCGTCCTCATTTCATTAAAACAATTGCTGATCCTGTAAATAAAGTTAAAGGTTATGATTTACCTGTTTCAGCTTTTGTTGGCTTTGAAGATGGTACAATGCCAAATGGTACTGCTGCTTATGAAAAACGTGGTACAGCTAACTTTGTTCCTGTATGGAATCCTGATAATTGTATACAATGTAACCAATGTTCATTTGCATGTCCTCATGCGGTAATTAGACCATTCCTTGTAAATGATGAAGAAGCTGCTAAAGCTCCTGATGGTGTTAATTATTTAGCACCAATTGGTAAAGATTTTGCAGGACTAAAATATACTTTACAAATTTCTACACTTGATTGTACAGGATGTGAAGTATGTGTAAATACTTGTCCTGGTAAGAAAGGTGAAAAAGCTCTTTCTTTGATTCCAATTTCTGATGCTTTAGAACAAAATCAAGCTAAACATGCCGCATATTTCTTTAATGAAGTAACATATAAAGATAATATTGTTGATAAGATGGCTAATCCTAAAAACAGCCAATTTGCACAACCTCTATTTGAATTCTCTGGTGCATGCGGTGGCTGTGGTGAAACACCATATGTTAAACTTATAACCCAATTATTCGGTGATCATATGGTTATTGCTAATGCAACAGGATGTTCTTCAATTTATGGTGGTAGTTTCCCTGCTACACCTTATACTAAAAACAAAGAAGGTCATGGACCTGCTTGGGCTAACTCTTTATTTGAAGATAATGCCGAATTTGGTTTTGGTATGGTTGCTGCGAGCACTGCCCTTCGTGATCAAATTGCTACACATATGGAAGAAGCTCTTTCGGAATGTGAAGGTAATGACCGTATTCATGAATTATTTAAAATGTGGCTTGATAACCGTGAAGATTATAAAGTAACAAGAGAAGTAGCTGATGAACTTGTTCCACTACTAAAAGATAAAGAATGTGCTCATGCTAAAGCTATATATGATTTAAGAGATCATCTAGTAAAGAGATCACAATGGATTATTGGTGGTGATGGTTGGGCATATGATATCGGTTATGGTGGACTTGACCATGTAATTGCTAATAATGAAGATGTAAATATTTTAGTACTTGATACAGAAGTATATTCAAATACTGGTGGTCAATCTTCTAAATCATCACCAACTGCTTCAATTGCTAAATTTACTGCTGCTGGTAAACATGGTAAGAAAAAAGACCTTGCTGCGATAGCTATGAGTTATGGTCATGTATATGTAGCATATGTATCACATGGTGGTAGCCCTGCACAATTGTTAAAGGCAATGCGTGAGGCTGAAAGCTATCATGGTCCATCTATTGTAATTGCATATTCACCATGTATCAACCATGGTTTAAAACGTGGTATGGGTAAAGCTCAAGAACAAGCTAAACTTGCTGTTGAATGTGGTTATTGGACATTACTTAGATATGATCCAAGACTTGCTAGCCAAGGTAAGAATCCACTTCAAATCGATTCGAAAGAACCAGATTGGGATAAATATGATGAATATCTAATGAGTGAAACTCGTTATGCACAACTTAAGAATATCAATCCTACTGAAGCTGAAAATCTTCTTAATAAGAATAAAGAAGAAGCTCAAAGAAGATATAAGAGTTATCAAAGATTTTTATCAATGAATTTTGCTGAATAAAAAGGATCCAAAAGATCCTTTTTTATATTAAAAATTATAATTTAAATTGACACAAATATCCTAATATGGTAAAATTTAAGAGATTTTATGCGGATTTAGAAGAAAGGAAAAAGAAGATGAAGAAAACAAGCTTAAAATTAATTTTATTTGCCTTTGTTTGTAGCTTCATATTTGCTATAAGTGGTTGTTTTGAAGAACATCGACACACTTTTGAAAAATGGGAAATAGAAACTGAAGCAACATGTGAGCATGATGGTACAAAAAAGGCTACATGTACAACATGTGGTGAAGTTGTAACTGAAACAACTCCTAAAACGGGTCATAAAGAAATGGTTGTAAATAAAGGATATGATGCCACTTGTGATAATGAAGGATTAACTGATGAAATAGAATGTGAAGTTTGTGGTAAAACTTTACAATCACAAGAAATAATTAAGGCATTAGGACATAGTTGGAGCCCATGGCAACCAAGTAAAACTGATATTAACAAACATTACCGTGTTTGTGAAAATGATCCAAACCATATTGAAGAAGATGAATGTTTATTTGATACTAACAGAGTTGAAGCAACATGTGATATGGATGGTTATATCGAACATAGGTGCGAAGAATGTAACCGTGAACTTGAAAAAGTAATTCTTCCTGCACTTGGTCATGAATATAGTGATGATGCATGGCAACAAGTAATAGTAGGAAGTACTAATGAAACAGAAGAACATACTCATATGCATGCAAGAAATTGTAAACGTTGTGGTTATTTAGATGAACAAGCATGCGTACTAGAAAAAGAGAAACCATTGATGTAACATGTACAACAACAGGTTATACTAAATATGTATGTAAAACTTGTGGTAGCATTCATGAAGTAGATATTAAAGACCCAACCGGGCATGATTTAGTATATGTTCATGAAGAAGGAACAGCTAAACATTATAGTAAATGTTTGAAATGTACTTATCAAAGTGAACTTGTTGATTGTAACTATACAGTAGATGTAGTAGATCCTACATGTGATATGGATGGTTATACAAAATCTGTTTGTGATATATGTAAAGATGAAGTAATTTCTAACAAAGTTAATAAATTAGATCATGACTGGGATGAATGGCAATATGATGGTGATTCAACTCCAGGTGATAATGAAAAACATACTCATTCTAGAGTTTGTAAACGTAACCCTGAACATAAAGAACAAGGTGTGTGTCAAATGGAAAGTGTTGAAACTGCTGGTAGTTGTACAACACCTGATAGCGTAACTACAACTTGTAAAGATTGCCATATTAGTTTTACTAAAGAAGGTCCTGTACCATTTGGACATACTTGGAGTAAATGGGAACAAACCACTGATGGTAAACATAAACACACATGCGATGTTTGTGGCATAAGTGAAGAATTTGAACACAACTATAACATTGAAACTACCCAAGCTGATTGTGAAAATCCTGCCGAAAGTATATATACATGTATTGAATGTCAATATACATATAAAGAACAAATTAGTGAAGCTTTAGGCCACGAATATGTTGATTGGGAAATCACTGAGACTCATCATAAGAGTGTATGTAGACGTAATAGCGAGCATGTTATCGATGAAGAACATAGTTATACTACTAATAATTTATGTGATAAATGTAGTCATGATGCACTTGTATATACAAAAGAAGGTGCACATTACATAGTTAGTTGCGATCGTAAAAAAATTAATAGTGTAAAAGAAATTATTATTCCTGAAACTTATAATGGTTCAGTTGTTAGTATGATTGCTAGAAGTGCTTTCTTTGTTATGAAAAATATTGAAAAAGTATATATATCAAAAAATATTACCGAAATTGGCGAAAATGCTTTTTATGGCTGTTCTGATTTACAAATAGTTGAATTTGCGACCGACTCTAATCTTGAAGTAATTGGTAAATATGCTTTTGGTGCATGTGAAAAATTAAATAATGTTAAATTACCAAATAAAGTAACCAAAATAGATGCCCTTGCTTTTAAAGATTGTAAAGCTTTAGAAGTATTTGATATGCCAGATACAGTTACTGAAATTGGTAGTGATGCTTTTGATAATACGCTTTTTTTAAGTAAACCTAATAATTGGGTTGATAATGCCTTATATATTCATAAGCATTTAATTAAAGTAAATAAAGAAGCAACTGGTGTTTTTGAAGTAAGAGAAGATACTATTTCAATTAGTAGTAATGCTTTTGAAAATTGTACTAAACTTACAACTATTATTCTTCATAATAAATTAGTAAAAATTGATGATGATGCTTTCTTAGGATGTGTAGATTTAGAAAATGTAGAATTTGTTGGTAATATCAATGAATGGTTAAATATTGTTTTTGTTAATGATTATTCAAGTCCATTAATGTATGCTAGTAATTTCCATATTGATATCGCAGAAGGAGATATCATCATTCCTTCAACGGTTAAAACCATCCCATCAGGAACCTTTAAAGGTACTAATATTGAAAGTATTGAAATTCCTGATTCCGTTACTTCGATTGGGGCAGAGGCTTTTGAAAATTGTACTAATTTAAAAACAATTAAAATAGCAACTAGCGTTTTATATATTGGTGAAAATGCCTTCTTTAATACTGCATATTACAATAGTCCTGATAATTGGGTTGATGGTGTTCTATATATAGATACACACTTAATTAAAGCTAAAAATGAAGAACTTGCTTCAGTTATCAATATCAAAGATGGTACAACCACAATAGGTATAAATGCTTTTGCAGACTGCAGTAATTTAGTTGAAGTATCTATTCCTGATAGTGTAATTAGAATATCAGCAGGTGCTTTTAGAAATTGTACTAAACTTGCTAAAGTAGACTTCTTAAATAAACAAAGTTATTGGTTTGCAACAACAAGTTTTGGCTTAGGACGTCTTGCTAGCGAAAGTTGGTTTAATGATGTAAAAGGCATGGCTAAAACAATGCAATTCTATGATGGTGAGTGGCGTCGTAGTGCATAAATATAAAAAGGATATCTTTCTTTAGAAAGGATATCCTTTTTTACAATAAACGTGAAAAATTCATTTAACAATATTTGCTTTTACTTAAAACAAAAAATGATATGTTTGACAAAAATAAGTATATCATGGTAAAATAAGGATAAATTATTAGTGAATAAAATCATTCCTAAAGGAGAAAAATTATGCCATTTTTTAGATTACATGGTACACATGTAAAACATTGTAAAAATACCTCATCACTAAAACCAATGCCCCTACTTTTACCAAAGACAATCATTTTACCAATGAATATGCATATAGGTTCTTTAGCAAGCCCTATTGTTAATGTAAATGATTATGTATATGTAGGACAAAAAGTAGCAGAGGCAACAGGTAAAATATCTTCACCAGTTTATTCTTCGGTATCTGGTAAGGTAAAAAAAATTGAAAATATTTTAGCATCAAACGGCTCTTATGTGCCAGCTATTTTTATTGAAAGTGATGGCTTACAAAAAATTGATCCTGCGCTTGTTGCACCAAACATTGATAGCTATGAAAGTTTTGTTGAAGCTTTAAAAAAGAGTGGTATTGTCGGACTTGGTGGTGCAGGATTTCCAACGTATGTTAAATTTGATATCGATGATTTATCAAAAGTTGAAGTCATTTTAATCAATGCGGCTGAATGTGAACCATTTATAACTAGTGATACTCGCACTATGATTGATGATATTGATGATTTAGAAAGCGGATTACAAATATTAGAAAAATATTTTAGTTCTAAAAAAATTGTTTTTGGCATTGAAAACAATAAACCAGAAGCTATTCAAAAATTAAAAACCTTAACCAAAGTAGGTAGTAATATTGAAATAAAAGTCTTACCATCTATTTATCCTCAAGGAGGAGAAAAGGTATTAATTTATAACACTTTAAAAAAAGTAGTCCCTGAAGGCAAATTACCTTTAGATGTTGGTGTTATTATCATCAATGTTACAACCCTTGCTAACATTGCTAAATACATAAAAACCGGTATGCCACTTATTGAAAAAGTAGTAACCGTAGATGGATCAGCAGTAAAGACACCTAAAAATGTGATAGCGCTAGTTGGCACACCTATCAAAGAATTATTTGCTTTTTGTGATGGCTTTAAAGAAAAACCTTTTAAAGTTATGTATGGCGGACCAATGATGGGTGTAAATGTACCATCACTTGATGTACCGGTATTAAAAACGACCAATGCCGTTTTGGCTTTTAACGAAAAAGATGCTAAACTTCCTGATGAAAGTAACTGTATAAGATGTGGTAGATGTATAAACCATTGCCCACTTAGATTAGATCCGCCCGCTTTTGCAAAAGCATTAGAGGAAAGCAATATGGTTGAACTCGAGAAATTAAAAGTTAACTTGTGCATGGAATGTGGCGTATGTTCTTACGTTTGTCCTGCTAAAAGAAGGTTAGTACAAAAAAATCGCCTTGCTAAAGGCGAACTACGTAAATATTTAACAGAAAAAGCAAAGCAAAAAGAAGAGGCTAAATAATTATGAATAGTTTAGAACAAAAATATATAATTCATGATAAAAAAAATAATCATAATAGTTATGTTACTTTTAATAAAACTAAAACGCTAAATACAGAAATTCCAGAAGAAAATGTTAAAACAAATGTTGAAACAAATGCCACTTTAGAAAGCGATAAACTAATTTTATCTTCTTCACCCCATGTATTTAGTAACACCAATACAACCAAAATAATGCTTGATGTTTTAATAGCCCTTCTTCCTGCTACAATTGCATCTATTATTATTTTTGGTTACCGTGCTTTAATGTTAATTTTAGTTTGTGTTGCATCTTCAGTCTTTTTTGAATGGGCTTTTCAAAAAATATGCAAACAAAAAGTCGTAATTAAAGATTTATCAGCAG